>CAMYJZ010000160.1 GCA_947258845.1 uncultured Ectothiorhodospiraceae bacterium | reverse complement strand
GCAGAGTGTCAATGGGGCGGTGTATCTGCTGGCGCACGCATCCTTCGGCTCGAAACGGCTCATGGTGCGTGAGCTCGACAGCGGGCGTATCTATCTTTTCGATGTCACCGCCAGCCAGGAGGGTGGGGCGAGCCATCCGTTGCAGGTCTATGTGGCGGAGGCTAGCCGACCGGGCACCAACGACGGCACTGCTGACCACGCTACGGACCGGGGACAGTTCGGCTACATCGCGCTGACCCGCTTTGCGGCCCAGCAACTCTATGCACCGATCCGTCTGGTCAAGGATCGGCCCGGTATCGTGCGAGTTCCGATCTCGCGGGGAGCCGTCGACCTGTTGCATGACGGCACGGTCGAGGCGACTCCCGTGGTGGCCTGGCGAGCCGGTGGTCTGTACGTCACCGCCATCAAGCTCACCAATCGTACCGAACAACCTCAGACACTGGATCCGCGCCACCTGCGGGGAACCTGGCTTGCGGCAACCTTTCAGCACCATCGCCTGTTGCCGAAGGGCGATGAGGCTGACACCACGGCCGTCTATCTGATCTCGGCCCGGCCGTTTGACGTCTCCTTCTAGGTACTCCTATGGCGATCGCAACCTCCAACCGACTCCTGCCCTTGCTCGCCGGCGCCGTGGTGCTAATGCTGGCCTTCGTCACCTTGAAGTCCTGCACCGGCGAGCCCGAAGACGCCCTTATTCTCGAGAGCGTGCCCCAGGCACCGGCGCCGGATGCGGATAGCCCCGCCGATACCATCAAGACACTGACGGCCAACGTCGCGGCCATGACCACGGAAGTGCAGGCTTTACGCAAGGACAACGACAATCTGCGCCGTGAGAACCGCGAGTTGTTGTCTACCCGTCACCAGATTGAGGAGAACGTCGCGACCCGGGTCAAGCGCGAGCTGATCTCGCGGGAGAAGGACAAGGAAGCGCGCGAGCGGATCGATGCCGGCGCGATGCCGGCGTACTCTCCTCACTGACGGCACGCGTGGATGCGCTGTCCCAGTCATTAACCCAACGCGCTCCCACCCAGGGCGGCAGCGACATCCCGGTCGGTCTGGGTCTGGACGGCGCCAGGGAGGGTGGTGTCCCTAGCGACAGCCTGATCTGGATCGAGCCGCTGGAGGCCATGGACGATCCGGCATCGCCGGCAAGCGGCAACAGTTTGCTGCACCGTGTGGGCCAGTCGACCGGTGGCGCACTGGCCTCAACGAGTGACAAGACCAATGACATCACCAAGGAATTAAACACTGTCCGGCCCGTCTATACGGTGCCCCGTAACGCCACACTGATCGGCTCGACCGCCATGACCGCCTTGGTCGGCCGGGTGCCGGTGCAGGGGCAGGTGCGTGATCCCATGCCCTTCAAGGTGATCACCGGCGCGGACAACCTTGCCGCAAACGGCCTCACAGTGCCTGGTGTGGCGGGCATGGTGTGGAGCGGGACCGCCATCGGGGACTGGACGCTTTCGTGTGTCACCGGTCGCCTCGACTCGGTTACCTTCGTCTTCGACGACGGCACCATCCGTACAATTTCCGGCGATGACCGGGGCAATCAGGGTGGCGGCGCGGAGAAGCCGCTCGGCTGGATCTCGGACGAGCAAGGTATTCCGTGCATCACGGGGGAGCGCAAGACCAATGCCCCGGCGTTTCTTACGCAGCGTATCGGGGTGATGGCCATCCAGGCAGCTGCAGAGGCTGCGGCTAACGCCGAGACGACCTCGGTCGTGAGTGACGCCGGCAGCGTGACCAGTAGTGTGACTGGCGATACCGGTACCTTCGTGCTGGGCAAGACCATCTCGGGAGGCAGTGATGAGGTCTCGAAGTGGTTGCTGGAACGTCAGTCGCAGAGCTACGTCAGTCGCAGAGCTTCGATGCGGTCTTCGTGCCGGCCGGCACCCGCATCGCCATTCACGTCGACCATGAACTTCCCATTGATCTCGATACCACCGGCAGGAAACTGACTCATGAAACAGCCACTGATCCCTATCGCCGTACTCGGCTTGATTAGCCTGGTGCTGGCCGGTTGTGCCGGCACCAAGGACAGCGTCCTGCCCCAGGACGGGCCTTCCATGAAAACCATCTATGAAGGGCACATCGAGGCGGTGAACGCCCGCGATCCCCAAGTCGTGCGCGGTGAACTGGGGAAGCGTCCCATCGCAACGGGCGACGCCGCGCTTGAGGGCTACACGCGGGAGGCCTTCAACGAAATTGATGTCCTGTTCCCGCGTCTGCCGAATCCGACGCTGGTGATGTACGTGTTTCCGCACTTGGCCGGTGAGACAGGCGCGCCGGTACCCGGTTATGCGACGGCCTTTCCGATGTACGAGCAGGTGGAATACGCGTTGCCCGGTGAAGTTCCGGGCCAGGCAGCGGGTAAGCCATAGTGCGTTTCATCGAGCAAAAGTCATCGGCTTCCAGGAAAGAAGATCAGTCTGACAAATCGCCGGTCACCACGAAACAGGTCAAAAAACTCTACGAGCGTCCGCCGTCGTTTACTGACCTCCTGCCGTGGATGGAATACAACCCGGC
>CAMYJZ010000159.1:935-2080 GCA_947258845.1 uncultured Ectothiorhodospiraceae bacterium | reverse complement strand
GTGCCAGGTCGGCATAGGCCTGCTCAAACCGGTCGATGCTTTCGCGCTCCGGCAAGGGCAAGCCGGGGATGTCATCGAGCGTGCCCTGCCACAGCGTACTGAGCCGGGACAGATCGTCCTGGCATGCCTGCTCAAGCGATTCGAGTTCATCCCGGGCGGCCCGCAGCGTTTCATCCAGGTCACCCTGCCGCCGGGCCAGCTTCACCTGCTTGTGCAGCGCCTCCGGTGACCCCGCCTCGGCGAGTTCCTCTCGGGCAGCGCACGCCTGTTTCAAGCGTGTTTCGGAATCGCGCAGCACCTTCGCGGCCTGACTGACACGTTCCATCAGTGCCTGACGCTGATTGCCCAGTCCCGTGATCCGGGCGCCTTTCGACATGACCGGGCGGAGTGTCTCGGCATCATCCAGGGCGAGTTCCGGCCGAACCGCCTTCAGCAGGACATCCGCGTCCGCCAGCAACTGGCTGTGCTCGGCCTCAAGATGCGGACGGTCCTGCAGGGCCTTGCGGTGCCCGCCCAGGCGTGCGTGCAGGTCCTCGATGGTTTCACCGAGTTCCAGCACCTCCGGGTTCACCGAGATCGCCGCGAGCTGTTCCTGCAGCCCCTCCAGCGTCTTGGTCGCACTATTGGCCGTTGCCCGTGCTGTTTCCAGTTCGCGGGTAGCGGTTTCACGGCGTTTGCCGAAGTCATTCGTCAGCACGACGACGTCACCGAGCTCCTCGATTTGCAACCGAAATTCGCGCCGTGCAGCGATCTTCGGCAACGCCCGCTGGATGCGCCGCAGTCGGTTGCGCTCGGCCTTGGACTGCACCAGCTCGGCCTGTACCTCTGCCAGATCCTTGTTGGTCCGTTCCAGCGCCTTGCGTGCTGTACCCCATTCACGTGATGACAGTGACTGCGCCTTGATCTCCTTTTGGAGACGGAGATATTCCTTCAGGGCGGCGTTGATCGCCGGTTTTGAGCCACCCGGCTTGAAGAGTTCACCGGCTTCGGTTTCCAGCTGCTCCAGCACGGCATGCAGCGCGGCGCTGCCCATGGAGGCGGCAAAGAGTGCCTGCCCGACCTCGCCCTTTTGTTCCAGGATTTCCTCCCCGCCCCGGACGAGGGCCTCATGGTCGATGCCGAACAGCATCTCGAAGACCTCGGCG
>CAMYJZ010000159.1:0-863 GCA_947258845.1 uncultured Ectothiorhodospiraceae bacterium | reverse complement strand
CCGAACAACAGCGCCTTGAGTCCGCGCAGCGAGGAACTCTTTCCCGCCTCGTTCGGACCGTAGACGATATGCAGTCCAGCATCGGAGGACGAAAAATCCAGCAGTCGGTCGCTGAACGGGCCGAAGGCGGCCAGATTGAGTTCCTGGATCTCCATTACGCGCCACCCGATGTGAGCAGGCGATGCATCAGGAGTTCCTTGATGTCCTCCATGAGGCTGGCCAGGTACTGCGGGTCGGCCGGATCGTAAGGTTCCTCGTCGGTCAGGAGTTCATGCGGCAGTTTTTGCCCCAGGGCAGCGACCTCGCCGGTAAGCCCCTCTAGGCCTTCTGCATCAATCTCCAGCGTGTGGATGGCGCGCAGCAGCCCGCCCAGCGCGTCGTCCCGTTCCAGCAACTCGTCCAGGGCGACCGCCTGGCGCGTCTCCAGTGCTACCTTTTCCACCCACAGTCCGGCCCCGCCAAGACTGATGGCCAGGGCCCGGCATTCCTGGATCAGGTGGTCGGCGTCCGCGCGCAGCGTAGAATGTAAGGGGCTACTGCCCTGCAATACCAGGCGGGCGGCGACCGGGCGGCCATCCGCCTCATCCAGCACCTGCTGCAACGCCTCACGTACCTGATCGTAGATTTCATCGACGGTTTCACTGTCCGTCACATCCACCGTGCATCGTGCCCAGCGCATCACATCTAGGTCGCGGTGCTCGACCACGGTCACCTCGCCGTTCTCCACGCCGACCAGGGTGCAGCCCTTCGGGCCGGTCTCGCGGGCGTGGCGGCCCTGGATATTGCCCGGGAACACGATCCAGGGATCCTCGCTGATCACCTCGCGGTTGTGGACATGGCCCAGCGCCCAGTACTGGTAGCCC
>CAMYJZ010000158.1 GCA_947258845.1 uncultured Ectothiorhodospiraceae bacterium | reverse complement strand
GGTAAGCCATAGTGCGTTTCATCGAGCAGAAGTCTGCGGCTTCCAGGGCAGAAGACCAGACCGAAGATTCGCCGGTCACCACGAAACAGGTCAGGCAACTCTACGAGCGCCCGTCGTCCTTTACCGATCTCCTGCCGTGGATGGAATACAACCCGGCGAGCCGGATCTTTCTGCTCGAGGACGGCATTAGTGTCGGCGCTCTGTTCGAACTGACGCCGGCCGGCACTGAGGCACGCACGCCGCAGTTCATGATGCAGCTGCGTGATGCCATTCAGACCGCGCTGACCGATGCCATCCCCGAAGAGGACGACGCGCCATGGATCTTGCAGGTCTACGTCCAGGACGAGCCGAGCCTGCAGGGTTTTCAAAAGACCGTAGCGGACTATGCCCAGCCCGTGGCCCGAGAGACAGCATACACCCGGCACTTCCAGCACACGCTCTCGGCGCATCTTGGCCGCATCACCCGACCCGGCGGGCTGTTTGAAGACACGGCTGTGACCGGTACCCACTGGCGGGGCCAGCTCCGGCGGGTGCGGGCCACCCTGTATCGGCGATTGAAGCCCAACGGCCGTTCGCCCTCCGCCGTAGAAGTCGAGGAGTCCCTGAACGACGTGGCGACCAAATGGGTGGCGTCGCTGGCCTCGGCCGGGGTCAAAGCACACCGTGGCACCGGCCAGGATCTCTACGAGTGGCTGCTCAAGTGGTTCAACCCGAAACCGGCACTTGCCGGTGGCGATCCCGACCGGCTGCTGGAAATCGCCCCCTATCCGGGGGACGAGAACCTGCCGTTCGGCCATGATCTGGCGGAACGGCTGACGCTGTCGATGCCGCGATCAGACAATGCGACGGCCACCTGGTGGTTCGATGAACTGCCGCACACCGTGGTCACCATCCAGGGCCTGCGCCGGGCGCCGGAGGTAGGGCATATGACGGCGGAACGGCAGGCCGGCGATCACGTCTTCTCGCTGTTCGACCGGTTTCCGGAACACACCGTCATGGTGCTCACCCTGACGGCCCGTCCCCAGGACTTCACGCGCAACCACATTGCCCAGGTCAAACGCGCTGCGGTTGGGGATTCCGCCGAGGCGGAACTGACCAAGGAAGATGCTGAGGCCGTGGAGCGGGAGATGGCGCGCGGCAACAAGCTCTATCCGCTCAGCATCGCCTTCTATGTCCGGGGTGATGATTTGAAGACACTGCGCGCCAACGTCAACCAGTTGAACGCGCTACTGCTGCCGAATGGCTTGCAGCCGATCCTGCACGAGGCCGACCTGCTGGCGCTCGACAGCTATATCCGCAACCTGCCCATGGCCTATGACACGGCGCTCAACAAGACCAGTCGTCGTTCGCGGCTGGTGTTCTCGAGCCATACGGCCAACCTGCTGCCGCTGTATGGTCGCTCCCGCGGTACAGGCCATCCAGGGCTGGTGTTCTTCAATCGCGGCGCTGGTGTTCTTCAATCGCGGCGCCGAACCGCTGGTGTTCGATCCCTTGCACCGGGCCGATCGCAAGAAGAACGCCCACATGCTCATCCTCGGGCCCACCGGTGCCGGTAAGTCCGCGCTCCTGGTCTACCTTCTGCAACAGATGGTGGCGATGTACCGGCCGCGAATTTTCATCATCGAGGCGGGCGGTTCCTTCTCGCTGCTGGGGCAGCAATTTCAGGCGCATGGGCTTGCGGTCAACCAGGTTACGCTCAATCCGAACACCGATGTCAGTCTGCCGCCGTTCGCCGATGCCTTGCGGGTATTGCAGAAGGAACGGCAGCAACCCTTGCGCGATGATCCGGAGGCCCTCGCCGAGGACGATGAGGAGCTGGACGAGGAGGGGACCGGGCGTGATGTGCTGGGCGAGATGGAGATCGCCGCCCGTATCATGATCACCGGCGGTGACGAACGGGAAGACGCACGCATGACCCGGGCCGACCGGCTGCTGATCCGCAATGCGATCTTCCTGGCCGCGAAGACCGTCAAGGATGCCGGCCGGGATCAGGTATTGACCCAGGATGTGGTGGATGCGCTGCAGGCAATCGGCCACGACGAGACACTACCTGATCATCGCCGTAACCGGGCCATCGAGATGGGCGACGGCATGGCGCTGTTCTGCTCGGGGCTCGCCGGACACTTCTTCAACCGGCCCGGCACACCTTGGCCAGAGGCGGACGTGACCATTCTGGAGATGGGCATCCTTGCCCGCGAAGGCTACGAGGATCAGCTCACCGTGGCCTACATCTCCATGATGAGTCACATCAATGACCTGGTAGAACGCCACCAGCACGATGCAAGGCCCACGTTGGTGGTTACCGACGAAGGCCACATCATCACTACCAATCCATTGCTGGCCCGCTACGTCGTCAAGATCACCAAGATGTGGCGCAAGCTCGGCGCCTGGTTCTGGATCGCGACCCAGAACCTCGAGGACTTCCCGGATGCCAGTCGCAAGATGCTCAACATGATGGAGTGGTGGTTGTGCCTGGTGATGCCCAAGGAAGAAGTCGAGCAGATCGCCCGCTTCAAGGATCTGACCGACGTGCAACGCAGCCTGCTGCTCTCGGCCCGCAAGGAACCGGGTAAATACGTCGAGGGTGTGGTGCTCTCCGATAACCTGGAAGCCCTGTTCCGCAACGTGCCGCCACCCTTGTCACTGGCGCTTGCCATGACCGAGAAGCACGA
>CAMYJZ010000157.1 GCA_947258845.1 uncultured Ectothiorhodospiraceae bacterium | reverse complement strand
TGGTCCCGTAGGGTGCCTTGCGGTTGACATACATGAATTTCTTGATTTCTGACATATATACTCTCCCTGTCAGTCGCCGAACACGACCAGCCGGTCGCTTTGAATGGCGCCTTCAACCAACTGACCCAGTCCGGAGATCCGGAAGCCGTCCGCGATATTGGTGGCGTCCTTGCCGTTGCGCTCGGCCTCGCCATCATCGACGATGCCGCGGCGCTGGGCTGCGGCAACACAGACCACCATGTCGAGTTTGTATTCTTTGGCCAGTTCGCTCCAGCGGTTGACGATGTTGCGGTCATCCTGGGGCGGGGTGGTCAGGCGGGTGCCGTTGTTGACCCCGTCGTGATAGAAAAAGACACGAAAGATTTCATGGCCTTTTTCCAGGGCTGCCTTGGTAAAGAAATAGGCCGAGTCAGCTGACTGGTGCTGATAGGGGCCTTCGTTGACCTGGATTGTAAGCTTCATGCAAAAAACTCCTCAGAAACGAATATGCGTAGAAGCATTCAGGCTCGCACGGGCGCCGCGCCAGTTGTCGATGTGGTACTTGGTAAACGGCAGCCCGGTTTTCTCGAAGAAACGCGGCCAGCCGATGCGCTCGATCCAGTCGTTCATGCGCTCCCAGTCCTTGGCATCTTCCTTGTAGGTCTTGAGGATCTTCTTGACCACGGCAGTGGCTTCGGGCCAGCGCGGCGGGTTGTTGGGGATGCCTGAGGCCACCAGCTTCTGGAATGTCGGTACGCCACGCGCATTGGAGTGGTTACCGCCGACCCAGATGGCCAGCTTGGAGTGTTCGGCATCGTTGATCTGCATCGGCGGGCAGGGCGGGAAGCAGGCGCCACAGCAGATGCATTTCTTTTCGTCTACTTCCAGTGATGGCTTGCCGTTCACCAGCGCCGGGCGAATCGCGGCCACGGGGCAGCGCGCCACGACCGAGGGCCGTTCGCAGACGTTGGAGACCAGATCATGGTTGATCTTCGGCGGCTTGGTATGCTGCACATTGATGGCGATGTCACCCTGGCCGCCGCAGTTGATCTGGCAGCATGAGGTGGTCAGGTGCACGCGGTTGGGCATTTCCCAGCTGGTGAACTCGCCGATCAGTTCGTCCATCATGGACTTGACGACACCGGAGGCATCGGTGCCCGGAATGTCGCAGTGCAGCCAGCCCTGGGTATGGGAAATCATGGTCACCGAGTTGCGGGTACCACCGACGATGAAACCTTCCTCGCGCAGCTTTTCGATCAGCGGCTGGACCTTGGCTTCATCGGCAACCTGGTATTCGATGTTGCTGCGGATGGTGAAGTGAATGAATCCCTCGCCATATTCATCACCGATGTCACACAGTTTGCGCAGTGTGTACAGGTCAAGGATACGCTGGGTACCGGCGCGGACCGTCCAGATCTTGTCGCCGTTGTTGGATACGTGCACCAGGACGCCGGGCTGCGGGTCCTCGTGGTAGGCCCACTGGCCATAATTCTTGCGCATCACGGGATGCATTGCGCATCACGGGATGCATGTACTGGAACGCGTCAGGGCATCCGGATTCAATTGGCGAACGCATTTCTTGTGCCATGTGATTCTCCTGAAAAATCTGAATTTATTGAACAGATCCCGGCGCCGGGCTGACGCCGGGATTGTCTGAAAACCTGCTCTGTGGTCAGGCAGAAGCGGCCTGCTTCTCCTCGCGCTTGCGCTCGAACCATTTCTCGGCCTCTTCGTCCCAGCCGTCCATGCGGACGTAGGAGGACTGGCGCGGGTTCTTGACCATGTTCGGATCGACGTCCACACCGATGCCCTCAAGGAAGTTCACCAGCCCGATGCGCTCGATCATTTCACCGCAGCGCTCGTGTTCGAGGCCGTTCTCGGCCCAGAAGTCGATGATCTCTTCGGCCATCTCGACCAGGGACTCGTAGTCTTCCTCGGTCTCGAGCTTCTTGAACGGCACCACGACCGTGCCCATCAGGTCACCGATCTTCAGGGTGCGCTTGCCGCCGATCAGGATGGTGACACCCTTGTCATCGCCGGGGTGCAGTGCCTTGGGCATGACATTCAGGCAGTGCATGCAGCGGACGCAGTTGTGGTTGTCGACGATGAAATTGTCATTGTCGTCCAGTGAAATGGCCTGGGTCGGGCAACGCGTGATGACGTTGTCGATGATGTACTGGCGGCCCTTCTTCTTGACGTAGTTCTTGATCTCTTCCTGGTTGACCTTCATGTCGTCGCGCCAGGTGCCAATGACCGCGAAGTCGGAACGCTCGATGGCGTTCTGGCAGTCGTTAGGGCAACCGGAGACCTTGAACTTGAACTTGTAGGGCAGGGCCGGGCGGTGCACGTCGTCGGTGAAGTTGTTCACCAGGTGACGGTGGATGCCATGCTCGTGGCAGTTGGACATCTCGCAGCGGGCGCCGCCGACGCAGGACATGGCGGTGCGCACGCAGGGGCCGGCGCCGCCGAGGTCCCAGCCGTACTCGTTGATTTCGTCGAAGAAGTGCTGGGTGTTTTCGGTGTCGGCGCCGATGAACATGATGTTGCCGGTCTGACCATGGAAGGTCACCAGGCCGGAGCCGTGCTTTTCCCAGCTGTCGCCGAGCTGGCGCAGCATGTCGGTGGTATAGAAGTTACCCGCCGGCGGCTGCACCCGCAGGGTGTGGAACTCCCTGGATTCGGGGAAGGCATCGCCGACCTCGGAGAAACGCGGGATGATGCCGCCGCCATAGCCGTACACGCTGACGGTGCCGCCTTTCCAATAGCCCTTGCGGGTCTCGTAGGAATGTTCCAGCTGCCCCAGCAAGCTGTTGGCCACCTCGTTGATGCGTTTTTCCGGATGCTTGTCGCGCAGACGTTTG
>CAMYJZ010000156.1 GCA_947258845.1 uncultured Ectothiorhodospiraceae bacterium | reverse complement strand
CCAATTTAAACGCGGGGATTCAGGGGCACGGATGCCGGCGAGACGGCCGGCTCCCGGGTGGATTCTCACGAAATACGTGGGTTATGCTTCCTATACGCGAGGTGCGCGACCCGGTGCGGGACCTGCCGTGCGCCATCCTGGGTGCACTGATTGTATCGAGCGTCCTGTATTTTCTGGTGGCACTGGCCGTCGTGCTCAGTGCCCCGGTCGAGGCGCTGGCGTTATCAGAGGCGCCACTGGCCTGGCTCTATGCGCACCTCACCGGGCGCGAACCGCTGACCATTACCCTGATCAGCCTGTTCGCCGTCATCAACGGCGCGCTGATCCAGATCATCATGGCCTCGCGTGTGGCCTACGGCATGGCACGGCAGGGCTGGTTGCCGTCGCTGTTCGCCCGGGTCAGCGCCACGACACGCACGCCCGTGGTAGCCACCGCCAGCGTGGCGCTGTTGTTGCTGGTCCTGGCCCTGTGGCTGCCGCTGGAGACGCTGGCCAAGGCGACCAGTTATTTTCTGTTGATGGTATTCACCCTGGTCAACCTGTCTCTGTGGCGCCTGAAGCGGGAATACGTTCAGCCACCCGGCGTGATCCGTATCCCTCACTGGGTGCCGGTCTGCGGGTGTCTTGCCTCGGCGGTCTTCGTGGGGGTGCAGGGCCTGCTCGATCTCGGCCTGTTGCCGGGCTGATCGATCAGGACAGCTTGTCCCTGACATCCCGAACACTCTTGATCAACCGCTCCTTGTTGATGTCCGGTACTGACGCCAGTCGATTCACGCGTGATTCATAACTGCGGGTCGCCTCCAGCAACCGGTTCACGATGTCCTGTCGCTGGGGTTTGCTCAGACCACAACTTCCGGCGAAGCGGTGCACCGCCTCGGCAAACCCGGCCGGCTCGTTACCGCCCGGTGGTATATCACCGTAGTCACCAAAGGACATCACGGCCAGCATGTCGTGTTGCGAGTAGGCGCGCATGGGGGCCGGGTCATAGACGGGTGTGAACCGGCGTACCGAACCGGTCTGCATGATTGACAGGTTTTCGAGGTGCAGGTCGCCGTTGCCTGTGAGCGCAGACATGACGAAGCGCCTGAACAGGTGACGTTTTGCTGCCCTGGTGTCGGTCGCGATAGTGACGGTGGGGGTGTCGATGGCCTGGGCAATCAGGTCATAGCGGTAACTGTAATTGTCCGTGATGGGTGCGCCTGATGCGATGATCGAAAACAGCGTCTCGGTAAACACCGGGGCATTGTTTGCATCACGGTCGAATCTTTCGATTGCCAGGGCCGGCATGTCCTTGAACTGACAGGTCCAGAACCGTGGTACATCGAAGCCGGCCTCGCGATGCAGGTCCATGGCCAGTGCCTCGAGTTCCATGATGCCGGGATAGCGACTGGTTTGTTCGAATTTCAGGACAATATCGGTAATGCCGGGAGTCTTTTGCCGTGTCGGCAGGCCGATGCGGCCATCCCAGCCGGACGAAGGTATCGACAGTAACAGCTTCGGGATGGCACCGCCGACGCTTGGCGTCGGCCCGACGGTCTGTATCAGCTCATTGGTGAGCCGGTGCGCTGTCGTACCAGGCCCGTGCCCTGGCGCTGTCCTCAAACAGGTCGAGGTGCCCGACACCCCCGTGACCGGAGACCTTGAGAATCTCCCAGTCGGCATCAAAACCGGCCAGTCCGGTGATACCGCGGGTCGCAAGGTATTTCAGGGCGAGATTCCGCTGGAAATTCTCGGCCTGCCTTGGCGGCACCAGCGCCTGCAGCGGGGGCAGTAGATCGAAGCGTTCATTGCGCTGCATCGTGATGGTTGTCCGGCCGAAGAACTCCGGCGCGTAGACGACGCCGAGGCCGGGCAGGCCGGAGTCCAGGTAGCCATCATCGTAGGTGAAACGGCATTCCCGGTCGGTGATGTACACGCGGCCCATGCGGCGGGGCGTATTGCCCAGCCGGGTCCAGACCACCGCTTCGCGGTCCGTGCTCATCGCGGAAACAGGTTGCCCTTTGCGACCTGTTCGGCCACGGGATTATCCGGTACCAGCTGGATGCGCAGGCCCGCTGCCCGGGCGAGTGCCTGGAAGGTCTTCAGGCTGATGGTCGGGTTGCGTTTTGCGCGCGACAGCGTCTCCTGACGGATGCCGGCGCGTGCGGCCAGCTCACCCTGGGTGATATTGAGCTGGCGGGCGCCCTTGATGATGCGGTTGATCAGCTCGGTCTCGCGGCTCATGGTCTTTATGCCTCTCCTGCTATTTGATTAAAATATCAATTATTGGCAATTATACCAATAAAGTTGACTAAAATATCAAAATATATTTTGATCTATAAGTCAAAATCGTTAAGAAATAGTATTATATTGATGTTTATATCAAAATCTTATATCACTTAACCAGTCGTCCGCGACCGCACGGCAGGCCGCCTGTCTGCCGGTTGCCGGCTGCAGTGATCCACCCGGATACCGGTGGGATGACCGGTGTCTGTATCCACTTCCATATGCTGCTGCTCGACGGCGTGTATACCGGCGGGCATGAGCAGCCGCGCTTTCAGCGGGTGAAGGCGCCCGATCGGGCGGGGCTGGAACAGTTGGTCTATGCCATCAGCGAACGGACCGGGCGCTACCTGGAACGCAAGGGGCTGCTGGGCGCGATATGGACAACAGCTACCTTGCGCTGGAGCCGGCGGGCGAGACCGGGCTGGAAGGTGTGCTGGGCAGTTCCATCACCTACCGCATTGCGGTGGGGCCACAGCAGGGCCGCAAGGCGTTTTGCCTGCAGAGCCTGCCGCCGGCGGGCAGCCTGGAAGCGTCCAGCGCCCGGGTGACAAAAGTGGCTGGCTTTTCGCTGCATGCCGGGATGGCGGCCGCGCGCCACGAGCGACAGAAGCTGGAGCGTTTGTGCCTTCAATTCCGCAATTCCGGCACAATTCCGGGACAGTATACCTATTTTCCCAAGCTGTTCTGGATAGCGCTGGTTACCTGGCAAGTATGTCTGCTTCTGCGGCACCCCTGCCGTTCGATGGGCGTTCGTGTAGGTCAGGAGTTGGCCGAACCAGGAAGTAGCCCAAGCCACCATTGCGCCGCCGCCGACGCCCGACGGACGACTGCCTCTCACCCGAAAGCGGACGTACGCCCGGTGGTGAGAAGATTGCCG
>CAMYJZ010000155.1:1697-2805 GCA_947258845.1 uncultured Ectothiorhodospiraceae bacterium | reverse complement strand
TCGAGGGCAACACGGCCAGGGTCGAGCTCCGCGGCACCGCCCTGGGATCGATCCGGGGCGAACAGGGTCAGTTCCTCGATATCCATACCATCGAGGTGCAGCTCAGGAAAGAGGATGGCGACTGGCTGGTCAGCGGCGTCCGGCACCTGCGTGACGAACGTCAGCCGTGAAGGTATTCAACTACCAGAATGGCGTAGCGCGGCGACACGGCTACTTTAGCAGCGGATGATCCTTGGGCAATTGCCGGGCGATCCACATGGCCAGCCGGTGGCGCATGGACTGCTGTGAGACCTGCTCTTCGGGCATCGGCTGTATCACCTTGTCGTGGACCAGCAGACGATAGATGTACTCGATTTTCTCTTTTGCCGAATCGGTCGGCTCGAACTTCACCACACCACGCTCCTCGCCGTACTTGACCCCGGCACGGATCGCCTCCTTGACCAGCTCCGCTTCATGCTTGAGTTTTTTCATGTCTCAACCATAGAAGGCGGGCGATGAATTGACAAGCCACGGCATTCAGATGTCAACCACCGGCACCGGGCCACAATCCAAGACCCAGCCGCAGGAGGTTGGCCGCCAGCAGCAGGTTGACGGCCAGCAACGCGACGACCCGAATGTCCATGCCCTGCCTCGCCAGGTCGCGAATACCGACCCCCGCCGCGATGGCGGTGACCAGGAAGCCGAACTCGGCCATCAGCAGGCCGGTGAGCAGGGGCAGTCGGGGGTCACCATCGCTGCCGGGACCGGCGTAGCGCATTAACACCAGGCTGAGCGCCAGCCCTAGCCCGGCCGCCAGCCAGGGGTAGGATCGTTTCATGATTCCGGCTTCCTTGGTCAGTAAAAACAGCCGGATCATAACAGGGATACGCCGCTTCAGCCTCCGCCGGGGGACACTTTCGCATCAGGGCCGGTCCGCCGGAAGAGCCATTCGGCATTGCCATGGGCAAGCGCGGCCGCGGTCTCGGCGGGCAGCTGCGCAAGCCAGTTCCGTGCCGCGTCCGCGAGATCGGCCAGTTCCGCCCAGCGGCCGGGAGTATAGGTATCCGTGCCCAGCAGGCAGCGCCGGGGATGGGCTCCAAACAGCCTTGCCCACTCGGGCGTCAGCCGC
>CAMYJZ010000155.1:0-1689 GCA_947258845.1 uncultured Ectothiorhodospiraceae bacterium | reverse complement strand
CCCTTCCCGGCTAATCCCCTCGCGAAACGAAAGTTCCAGGTACAGCTGCGGGTGCTGTGCGAGCAATTCCCTCAGCACCCCGACGGGCACATTGAAGCCTGCATGCGCCCAGATCACCGGGATGTCGGGCGCCTGTTCCAGGATGGCCTGCATCCCCACCAGGTTGGTGTGCGCGTGCAGGGCCAGCCGGTGTTCGCGCGCCAGCCCGATGATCTCTCCGACGACCGCCGTCCTGGCATCGTCCCCGAAGACATGAAACTCGCCAATGCCGCGGTAGGGTATGCGCCCCAGCTGATCACGCACGTAGCCGGTCGTGGCAGCATCCTTGTACCAGGTATAGCGGGCGCTGCTGTCGGCATAGGGACGCAGGAACGGGATGACCCGCGCCGGTGCCAGTCGATACAACCGTTCCGCCCCCTCGGCCGGCGTGGCCGAGACCAGGGCCCGGGTGATACCCGCCCCGGTCAGTTGCTGCAGTGCACGCTCGGGCGGCAACGCCTCCCAGACATCGGCGTTGTAGTGAATATGGGCATCGAAAATCGGGATGCGATGACCCTCTATCTCGCCGGCATGGGCCGGGCCGCACAGGGCCATGCCAGCCAATACCAGCAGGCGGACCGCACCGCTCACATTGCAAACCATTCGTCTATTGCCTTCGCAATCAACCTGTTACTCATCCCGTTCTGACCCCGGCCTGCCGACGGTTAAATGCACTGTGGAAAGCGTTTTTGTGCGGCCATTCACACCCGCACCCGGCCAGGGGACACATCCCGGCTATTCCTCACTTCCGCTGCCACTTGATGAGGAACCGATCACAGAACGCTTCCTCGCTCTCCCCTAGGGTAACAATCAGCCGGCGACCGGCTCAAACCCGGCCACCGATCACAGTCATCACATGGAGCAACTGATTATGAGGATAAAAATCGAATTGGCCGCACTCGGCCTGCTTGCCTGCAGCCTGGCTGCACCCTCTCTACATGCCGGTGCCTTCGGCAACGACGGCATGGTCGGCAAACACTTCCAGGTCAACCTGATCGGCGTCTCGCACGACAAGATCGCGGACATGACCAACACCAGCCGCCGCGCGATCTTCGTCCCCCTGGACAGTGGCGAGGACGTCGCGCGCAAGGTCAAGATCAAGTACGTGGCGGGTGATAGCTTCGCAGTGCTGGACGGCAATGCCACCGATGACAATTTAGCCATCATCCAGGTCCCCCACGAGGTCTGCGATGACTACACCGGGGGCTGTGAAGACCTGGTCGCCTACGATGTTTACGCCATCGCCCTGGGCAAGCCCTACGGTGGCGCCCTGGTCTCCGCCGAGTGCAACTACACCCTCAATGTCGTGGATGCGAACGGCACCGGTGACCTGACCTGCGAAGACACCCTGCTGATGGGCTCGTTTGAAGTCAGCCGCAGCAAGGGCAAGCCCAAGGTCGAGGACATCACCAATATCTTCCGCGCCGAGGGTTGCCTGGACGTCATGGAGGCTGACGGTAGCTTCAGCGGCGACTGCGAATCGGGCGATATCGAGTTCCGCAATCTGTGGATATTCAATATCGAGCAACTGGAAGATTACATGTGGGACTTCGACAACAACGGCCTGAAGCTGATGCAGGTACGTTTCTACCCCTCGGCCGACTCCGGCTACATCGGTACGGTCCAGTAGCTCTGTGTGGGCCGGCCCGG
>CAMYJZ010000154.1 GCA_947258845.1 uncultured Ectothiorhodospiraceae bacterium | reverse complement strand
ACATACGAACGAATCTGGCTGCCCCAGCCGATATCCGACTTGGACTCTTCCAGCACCTGCTGGTCGGCACTGCGCTTCTGTATTTCCAGCTCATACAGCTTGGACTTCAGCTGCTTCATGGCCGTAGCCTTGTTCTTGTGCTGTGATCGATCGTTCTGGCACTGCACCACCACACCGGTTGGTTCGTGCGTGATGCGCACGGCAGACTCCGTGCGGTTCACGTGCTGGCCGCCGGCGCCGCTGGCCCGGTAGACGTCGATCCGCAGGTCTGCCGGATTGATATCGATATCGATATCATCGTCGATTTCCGGCGACACGAATACCGCCGCAAACGAGGTATGCCGGCGATTGCCCGAGTCAAACGGGGATTTACGCACCAGCCGGTGGACACCGATCTCGGTACGCAACCAGCCAAAGGCATAATCGCCCTCTATCTTTACCGTGGCGCTCTTGATGCCGGCCACTTCACCGGGTGATACCTCGATGAGCTCGGTCTTGAAGCCGTGACGTTCACCCCAGCGCAGGTACATACGCAGCAGCATCTCGGCCCAGTCCTGCGCTTCGGTACCGCCCGAGCCCGACTGGACATCAAGGAACGCATTCGACTCGTCCATCTCGCCGGAAAACATGCGGTGGAATTCCAGCTTCGCAATGTCCACCTCAAGCGATTGCAGGTCATCCTCGATGGCATCGAGTGTATCCTGGTCGCCCTCATCGGCCGCCACTTCCAGCAGTTCGCTGGCGTCCTGCAGGCCCTGTGTCATATTGCCGAGCGTCACCACGACTTCTTCAAGGCGCGCCCGTTCACGACCCAGCTCCTGGGCGCGCTCGGGATCGTTCCAGATTGCTGGGTCTTCCAGTTCGCGGCTGACTTCAGTCAACCGTTCGGCGCGGCTATCGAGGTCAAAGATACCCCCTGAGGGCCGCAGAACGCCCGTCCAGATCCTTGATGTGATTCCGTATTGTAGTCAGGTCAGACATAATTTACCGGCTGGCAATGAAAGCGCGACATCATACTACTGTCTGTAGCCCGGCAGAAGGCCGGCGCGTCAAAACCCGTGCAGGCAGGTGGTTGTCCGGTTCGAACAGGCCGGACATCCGTTCAACTGGTTTCGATGTACTCAACCACCAGCTGCGGCGATACCAGCCCGCGGTATTCGTTTACATCAAGCCGATAGGCCATGCGGGCGCAGTCGCAATCCGCCGGCAGTGCCGGCGTATTGAACGCGATGGCATCCATGCGTGTTCCGCCACTGACGACCTCCAGGCTGAGCTTGAGATGCCGCTCGCCAACCACGCGCTGCGCCAGCACCCTGAATTCACCATCGAATACCGGTGCCGGAAAGCCCTGCCCCCACGGGCCCGCCGCGCGTAACTGCTGCGCTGTATCCAGTGACAGCTCGCTCGCGGCCAGTTCGCCATCAGACCAGATGACCGTCGCCAGGTCATCATCGGACAACTGGCTTGATACCTCTGCATCAAAGGCGTCGACAAACGCCGGGTAATCGCTCTCAGCCAGCGTCAGACCGGCCGCCATGGCATGACCACCGAATTTTCGCACCAGCCCCGGGCCGAATATGCAAACCGGGCACCGAACGGGCCGACCCCTTGACCTCGCCCTCATCGCTGCGGGCAAAGGCAATGACCGGGCGGTGATAGCGCTCACGAATTCGGGCTGCGAGGATACCGATCACACCCTGGTGCCAGTCTGCGTCAAACAGGCACAGCCCCGTCGGCAGTTGCGTCGCGGACAGATCCAGGGACTCCAGCGCGGAGACCGCCTGTGCCTGCATGTCAGCCTCGATCTCGCGACGGTCACGGTTCAATGCATCCAGCTGCTGCGCCATGCTTCTCGCTGTTGCGGCATCATCGGCAAGCAGGCATTCAATGCCCAGCGACATGTCATCGAGCCGACCGGCCGCATTCAAACGGGGGCCGACTGCAAAACCGAGATCTTCAGCAACGGCACTGGCCGGATTACGCTTGCCGACCTCGAGCAGGGCCAGAATGCCGGGCGCACAACGACCGGCACGGATACGCAGCAGGCCTTGTTGCACCAGGATACGGTTATTCCGGTCGAGCGGAACGACATCCGCCACCGTGCCGAGCGCCACCAGGTCAAGGTACTGTGCGAGGTTCGGCTCGTCGATACCCTGGCTGTCAAACCAGCCGCATTCGCGCAGCCGTGCACGCAGCGACAACATCACGTAGAACGCCACACCTACACCGGCCAGGTATTTACTCGGAAAA
>CAMYJZ010000153.1 GCA_947258845.1 uncultured Ectothiorhodospiraceae bacterium | reverse complement strand
GGCCGCCTTGGACAGACCCTGGTGCGCCAGCCCCAGGGCAGCTGCCACCAGGCGCAGCACATCATCGGAGTCCAGCATCGTGGTGACCAGCTCAACGGCAAGTACCTTGGCCTTGTTGACCCGCGCAAGAATCAGGCGGGCCAGGGTTGTCTTGCCCGCACCAATGTGGCCGGTTACGACAATAAAGCCCTCCCCCAACTGCAGACCGTATTGAAGATAGGCCAGGGCCTTTCCATGCCCGGTGCTGCGATACAAATAACGCGGATCCGGACTCAGTCGAAACGGCTTCGCACTCAGATTGTAGAATTTCTCATACATAACTAGAAATAGGCCGTCACGCGGGCCATTATCCGATTCTCGTCATAATTATTCCGGTCATCATCATCTTCCTGCCGGGAAAAGCGGTATTCGACAGAACCGTCCAGTTTTGGCCTGATCTGGCGTTTTAGCTGTGCCTGCAGGTACCAGAAGTCGCGGTCGATGTCATCCTCGTCCGTGCGCCGCTGCCACGATGCCGCCAGCAGTGAATTGGTACGCGGGGTAAATCGCCAGTTCCACGAACTGCTCACCCCCCTGATCCGCTCTTCGGTCAAGGTGGACAGAAAATCACGGCGCTCATCAAAGACTGTGAACAGCAGATCGCTCCGGCCGGTTTTCATGCCAATCGAGCCCGAGGCACGTTTACGCTCGATGACTTCGTCCCTGAGCGAGAAGACGGGATCAATCGGCACCTCTACCACCAGGTCTCCGGGTTGGGGGACGGCATGGATTTCGCCGGTAAGTGGATCGACGCCGATCAACAGCACATCGGTTACAAACAGTGACTGCCGCTCTGTCGTGGTGTCCTCGAGATAATTTGCTTGCCAGTTGGTACGCCGCGTGCGGTGTTGAAAGGAGCCACTCCAGACCTCTCCTGGATTCAGGCCAACATCGCGGTCGCGGAAGTTGATGACAAGCGAGGTTCGCCGCGTGGGATAGAGACTAAGGGTGGCGGTCTTAGATCTGTCACCCTGGGTAGCCTCAATCGAGTAGTAGCGGCTGGGCCGCCAGAAGGCACCGAGGGCCCAATAAGAGCCATTTTCAATGACCTCGATGGTCCGGAAATCATTGTTGGCATAGCCCGCCTGGCCGACCAGACTGAATTGGTCAGTGATACGGTAGCGCGCCGATGCGTCGGCATTTTCATAGCGTTCGTCGGTATCGTCGTCCCGCTCGACATCCGCGAAATCGTAGTTGGCCGACCAGGACAGCGGCCCGAACTTGCGCCCGCTGACAATGCCTGCGTTGAATCGGTTCTCCAGGGTATCGGAGATGCTCCCGTCATAGACTGCCTGGCTATTGGTGTAGCGTAGCGTCGCATCCGCGTAGTTGCCGAAATGGGGCCGGATATAAGGGCTCAGGCTATAGGTGAAGAAATCGGTCCGGTTGCCTGAAGTGTTCAGGTTGTCTACGGAAAATGTCCTGTCAGGGTCGATAATGGCCTGCCCCATGGTTGTCACTTCGGCCGTTGCGTCCGCGGACAGCTTGTGGAAACTGCCGTTGGCGTCGCTGTTGTCCAGAAATACAGTGTTCTCTAACTCGTAGTCCAGGTCGACCACAAGCCGGCCACCCTGGCCATGGACACTGAGCCCGGGTGTCACCACCGTGACCAGGTCGCTTTCCTTGTTATCGTCGTCGAGATTGATGTTGTCGCTATAGACCTCTGCCACCGACAGGCGCGGGGTGATGTCCCACTTCCCCGCCTCGACCACGCTCACGGACACCATAAGACACCCCAGCGCCACAGTGCGCCCACATACTCTTGAGGGGCGGCCAGGCGGGTAACGTGTTTGATGGCTTATGCAGGCATTACCGGCCATAGCCATAACCATACCCATAGCCATAGCCGTAACCGCCGTAGTGCTGACCCCGGCCCCTGCGCATGCCCTTGTTCAACACCACGCCGACGATCTCATTGGCATCAAGCAAGGCCACCGCTTCCTTGACCACATCCTGGGGGGTTCTCCCCTCCTCGACAACGACGACAATCTGCCCCATCAAGCCCGCCAGCACGCGGGCCTCATTGGTCAGCAGCAGTGGCGGGGAGTCAACAATCACGATGCGGTCGGGGTAGCGTGTCGACAGCTCCAGCGTCAGTTGACGCATGCGCTCACTGGCCAGCAGTTCCGTCGCATGCACATGACGCCGGCCGGATGGCAACAGGGTCAATTTGGGGATATCGGTTTTAAGAAGCACGTCCTGCAATGCGGACCCCTCGTCCAGCAGTACATCGATCAGGCCCGCTTCGGCCTGCACACCCAGCCTGGAGGTCACATCGGGCTTGGCCACATCGGCATCCACCAGTAGGACGGTTTTATCCATTTCAATGGCGATGCTCATGGCCAGATTGATCGCGGTGAACGTCTTTCCCTCTCCGGCAAGGGCACTGGTGACCATGATCAGATTGGCATTCTCGACCTGAGTGGCGCCCTTCCCCCCGGCATGCATCAACAAGGGACGCTTGATGCGCCGGAATTCTTCCGCTGTCCGGTTGGTCTTGTCTGAGCGAGGATCTACCAGGCCCGCTGCTTTAAGGCCGGTGAGATCCAGCTTGATCCGCCTTCCGGGATCGTCACCCTGATTGGTATCTTCGTCCCATGGTCCCGTGTCGGCGGGTAGTGCCATGCCGAAATTGTCCTCCTGCTGTCCGGCAATAAGCGAATCGCCTGATTCCGTGATGTCAGGAAAATCGTCCAGGGGCTGTAACAGTTCGTCCGCGTCGTCGGGACCGGACTTGTTCCCCCGCTTCTCAAATGCCTTCTCGAAAATGCTCATTAGCCACGCCCCATCAGTGCCTTGGGTATCCCCGCCATATTGATTTCCATCTCGCCGACTGCCATCACACCCACATACACGACCAGCAACATCAGGCAGGCCACGGTATAGGACAACACGGCATTGCGGCGTTGCCTGTTCCATTGCATGTCATGAACCATCGAGATTGCACCCAGTACGGGTTTCCCTATGATGTCCATGACGGTGCCCGGACTATCCAGCGTGGGCCGGAGCAGATACAGGAAGAGCGCCAGTGCGGCCCCGACAATAAAACTGAAAAGGAGTACAACCGTCATCAGCAACGGCCGGTTGGGCGCGGAGGGGCTAAGCGGCACCCGGGGCGGGTCAACAACCCGGAATTTTATCTGGTCGCCGCTGATTTCCGCCTGTTCCGAGATATTGG
>CAMYJZ010000152.1 GCA_947258845.1 uncultured Ectothiorhodospiraceae bacterium | reverse complement strand
TGACATCTCAACAGGAGGGATACCATGATAACGACCACCGTTGATCCTATTTCCATGAATGAGGCTACCGACCTGGAAAATGCCCCGTTCGTTATCGAAGGCGAGGGTGACAATGCCATCAAGATCTACTTCGAGTCGGAGAAAAACAGGCAGGAATACCTGGAGATCGACCAGCACGGCGCTGGAAACACCCCTGGCCTGAAAAAGGTATACGATGCCATCGCCGACAATCCGGACACCGGGACCATCAACTAGTCCGGGCTAGGGGTAAAAGCCGATTTTCCCGATGCACAGGTCGGCGCTGAATGCGCGGCCGATGGCGACGATACCTACTCTTTCCAACCGGCGGATATCAAGCGCCTTGCCGGTACGGTAGGGTTCGAAACCGGCGAAAGGCAGATAAAGCGTCTGCCATCGCGGCATTGCGGTGAAAGTCGTGCGATAGGACTGCCATGGCAGCCACAGGTCATGGGTGCGCAGGTGGACGTTGTAGGACTCACCTTTGCCATGAACCTCCAGGAATATGCCCTGGTAAGCATCGATCCGGGCCAGCACCGCGTCCGGCACATCCAGCGCCGCCTGGATAAAACCGCCATTATTTTCCAGCCTCACCTCGCCCTGCAGGCGCAGGCATGGACGCCCCTCCATGGTGGCAGGGCTGAGACGACCCTCCGATACACCCCCCATGACTCCGTCGGTTACGAGGCGCCACTTGGTGCCCGTAGCCGACCCCTGGTCAGCGGGGTCATGAACATCTAGAACGAGTACGTCCTGTTCGGCCATCACCTGGAATACCGGGAAAAGACACCATAGTGCCACAAGCAGTCTGCGTCCGGGAAAACGGATCGCCATCATGCCGGTACCCTGATTGCGCTTACCATGGCAACAACTCGCCATCGAAGGCCCGGAATTTACCGCTATCGGCGGGCTTCAGGCCATCAAGCACCTCCAGCATATAACCGACACTCTGCTCTGGACTGAACAGCTGGCCCGCTGGCACATTTCTCTGGAAGGGGCTCGACAGGGCCGTATCGGTGGTCCCCGGGTGCAGGACGGCCACGCACACATTGGGCAGGGTGCGCGCCCACTCGATGGACAGGGTCTTCAGGCCCATATTGAGCGCCGCCTTGGAGACGCGGTAACTTATCCAGCCTCCCAGCCGGTTGTCCTCGATACTGCCTACCCGGGCGGATATGGCGGCAAAGATGCCCGGCCGGCCGTGCCTGAAATGGTTGCCGGCATGTTTGGCAAGCAGCAGGCTGGACAGGGCGTTGACCCTCATGTTGTCGATAAAAAAATCGGGTTCAAGATGGCGGATGGTTTTTTCCGGGCCGTTCTCCGGCCGATGGAGCAGGCCCGCCGCATTAATCAGCCAGTCGATCTCGCCCAGCGTCTCCGTCCAGGCCTGGACAGCGGACTCGTCGGTTATGTCAACCTCGGCCCATGACACCGCGGGGTGGCTGAAATCGGGCTTGCTGCGATGGTATGTCGCCGCCACGCACTTGACTCCCGGCCGCGCAGCAAGCTGCCTGACAAACGCCTGCCCGATACCGCCGGATCCCCCTGTTATCGCAATCTTCATGGCCTGTCCGGTGCAAACGACCTGTCACAGCAGGGCACGCAGGCTATCGGTCTGCATGAACCCTTAGCGCCAGGCTATAACCCGTCAATCCCAGAGAATGGTCTCGTCGTCCTCGAAGCCCTTGTACAGGTTCAGCGAGCAGCCCCAGGGCTTGTTCGACGCTGTGACCGCCCAGCGCTTCTGTTTCGACGGCCAGGTAGATCTGCCGGTTTTCATCTGAATTGAAATAGATCTTGAGCGCATCTTCACCGCTACCTTCGACGACAAACGGTGTGCGCTCGTTGACGGTGACGTCCTTGCCATTGATTGGATCTGTGGTTTGTATACGCATAACGATTCTCCTCTCTATTTCAGGCCGACCCTGACTGCTGCAGGATCAGATCACCCATGGCGCCAGCGGCGCCCAGGTAGGGTGCAATCGTGATTTCGATATCGGGGTAGTCTTCAACCATCGAATTGACCTCGTCCGGTATATCGCTCGCCACATGCCGGCCGGCGGAAAGAAAATAGGGGAACACGGTGACCCGGGTGGCGCCGCGCGCTATGCACGCCCTGATA
Source organism: uncultured Ectothiorhodospiraceae bacterium (assembly GCA_947258845.1). Taxonomy (GTDB): domain Bacteria; phylum Pseudomonadota; class Gammaproteobacteria; order UBA9214; family UBA9214; genus CAMYJZ01. The sequence goes on along the minus strand of CAMYJZ010000152.1, from coordinate 392 downwards.
CCATCCGGGATCGAGGGCTCGGCCAGTTCGAGGAACGCGCAGCCGACATCGGCAAAGCAGTTGCCGTCCTTGTGCCGCAGTGACTCGGTCAGGGACCGGATCTCTTCATTGGAAGCTTCCCGGCGACTGCCGTGGGCAACTAGCAGCAGACTGTTCATGGACACCGTGCCCCCCATACTGCAAAGACCGGATCTGCCAGCAGGCGCCGGGCAGCGTACTTGTCATCCGCCGGACGCGGCCAACCCCGCCAGGTCTCGGTGGCGAGATCGCAAAACTGCCCACTATGCCGAAAGTATTCCAGCACCAGCGCCATTCGCTCGAAGGGATGCAGCTCGGTCCACAGCTGGATGACCTTGGGCGGGAACCAGCGATCCGAAAAGGTGATAATAAAC
>CAMYJZ010000151.1 GCA_947258845.1 uncultured Ectothiorhodospiraceae bacterium | reverse complement strand
ACCGTCGCCTGCATGCGTAAGTTCCTTACAATTCTGAATGTCATGATCAAAAATGAGGCGCATTGGAGTGAAACACCTCTTTCATAAACACAGTTGCTCACCCATTGAAGGGAGAAGGGTTCAAGATGAGGGGCTGAGCTTTTCTTAATAAGGAATGACGTATCCATCCGGTCCTTTCAGGTAGATGCAAGAGATTGCTTCGCCACGCTCGCAATGACGTGATTCTATTAATTGTCTAGAAATTTCTGAAACGAATGCTAATCCTTGCTGCACTCGCCGTTGCCTTTATGGTCTCCGGCACACTGTCCTGGTGGCTAGCGCTGGTCCGGGGGCGCTGGCAGGTCCTTGATACCCCGAATGACCGCTCCCTGCACAGCCGACCCATACCCCGGACAGGTGGCATCGCGATCTTGCTGGGTGCAGTGGCAGGCGTGGTTGTCTTGCAGTTCTGGCCGGGTAATGAGGTCGCAGGCTGGCCGCTCTATGCCGCCATCCTGGTCCTCGCGCTGGTTGCGCTGGCAGACGACCGCCACACCCTGGGCGCCGGTCTGCGGCTGGTGGTTCAGGTCGGGGTTGTGGCGTTCCTGCTGTTCCACTACCGTCCTGCAAACTTGGACCTGCCACTGGCAGTCATCGTCCTGCTGTTCCTGGTCTGGATGATCAATCTCTACAACTTCATGGACGGCATGGACGGGTTTGCCGCCGGGATGGCGATCTTTGGCTTCGGCACTTTTGCGATCCTGGGTTGGCAGGCCGGCCAGCCCGGGTTTGCCCTTGGCTGCGCTATCCTGGTTATCGCCTGCGCGGGTTTCCTGCTGCTCAACTTCCCGCCGGCGCGGCTGTTCATGGGCGATGTCGGCTCTACCGTGCTGGGTCTGCTAGCGGGGATGGCCATCCTCGAGGCCCACCTCGAGGACATCCTGCCCCTCTGGCTGGGTATCCTGGTGTTCTCTGCATTCATCGTGGATGCCAGTGTGACCCTGGCCCGCCGCGTCCTGCTGCGCGAGGCCTTCTGGAAGGCCCATAAAACACATTATTATCAGAGGCTTGTCGAGTCCGGCTGGGGTCACCGCCGCACCGTGCTGACTGAATATGCCCTGATGCTGGCCTGTAGTGGTTCCGCCCTGTTTGGCGCCACCCTACCCGTGTCGGGGCAAGGGCTGGTCGTGGCCTTCTGGATCGCGGCCTACAGTGCGCTGATCTATTGGCTCAGGAAAGCCTGACACTGGCCGCACGAATCTCGCGCAGACACGAGACCCGGTAACGCCTATCAAGCAGTTACTGGATTCCGGCTTTTGCCGGAATGACGGAGGCAGGCGCCCCGGATTACTCCGGTATGTTACAAAGTGAAAAATAGACGCAGTTCAACCTCCTGGTGGGAGACAAATCCCATAATCGAGAGTAACCTTGTCCGGCCCTTGCTGGTCCACGACACCTAGTGCCGATGGGTTATTCTCAGGGACGGACATTAATGGCACCATGGCCCGACTGATTATTCGCCACAGATTGCACGGATGAAACTGTTCCACTACCTTCGCAGCCCCGTTACCGCCTTCACGCATGACCTGCTTATGGTGCCCGCGGCGTGGTTCTTCGCCTACTGGGTACGCTTTGACTTCTCGACCATCCCGCCGGCTTACCTGACCCCCGCCTGGCAGTGGCTTGTACTGGTCATGGCCGTCCAGGTCGGTCTGTTTGTCTACTACGGCCTGTACCGCGGCGACTGGCGCTTTGCCTCCATGCCCGACATGATGCGGATCATCAAGGCGGTGTTCGTGGGCACGCTAACCGCACTCTGACCTGCCTGGTCATCATCACCCTGGCGACACGTCTGGAGAGCGTCCCACGCACGGTGTTCCCCGCCTACGGCGTGGTGCTGATCGGTCTGCTGGCGACACCGCGTTTCTTCTACCGCTGGCTGAAGGACCGCAAGCTGTATCGGACGGACAGCACACGGGTGCTGGTGGTCGGTGCCGGGCGTGCCGGAGAGATGCTGGTCCGGGATGCCCTGCGCGATCCGGGCCGCAGCCTGCAACCCATCGGCTTTGTCGATGACCAGAAAAAACGCCTGGGCCTGGATATACACGGTGTCCGGGTACTCGGGACCAGTGACGACATCCCTCGACTCACAACCGAACTTGGCGTGGAACTCATCCTGCTGGCCGTACCATCGGCAAGCTCGGCACAACTGCGCCGCATGGTCGAATTGTGCGAGCAATCCGGGGTGCCGTTCCGCACCCTGCCGTGCATGGCGGACCTGGTTGCCGGGCGCGTCAGCATCAATGCCCTGCGCGAGGTCTCCATCGAGGACCTGCTGGGCAGGGACCCGGTGACGCTGAATCTACAGGCGATCAGGTCCGAACTCAGTGGCAAATGTGTAATGATCAGCGGCGCAGGCGGTTCGATCGGCACCGAACTCTGCCGCCAGGTGGCACGCCTGGCTCCGAGCCGATTGGTACTGCTGGAAAACAGCGAATACAACCTCTACTGCATCGAGGGTGAACTCCACCACAAATTCCCAGGCATCGATCTTCATGCCGTCCTGGGCAGTGCAACCGACACGGCCGCTGTCAATCACCTGTTCAGGGCCACCCGCCCCGACGTGGTCTATCATGCGGCTGCCTACAAGCACGTGCCCATGCTGGAGACACAGGTGCGTGAGGCCGTCTACAACAATGTTGTCGGTACCCGGGTCATGGCCCAGGCGGCTGACCAGCATGGCGCGGATGCCTTTGTGCTGATCTCCACCGACAAGGCCGTGAATCCAGCCAATATCATGGGGGCCAGCAAGCGTACCGCGGAGATCTACTGCCAGAACCTCAACGGCCAGTCCGACACCCGTTTTGCCACGGTACGCTTCGGCAATGTGCTCGACTCGGCCGGCAGCGTGGTGCCCCTGTTCCGTTCGCAAATCGAGGGTGGCGGACCAGTCACGGTGACGCACCCCAAGATGACCCGCTATTTCATGACCATCCCCGAGGCCTCCCAGTTGATCCTGCAGGCCGAATCCATGAGCAAGGGTGGCGAGATCTATGTGCTGGACATGGGTGAACCGGTCAGGATCGCCTACCTCGCCGAGCAGATGATTCGCCTGTCCGGGAAAGAACCCGGAAAGGACATCCAGATCGTCTATACCGCACTGCGTCCGGGCGAAAAGCTCTACGAGGAACTGTTCCACGAGAAGGAAAAGCTGTTGACCACGCAGCATGAGAAGATTCTGCTGGCAACCCACCGGCCGATCGCTTGGGATGGACTCAACAAGAAAATGGACGCGATCGAAGTCGCCTGCGAACAATTCGACGAGGCCGAATTGCTCAAACTGATCGATTCGCTGGTGCCCGAAATGCACCGGCCGATTACCGAGAGCCCTGATAATGTCATCCAGTTGAACCTGGATCAGGGGAAACTGGCCTGAATAATTTCAGGTGACAGGAATTGATGGGCCTGCTGCGCCTGGCGCATCGCAAGATGAAGCCTGACTGAACAGTCATTCCTGGCGCAGCCTCGCGAAGACCCGAAATCCAGAAGTTATCTTGCTGTGGCCAGACTGGATTCCGGCTTGCGCCGGAATGACGTGACATACGCCAGGGAAACGCTGATTAATCCGTCATTGCGAGAAACGAAGTGACGAAGCAATCTGTAACTGATTAGCCGTACTGCCAAGAGATTGCTTCGCTATGCTCGCAATGACGTGGCGC
>CAMYJZ010000150.1 GCA_947258845.1 uncultured Ectothiorhodospiraceae bacterium | reverse complement strand
CGGGCCTGGTCACGCGCTTCGAGGACTGGCAGCAGGGCCGGGCACTGCAGGTGCCCGATGAACGTTTCGACGAGGCGGGGCGCTGCGCGGACTGGATCGCAGAACAATGGCTGAGCGAACACTGACCGTCGTCCAGATGGTCCCCGCGCTGGAGGCCGGCGGCGTGGAGCGGGGCACCCTCGAGGTGGCGAACGAACTGGTGCGCCACGGGCACCGCTCCATCGTGCTGTCGGGGGGTGGCAAGCTGGTGAGGTCCTTGACCGCGGCCGGTTCGGAACATGTCGACTGGCCGGTGGGCCGCAAGTCCCTGGCCAGCCTGCGACTGGTGCGCAAACTGCGCCGTTTCCTGCAGGAGCAGGGGGTCGATATCCTGCATGCCCGCTCGCGGGTGCCGGCCTGGATCGCCTGGCTGGCCTGGCGCGGGATGGACCCGGCCAGCCGTCCGTGCTTCGTGACCACGGTGCACGGGCTGTATTCCGTGAATGCCTACAGCCGTATCATGACCCGGGGCGAGCGGGTGATTGCCGTGTCCGACACCGCGCGGCGCTACATCCTGGAGAACTACCGGGACACCGATCCGGGGAAGATCGTCACCATCTACCGGGGGGTGGGTCCGCAGGCCTTTCCGCGGGGATTTCGGCCCGGGGCGTCATGGCTGACCGCCTGGTATAAGCAGTACCCGCTACTCAGAGACCGCAGGGTGCTGACCCTGCCCGGACGGCTGACCCGCCTGAAGGGGCACGGGGATTTCATCGAGCTGATGGCGGCGCTGGTGGCGCGCGGCCTGCCGGTCCACGGCCTGATCGTCGGCCACCTGGACCCGAAGCGGGCGCGCTACATCGACGAGCTGCGCCGGTTGATTGCGGATAAGGGTCTTGAAGACCACATCACCTTCACGGGCCATCGCGCGGACATTCGCGAACTCTACAGCGTCTCCGATATTGTGCTGTCGCTGTCCCGCAAGCCCGAATCGTTTGGTCGTACTGTGCTGGAGACACTGCGCCTGGGTATCCCCGTTATCGGCTACGACCACGGCGGGGTGGGGGAGGTGCTGGCGAGCTTGTATCCCGAGGGACGTGTGCCGCTGGGTGACGTGGCGGCATTGGCGGATAAAGTGGCACAGATGCTTGCGGACCCGGTTGCGGTACCCCCGGTTGATTCGTTTACCCTGCGGGCGATGCTGGATGAGACGCTGGCGCTTTACCGATCGATTGCGGGTGCCTGAAACGAGGTTGATCAAACCATGGCGTGCGGCTTAACCCTGCAGGGTCCAGCCCCGGGGCAATGACTCCGGTAATATGCCTTTCCTGAAGACCAGCAGGTCGAAATGCTTTTTCTTGTCGGCGTGTGCCTGGCAATAGCTGTCCAGCGAAGCGATTCTTTCGAAAATCATCGACTTCCTGTTCGACTGGGTATACAGGTCGAAGCGGTTCAGGATCTCCCTGTCATATCGTTCGGGCGGCCAGCCGGTTTTTTCCAGGAAGCGCGTGTCGACCTCGATAAAACCGGCGAACAGGCGGGCATGATCGAGCGTTTCGGTCATGCCCAGCAGGACCTGCGGTTCGAAGCCTTCGACATCGATCTTGAATACGAGGGTTTCCGGGGACTTGCCCTTTTCGCGAAGCACGGCATCGACGCTTTGCGTTTCCACCTGGATCCTTCGGGCGCCTGCGAGTGACTTGTTCAGATGCCTGAACAGGGCCGGGTTGGCCTCGAACCCGATGGCCGACACCTTGTCCGGGTAGACGGGCGAGAAGATGCATTCCCCGTAGTTGACTCCGATGTCCAGTGCGAGGTCAGGTTCCAGGGCGGATACGAAGTCGACCCAGAACCGGCGGTTGATGGAGTAGCGGTTGCGAACGGAGTCGAACAGGATCTTCTTCTTCGCGCGGCGGTCCGCGGGGTCGATGAATATCGGCCCTGCCGCATTCGGCATTTCCACCCGGGTTGGTTTGAAGGTGCCGTATTTAAGGAAGACGCGTGGAGCGAGTCGTGCTTCGCGGACAAGTTTCTCGATTTGTTTGCCGGTTTTCTTCAAGGGGTTCATCGGTTTTTTCCTGTGTGTATCTTTGTTACTCAGTCCAGTAATGATTTATCCAGGACGCCGGCCTGATATGCTTGTAGAATTTTTTATACCCCTTTGCCGGCCATACACCTGCAACGGCCTCATCGGGATTTGGTGACCCCGGGAAGGCAACGACATGCGTCCCGGATGGCAATTCCGGATCTTTCCACCACCGCAGCGGCATTGGAGGTACGCAATGCGTCTTGAAAAGGATGCACCAGTCATCAGGCCAGAAGGCGATTTCGTTTACTGTTCTGGATATATAGGTCTGGGAGTTTCTGAATGTCTTTGTGAGTTCTTCGTGGTTCTCGATGAGTCTGTCATAGAGATAGGGATGGCTGCCGACCCTGAATCGATAGACAGAGGTATTGCCGATGTTCGCACCTGGCTGGGTCCAGTTTCTCATGACAATAAATGTTTTCTCCGGTTCGAACTCGAAGAAAACGTCCAGTGATCCGGTAATCACGATATCGAGGTCGAGAAATAGCCAGTCTCCGTCCATGTTGGGCAGGGTTTGCATCCACAAAGTGATCTTTCGCCAACCTAGTTTGCTGAATGGCTCGGGGATGGGTATGGAGGGACAGTCCATGCATTCTATGTTTTGATGGATGCCGGTCGAGTTATCGGTCAGGCAGACAAAACGGAAGTCACCGGTTATGTTTCTCGACACCATCGCGTAAAGCTTGTTGGCATAGGTGGCGTCATATTTGTCGCCCCATTTCATGCATACGATTTGCTTCATGTTGCAGTCCTTAAGCAGTCAGGCTCATTGTGAATTTATTAGCGTTTCGGAACTGATTGCGGCTTGCGCCTGGAATGGATGCGATTCCATTGCATGGCCGTACGTTCAAGCAGGTAGCGCGAATAACCCCGCAGGTTACGGCGCACCGCGTGGCGACTCCTGATTGTCTGGTTTGCTTGAATTGACCTTTCAGGATCGTGGAGTTTTCTGATTAACCGGTCGAGTTCAGAAAAAATATTGTACTTGTCCAGAATCAGCTGGCGTGCTTCCAGTATATACGGAAGTCGCTTCTCATATTCACCATTATTGATCGCTGTCTTAATGGTATTAATCGAGCCGTCGATGTCGTTGATGTCGATCGGGATGAAGCTCTTGGCAGGAAAATAGTCCGCGGCATTCGGCGCCCCCGAATAAAAAGGCAGGGTGCAACCGAGGAAGGCATCGGAGAGCTTTTCGGTCCAGTGATGGCGACAGATATGGTTCTCGATTGCTACGTGATAGCGGAAGTCGTTCAATGCCTCTGCCTTGTCGACGATCGGCCTGACACCGTGACCGAATATTTCGAGGTCCGGAATGGTGGCCTTCAGGCTTTGAATAAATCGATATCGACTGTGGTGCAGCGTGTAGCGCATTTTCTTGCTGGATGTGACAGTGGAAATCAGCCGGTTCTTCTCCAGTGGCGAGTCGGCCTTGATTGTTTCATATGAGAGCAGGGTCGCATGGTCATCCCCGTAGGGAACGCCGTAATACCAGCGCAGTGCCGGCTGGGAGAAAATCGCATGTGGATGCCGTATGGCCCAGGGTGGATGCCGTATGGCCCAGGGTTCCTGGCTGGTCAGTACGTGACCGAACTGGCCGAGGAAGTCACTCCCGTAGACCTTGATGGATGAGGGTTCCGCAGTGATCAGCAGCGTATGCTCCCGCGGGCAGGTCAGGTGTTCCACTCGCCGGGTGTGTGGTCTGGAGCCCGAGGTGTCAGGAGGCAGGTCGTCATAGGCCACCAGCCAGTCGTATTGGTGCGCATCGGGGTCGAAGATGAAGTGGCACTTCCCCCACACAGGGGCATCTGCCGGTAACTGGCGTCTCCAGACATCGGCAGTCTCCAGCAGGCCACCCTTGCTGACGAACTTGACAACGATTTCCCCATTACTGTCCGGTGAATGACTTGCTTGCATGCGGCTTATCGATCCTGGTACAGGGTGGCCTCACCGGCAGGCCGTGTCCTGAACCGCCGGTGCGCCCAGAGGTATTGCTCCGGGGTTTCCCGGATGCGCGCCTCGATGATTTCGTTGATGCGCCGGGTGTCATTCACGACATCGTCGCTGGGGAAATCCTCCAGGGCCGGGTAGAGGGTCAACTGGTAACCGGCCGCGCCGGGCAGCCGTTTCTGGAAGAACGGCACCACCGGTGCGCC
>CAMYJZ010000149.1 GCA_947258845.1 uncultured Ectothiorhodospiraceae bacterium | reverse complement strand
GTGATAGCGAATGCGGGTCGCGCGCGGTCCACACCGGGAACGTATTGCCGCTGCTGCATGAAATCAGGCACGCCCTGCTGCACTGGCTGGACAGCGGCACGCCGGCCATGATCGACCTGCGCAGCCTCCCCATGGCGCCCGGCGAGGATGAGAAACTCATTCGCCTGCTCGGGGAGGGCGAGGTGCAGGCGCGGCTGTCGGCGCTGGGGCCGAGTGAGATCCAGGAAACCCGTTACCCCGGCGTATGGCTGGTCACCCATTACAACGCGGAGGGCGAAATCATGGGTCGTTTCATCGAGGTGACCGATATGCCGGCGATTCTCAAGTCTCAGGCGGATGATGTGCGCGCGGGGCTTGAGAACTTGCAGTACAAACTGGCTGAACTAGATTTAAATCGATAGGTGTTCGGAGGCAGCCATGGCAAAGGACGAAACCCTGTTGGAAACACTGCAGCGGCGCGGTATCTCGCGGCGCAGCTTCCTGAAATTCTGCGCCTCCACGGCATCCCTGATGGCACTGCCGCCGGCCATGATTCCGGCCGTCGCGCAGGCGCTGGAGCAGGCCCGGCGACCGTCCGTCATCTGGCTGTCGTTCCAGGAATGCACCGGCTGTACCGAGTCATTGACGCGTTCCCATTCCCCGACCGTAGAGGGGCTGATCTTCGATGCCATTTCGCTGGACTATCACCACACCCTGCAGGCCGCCTCCGGCCATGCCGCGGAGGCGGCGCGCATGGCGGCCATGGAAGAGAACCACGGCAATTACCTGGTGGTGGTGGACGGTTCCATCCCCACGGCAAATCCCGGCTATTCCACCATTGCGGGTATCAGCAACCGCGACATGCTGCTGGAGACCGCCAGGGGCGCGGCCGCCATTATCTCGGTTGGCACCTGTGCCGCCTTCGGCGGTATCCCGCATGCCCGCCCCAACCCGACCGGCGCCGTGGCGGTATCCGACCTGGTCACCGACAAGCCCATCATCAATATCTCGGGTTGTCCGCCGATCCCGGTCGTCATAAGCGGTGTGCTGACCCATTTCCTGACCTTCGGGACCCTTCCGGCGCTGGATGAGCTGGGCCGCCCACTGGCCTTCTTCGGCCAGAGCATCCACGACCGCTGCTACCGGCGGCCGTTCTATGACAAGGGGCTGTTCGCCGAGAGCTTCGACGACGAGGGCGCCAAAAAGGGCTGGTGCCTGTACAAGCTGGGTTGCAAGGGGCCGACCAGTTTCAATGCCTGTGCCACGGCCAAGTGGAATTCGGGCACCAGTTTCCCGATCCAGTCGGGTCATCCCTGCCTGGGTTGTTCGGAGCCGGATTTCTGGGACAGCGGAGGTTTCTACAAGCCGCTCTCGACGCCCACCGAGGATATCGGCGCGACCCTGGTCTACGGCGCAGCCGCCGGTGCTGCTGCCGGCGTAGCCCTGGGCGCACTCAACCAGGCCCGCAAGCGACGCGCGCAACAGGCCCATGAGCCGGTTACGGTGGATGACCTGGAGAAGGGGGGCGGGCAATGACCGAGGTCGAGTTCCTGATGTGGGTACGCGGGCCGGCCTTCCAGGTGGCCACCCTGGTATTTGCTATTGGAGTCATCGTGCGCCTGCTGGAGATCCTGCTGCTGGGCAGGAAGGCGAACCTGGCCGAGGCGCGCGGCTCGGCCACGGTGGGCGGTTTGCGCACCATACTCACCCGCATGTGGCCCGACCGCGGCACCCTGCAGCGCTCGACCTTCACCGTGGTGGCCGGTTATGTGTTTCACATCGGCCTGTTCGTCACCATCTTCCTGTATGCACCGCACATCCTGCTGATCCGCGATGTGTTCGGTGTTGGCTGGCCGGCGCTGCCCACCACCATCATCGATGCCACCACCGTGGTGACGATTATTACGCTGTTGGCGGTACTGATATACCGCCTGAGAAGCCCGGTGCAGCGTTTCCTTTCCGGTTTCCAGGACTATTTCGTCTGGCTGGTGACTATCCTGCCGTTGATCACCGGTTACCTGGCCTTCCACCGTATCGGGCTGACTCCGCCCATGCT
>CAMYJZ010000148.1 GCA_947258845.1 uncultured Ectothiorhodospiraceae bacterium | reverse complement strand
CATCAAACTGGCCGAGGCCGAGGGTCTGAGCGTGCGCGAGAAGCGCATCACCCGCGACGAGGTCTACCTGGCCGACGAGGCCTTCTTCACCGGCACCGCGGCCGAGGTGACCCCGATTCGGGAGGTGGACGACCGCGCGATCGGCCACGGAGGCCGCGGCCCGGTCACCGAGCGCCTGCAGTCACAGTATTTCGACCTGGTGCACGGCCGGCTGGGTGAATACCAGGAGTGGTTGAGCGTGGTTTGAGCGATTCCCTCTCCCATGAATGGGAGAGCGCTGATAAATTGATGCGCCACGTCATTGCGAGCATAGCGAAGCAATCTCTTGGTAGTACGGCTAATCAGTTACAGATTGCTTCGTCACTTTGTTTCTCGCAATGACGGATTAATCAGCGTTTCCCTGGCGTATGTCATGTCATTCCGGCGCAAGCCGGAATCCAGTCTGGCCACAGGAAGATAATTTCTGGATTTCGGGTCTTCGCGAGGCTGCGCCAGGAATGACTGTTCAGCCAGGCTTCATCTTGCGATGCGCCAGGCGCAGCAGGTCCATCAATTCCTGTCATCTGAAATTATTCAGGCCAGCTTCCCCTGATCCAGGTTCAACTGGATGACATTGTCAGGACTCTCGGTACTCGGCCGTTGCATTTCGGGCACCAGCGAATCGATCAGTTTGAGCAGTACGGCTTCGTCGAATTGTTCGCAGGCGACTTCGATGGCGTCCATTTTCTTGTTGAGCCCGTCCCACGCGATCGGCCGGTGGCTTGCCAGCAGAATCTTTTCGTGTTGCGTGGTTAACAGTTTCTCCTTCTTGTGGAACAGTTCCTCGTAGAGCTTTTCTCCCGGACGCAGTGCGGTATAGACGATCTGGATATCCTTTCCGGGTTCCTTTCCGGACAGCCGAATCATCTGCTCGGCGAGGTAGGCGATCCTGACTGGCTCACCCATGTCCAGCACATAGATCTCGCCACCCTTGCTCATGGATTCTGCCTGCAGGATTAACTGGGAGGCCTCGGGGATGGTCATGAAATAGCGGGTCATCTTGGGGTGCGTCACCGTGACCGGGCCGCCGGCCTCGATCTGGGAACGGAACAGGGGCACCACGCTGCCGGCCGAGTCGAGCACATTGCCGAAGCGGACCGTGGCATAACGGGTGTCGGACTGGCCGTTGAGGTTCTGGCAGTAGATCTCCGCGGTGCGCTTGCTGGCCCCCATGATGTTGGCGGGATTCACGGCCTTGTCGGTGGAGATCAGCACAAAGGCATCCGCGCCGTGCTGGTCGGCCGCCTGGGCCATGATCCGGGTACCGACAACGTTGTTGTAGACCGCCTCGCGCACTTGCGTCTCCAGCATGGGGACGTGCTTGTAGGCCGCCGCATGATAGACCACCTCGGGGCGGGTGGCCCTGAACAGGTGATTGACTGCGGCCGCGTCGGTTGCGCTGCCCAGTACGGCGTGAAGATCGATGCCCGGGAACTTATGGCGAAGTTCACCCTCGATGCAGTAGAGGTTGTATTCGCTGTTTTCCAGCAGTACCAGTCTGCTCGGGGCCAGGCGTGCCACCTGGCGGCAGAGTTCGGTGCCGATCGAACCGCCTGCGCCACTGATCAATACACATTTACCGCTGAGTTCGGACCTGATCGCCTGTAGATCCAGCGTCACCGGGTCCCTGCCCAGCAGGTCCTCGATGGAGACCTCGCGCAGGGCATTGATGCTGACGCGCCCGGCGACCAGGTCCGCCATGCACGGCAGGGTGCGGAACGGCACCCCGGATTGCTCGCACAATTCGACCATGTGGCGCAGTTGTGCCGAGCTTGCCGATGGTACGGCCAGCAGGATGAGTTCCACGCCGAGTTCGGTTGTCAGTCGGGGGATGTCGTCACTGGCCCCGAGGACCCGGATACCGTGGATATCCAGGCCCAGGCGTTTGTTCTGGTCATCGACAAAACCGATGGGTTGCAGGCTGCGGCCCGGATCGCGCAGGGCATCCCGGACCAGCATCTCTCCGGCACGCCCGGCACCGACCACCAGCACCCGTGTGCTGT
>CAMYJZ010000147.1 GCA_947258845.1 uncultured Ectothiorhodospiraceae bacterium | reverse complement strand
GTGACCATAAACACTTACCGAAGGAGTAAGCACCATGAGAGATCTGAATTACCAACTCAAACAACTCTGTCACCGTAACCGGGATGGCAGTTATGCAACACAAGCCCGGCGCATGCATCACCTGATGCTGATCGCCAACCAGTTGTATGCCCTGGGCTATCACAAGATGCAGGCGCGTTCATTGAAGCCCAAGCACGTCGAGGCGCTTGTCAAGTACTGGCTGCACCAGGATCTCGCCATCGGGACGATCAAGAACCGCATGGCGATCCTGAGGTGGTGGGCGGAGAAAGTGAACAAGCAGAACGTCGTGGCCCGGTCCAATGACTTTTACGGAATTCCGGACCGGCAGTTTGTCACGAATGATTCGAAGGCCAGGGAAGTCACGGCGCAGCAACTGGACAGGATCAGCGATCCACACGTGCGTATGAGCCTCGAACTACAGCAGGCCTTTGGGCTGCGTCGGGAAGAGGCCATCAAGTTCAGCCCGGACTTTGCGGATCGGGGAGATCATATTGTCCTGAAGTCCACCTGGACGAAGGGCGGTAAGGAGCGGACGGTGCCGGTTCGCGGTGACGAACAGCGCGCCGTGCTGGATCGGGCGCACCGTCTCGCGTGCAAGGGCGCGCTGATCCCGGCCGTGCGTAATTATGTCCAGCAGCTGCGTGTCTATGAACGACAGACCGCGAATGCCGGGCTCTCCAAGCTCCATGGTCTGCGCCATGCCTACGCCCAGACCCGCTACGAAGAGCTGACCAGCTGGAAGTCACCGGCCGCCGGCGGACCGGTCGCCAAAGTGCTGAGTCCCGGCCAGAAGGTCCTGGACCGTCACGCCCGTCGCACAATCAGCCTCGAATTAGGGCACATCCGCGAGCAGATCACGAGTGTTTACCTGGGTCGATGATTTGGAAACGGCGCACCGGGCTGGCAGGGTTTTCCATTTTCAACCTGTAGAGGCTTTGTCAGGATGCCGGCCAGGTTGAACCACGTACCGAGGTCCGTCATGAAGCGCTCCCTTTATCACCCGACGCATCCGGCCACTGCCAGCGCGATCTGTTTCGCCGGTTTCTGTGCCGTGGCCAGCGTCAACCTGCCGGCGAACGATATTCAGGTTGGCCGCTACTCGCTGTATGCCGCCACCCCGACCGTAGCCCAGGCTGATCCGCTGCAGGCCACGGTCGTAATGCAGTTCCCGGAGACGGTATGGACCGTAGGTGAAGCTGTCCGGCATGCACTGGCACAGAGTGGTTTCCGGCTCGCCGGATCCGAGATGCTTACGCCGGAGACAACCTACTTGTTTGCCCTGCCATTGCCGGAAGTGCACCGGCAGCTGGGACCCATGTCCTTGCAGCAGGCGTTGGAAACCCTGGCCGGACCGGCATTCCAGCTGGTCGAGGATCCGGTGCACCGGCTGGTGGCGTTTGATCGCTGTGCACCGGCGGCGAGGTAACGTCCATGGAAATCGTACTGGGCATCCTATTGCTCTTCGGAGTCTTCACATTGGGGACGGTCACGACCGATGACGTCAGACACGAGACACACACGGAACAAAGTGAGTCCATGAGCAGTGAACAACCTGCCGGGCAGTCCATCGATGCTGATCAGTTGCTCCCGTGTCCGGTGCACGGAGCGACGCGACCGTATCGGGATCTGACAGTCCTGCCGTCCCAGCCAGCACCTCAGACAACGACGCATGAAGGAGACTATGCGGCGGAGTTCAGCTGGGATGAATAGTTGTTGCCGATTCACCGTGCTGGGCCTGATGCTCGCCATGGCGGCGCCGGTACAGGCCGACACCCTCGATACCTCCTCGATTGCCACGACCGGAACCGCCGTTACCAAGGAGACAAACAGTCGCCTGTCCGAATCGGAACGTGTCCGCGCCCGAAGCTGGAACCTGTCGGAGACGGAATGGCAGCGCTACCGGCAGTTGATGGGCGGGGTACGTGGCAGTATCAGCCCGGAGACGATCTCACCGATCGAGGTATTGGGCATCCATGCGCGGGATGAGTCGGAACGGCAGCGCTATGCCGAGCGTTGGGCGCAAATCATGCATGAGGATGCCGAGCGCATCCTG
>CAMYJZ010000146.1 GCA_947258845.1 uncultured Ectothiorhodospiraceae bacterium | reverse complement strand
CAGGATGCGCTCGGCATCCTCATGCATGATTTGCGCCCAACGCTCGGCATAGCGCTGCCGTTCCGACTCATCCCGCGCATGGATGCCCAATACCTCGATAGGTGAGATCGTCGCCGGGCTGATACTGCCACGCACCCCACCCATCAACTGCCGGTAGCGCAGCCATTCTGTCTCCGACAGGTTCCAACTCCGGGCGCGGGTACGTTCCGAGTCGGACAGGTGACTGTATTGCTCAGAAGCGGTGGTGGTTCCGGTCGTGGCAACCGAGGGAGCATCAAGGCTGTTGGCCTGTACCGGCGCCGTGATGATAAATATCAGACCCAGCATGGTGAATCGGCGACGGCTAGTCATCCCAACTGAACTCCACCGCATCGTCCGCTTCATCCGTCGTTGTCTGAGGCGCTGCCTGGGACGGCAGGGCTGTCAGATCCCGATGCGGCCGCATCGCTCCATGTACCGGACACGGAGACAGCTGATCAGCATCGATGGACTGCCCGGCAGGATGTTCACTGTTCACGGTCTCACTTTGTACCGTGTGTGTCTCGTGTTTGACATCATCGGTCGTGACCGTCCCTAATGTGAAGACTCCGAAGAGCAGCAAGATGCTCAGTACGATTTCCATGGGCGTTACCTCACTGCCGGTGCGCAGCGCTCAAACGCCACCAGCCGGTGCACCGGATCTTCGACCAGCTGGAATGCCGGTCCGGCCAGGGTTTCCAGCGCCTGCTGCAGGGACATGGGCCCTAGCTGCCGGTGCACTTCCGGCAGCGGCAAGGCAAATAAGTAGGTCGTATCCGGCGACAGCACCTCGGAACCGGCAAGACGGAAACCACTCTGGGTCAGTGCATGCCTGACAGCATCACCTACAGTTTGTACCCTTTCCGGAAACTGCACCGTGACCGTCGCCTGCAGCGGATCGGCCTGGGCTTCGGTGGGTATCGCGGCAAACAGCGAATAGCGGCCAACCTGGATATCGTTCGCAGGCAGGTTGACGCTGGCCACGGCACAGAAACCGGCGAAACAGATCGCGCTGGCAGTGGCTGGATGCGTCGGGTGATAAATGGAGCGCTTCATGACGGACCTCGGTACGTGATTCAACCTGGCCGGCATCCTGACAAAGCCTCTGCAGGCTGAAAACGGAAAACCCTGCCAGCCCGGTGCGCCGTTTCCGGCTTATCGACCCAAATACACACTCGTGATCTGCTCGCGGATGTGCCCCAGCTCCAGGCTGACGGTACGACGGGCGTGACGATCCATTACCTTCTGGCCAGGGCTGAGCACCTTGGCGACCGGTCCGCCGGCGGCCGGGGACTTCCAGCCGGTCAGTTCTTCATAGCGGGTCTGGGCGTAGGCATGGCGCAGACCATGGAGCTTGGAGAGCCCGGCATTGGCGGTCTGCCGTTCATAGACACGCAGCTGCTGGACGTAATTGCGCTCGGCCGGGATCAGCGCGCCCTTGCACGCAAGTTGATGCGCACGATTGAGCACGGCGCGCTGTTCGTTGCTGCGAACCGGCACCATCCGTTCCTTACCGCCCTTCGTCCAGGTGGACTTCAGGACGATGTGATCTCCCCGATCAGCGAAGTCCGGGCTGAACTTGATGGCCTCTTCCCGGCGCAGCCCAAAGGCCTGCTGCAATTCGAGGCTCATACGTACGTGCGGATCGGTGATCCTGTCCAGTTGCTGCGTCGTGACTTCCCTCGCCTTCGAGTCGTTCGTAACAAACTGCCGGTCCGGAATTCCGTAAAAGTCATTGGACCGGGCCACGACGTTCTGCTTGTTTACTTTCTCCGCCCACCAGCGCAGGATCGCCATGCGGTTCTTGATCGTCCCGATGGCCAGATCCTGGCGTAGCCAGTCCTTCACCAGCGCCTCGACGTGTTTAGGCCTCAACGAACGCGCCTGCATCTTGTGGTAGCCCAGGACATACAACTGGTTGGCAATCAGCATCAGGTGATGCATGCGCCTGGCTTGCGTTGCATAACTGCCATCCCGGTTACGGTGACAGAGTTGTTTGAGTTGGTAATTCAGATCTCTCATGGTGCTTACTCCTTCGGTAAGTGTTTATGGTCAC
>CAMYJZ010000145.1 GCA_947258845.1 uncultured Ectothiorhodospiraceae bacterium | reverse complement strand
ACGCATTACAACGCGGATCGCGAAATCATGGGCCGCTTCATCGAGGTGACCGACATGCCGGCTATCCTCAAGGCACAGGCGGATGACGTGCGCGCGGGGTTTGAGAACTTGCAGCACAAGCTGGCTGAACTAGATTTAGGTTGATAAGTATACGGAGGCGGCCATGGCAAAGGACGAGACCCTGATAGAGGCCCTGCAGCGGCGCGGTATCTCCCGACGCAGTTTCCTGAAGTTCTGTGCTTCCACGGCATCCCTGATGGCGCTGCCACCCGCCATGATACCGGCCGTCGCACAGGCGCTGGAACAGTCCCGGCGGCCGTCCGTAATCTGGCTGTCGTTCCAGGAATGCACCGGCTGTACCGAGTCACTGACGCGCTCCCATTCCCCCACCGTCGAGGGGCTGATCTTCGATGCCATTTCGCTGGACTATCATCACACCCTGCAGGCCGCCTCCGGTCAGGCCGCGGAGGCGGCGCGCATGGCGGCCATGGAAGAGAACTTCGGCAACTACCTGGTGGTCGTGGACGGTTCCATTCCCACGGCGAATCCCGGCTATTCCACCATCGCCGGCATCAGCAACCGCGACATGCTGATGGAGACCGCCCGGGGGGCGGCCGCCATTATCTCGGTCGGGACCTGTGCCGCATTCGGTGGTATCCCGCATGCCCGCCCCAATCCTACCGGTGCCGTGGCGGTGTCCGAGCTGGTCACCGACAAGCCGATTATCAACGTGTCGGGCTGTCCGCCCATCCCGGTGGTCATCAGCGGCGTGCTGACCCATTTCCTGACCTTCGGGACCCTCCCGGCCCTGGATGAACTGGGCCGCCCCAGGGCGTTCTTCGGCCAGAGCATCCACGACCGCTGCTACCGGCGGCCGTTTTACGACAAGGGGCTGTTTGCCGAGACCTTCGACGACGAGGGCGCCAAAAAGGGCTGGTGCCTGTACAAGCTGGGCTGCAAGGGGCCGACCAGCTTCAATGCCTGCGCCACCGCCAAGTGGAATTCCGGCACCAGTTTCCCGATCCAGTCGGGCCACCCCTGCCTGGGCTGTTCGGAGCCGGATTTCTGGGACAGCGGCGGCTTCTACAAGCCGCTCTCGACACCCACCGCGGACATCGGCGCGACCCTGGTCTACGGCGCCGCCGCCGGTGCCGCCGCCGGCGTGGCCCTGGGCGCGCTCAACAAGGCGCGCAAAACGCGCGCGGTGAAGGCACACCAGCCGGTCGGCATCGACGACCTAAAGAAGAGGGACGGACAATGACGGAGACCGAGTTCCTCATGTGGGTGCGCGGCCCCGCCTTCCAGGTGGCCACCCTGGTGTTCGTGATCGGCATCGTAGTGCGCTTGCTGGAAGTGCTGTTGCTGGGCAGGAAGCCGAACCTCGCCGATGCCCGCGGTTCCGCGATGGCCGGCGGCCTGCGCACCATCCTTACCCGCATGTGGCCCGATCGCGGCACCCTGCAGCGCTCGACCTTTACCGTGGTGGCCGGTTATGTGTTTCATATCGGCCTGTTCGTCACCATCTTCCTGTATGCGCCGCACATACTGTTGATCCGCGACGTGTTCGGCGTTGGCTGGCCGGCGCTGCCCACGACCATTATCGATGCCACCACCGTGGTGACTATTATCACGCTGCTGGCGGTGCTGGTTTACCGCCTGAGAAGCCCGGTGCAGCGTTACCTGTCCGGTTTCCAGGACTACTTCGTCTGGCTGGTGACCATCCTGCCGCTGATCACCGGCTACCTCGCCTTCCACCGCATCGGGCTGACGCCGCCGATGCTGCTGGCCATCCACATCCTCAGCGTCGAGCTGTTGATGGTGACCTTCCCGTTCACCAAGCTCATGCACGCCTTCACCCTGTTCATGGCGCGCTGGTACAACGGTGCCATTGCGGGTTACCGGGGGGTACGCTCATGAAGGGAGCTTCACTGGAACGCGGTGTCAACGCCCTCAGGGAGCAGGTCGATGCCCCGGTTGCCGCCTTCTTCAACAGCTGTGTGCATTGCGGCCTGTGTGCCGAGGCCTGCCTGTTCTACACCGAAACGGGCGAGCCTCAGTACACACCCATCCACAAGCT
>CAMYJZ010000144.1 GCA_947258845.1 uncultured Ectothiorhodospiraceae bacterium | reverse complement strand
CTGGAAACCGTTACGACTGCTGACCTTCTACCGGCTGATCCTCGCCAGCCTGCTGATTGTCCTGTTCTATAGCATCCCCGAGAACATCACCTTCGGCGAGTACCGACCGGTCCTGTATACCCTTACCTGCTTCTTTTATGTCGGCTTCGCCCTGCTCACGGGTTTCATGGCGCGCCTGCGACGCCCCCGCTATGAGTTCCAGGCCACCTTCCAGATCCTGGTCGACATCATCGTCATCACCCTGCTGACCCATGCCAGCGGCGGCCTGGCCAGTGGCCTGGGCATCCTGCTGATTATTGCCGTGGCCGCGGGCAGCCTGCTGGTCGCGGGGCGTATCGCCTTCCTGTTCGCCGCGGTGGCGACCATGGCAATGATTGTTGAACAGTTCTACAGCATCCAACTGCTGGAACTGCCGCGCAGCATCGGCTACACCCAGTCCGGGCTGCTGGGGATTGCCCTGTTCGCCACCACAAGCCTGGCCTACTTCATGGCCCGCCGGGTGCGCGAGTCGGAGGCCCTCGCCCGGCGCCGCGGCATCGATGTCGCCAACCTGTCAAAACTGAATGAACACATCGTGCAGCGCCTGCAGGCCGGCATTATCGTGACCGACCACCTGCATCGCATCCGGCTGATCAATGCCACCGCGCGCAAGCTGCTGGACACGCCGTATAACTGCGTAAACCACCCCCTGGCAAAACTGGCGCCGGCGCTTAACGAGCAGCTGCTCGACTGGAAGCGTGCTCCCGGCAAGGAAATAGCCGCGTTTGATTCCGCATCCAGCGGCCCCCGGATACTGCCGCACTTCACCCCGCTCGATACCCCCGAGGGCCAGGGCGCGCTGATTTTCCTGGAAGACATGACTGTCATGGACGCCCAGGCACAGCAGATGAAACTGGCCTCGCTCGGCCGCCTGACGGCCAGTATCGCCCATGAGATCCGCAACCCCCTCGGCGCCATCAGTCATGCCGCCCAGCTATTGAATGAGTCGGATGCGTTCGGCAAGGATGACCAGCGCCTGATGACGATAATCGGCGAGCAAACGCGGCGCGTGAATACCATTGTCGAGAACATACTTCAGCTGTCGCGTCCCGGTGCCTCGGTACCTCAACTCATCGAACTCAATACCTGGCTGGCCAAGTTCACCGACGAATTCATCCATAGCGGCGCCTGCACGGCAAACCAGCTGAGCGCATCGGTCACGCCACGGGATATCACCGCCTGGATGGACCCCAGCCAGCTGCACCAGGTCGTTTGGAACCTGTGCCAGAATGCCCTCATCCACGGGAGCGATAATAACGGGGACGTCCGCTTACAGTTGCAGGCAACGCTGCCGGGCACACCCAATTTACCCGCAACGCCGCAGCTTGATATCATCGACAACGGCCCGGGGATTGCAGCCGACTCGACAGACCAGATTTTCGAACCTTTTTATACCACCAGTAGCAGCGGCACCGGACTGGGTCTCTATCTGGCGCGCGAGATCTGCGGGATCAACAACGCACGCCTGAGCTATCATCCGGCTCCCGGGGGTGGCAGCTGTTTCCGCATCAGCTTCCCTGAAAACAAAGCGAGTGCTGTTTCGGCCATTGCATGATTGATAACCAATGAACAACCACCTGGCACTGATCGTCGATGACGAACCCGATATCCGTGAACTGCTCGAACTGACTCTCGGGCGCATGAATATCGATACCCGCAGCGCGGCCGATCTGGCCGAGGCGAAGGTCTGGCTGACCAAACAGCGCTTTGACATCTGCCTGACCGACATGCGCCTGCCGGATGGCAACGGCATCGACCTGGTCCGGCATATCCAGCAACAGGAGCTGAACATCCCGGCCGCCGTGATCACCGCCTATGGCAACATGGAGTCCGCCGTCGAGGCGCTCAAGGCCGGTGCCTTCGACTTCATCTCCAAGCCGGTCGACCTGCAGGTGCTGCGCAACCTGATCAACAGCGTGTTGAAGCTGAGTGACGATTACCCGAAACACGACCGGCGCAGCCGCGAGTCCCTGCTGGGGGAGTCGCAGGTCATGTGCCACATCCGCTCCACCATCGGGAAGCTCGCGCGCAGCCAGGCCCCGGTCTATATCAGCGGTGAGTCCGGCACCG
>CAMYJZ010000143.1 GCA_947258845.1 uncultured Ectothiorhodospiraceae bacterium | reverse complement strand
CCATCCTCATCGACGAGGAACTCGATCCGGTCTCCGGGGCTGAGATGCAGCCGGTCCCGGACCGCCTTTGGAATCGTCACCTGGCCTTTGCTGGTGATCGTGGCTTGCATATTCCTTACTCTCTAGACCTTTCCTTATCAAAAGGTAAGGCAGTAACTGCGCAAGGTCAAGCGTGTTGGAGCGGACGGCGGATAGGCTCGACAGGCGGTTCCGACCCTGTGTTTCTCAATGCGGTGACTCCTGGTAGCTGGAGCATCAGGGGGAACCTCATCCCAGCGGTCCCGCCCGGACTCAGAAGCCAAATTCAATTCAGTTAGTTACCTCCCCGAGTGCCCGAAGCCGCACCCCGACTCTGGTCTTTGGAAGCCGTAGATATACCTCCAGCCAGTTGCGGTATCTCGGCAGCCGCGAAGCGTCTATCCGACGGTGGGACGAATCCTTACCCCTGAGAGCGTTCCCTAGAAGCCAGCAGGCTCACCACCTGGACGGGGTGGCGATGATCGAACGTGTAGC
Organism: uncultured Ectothiorhodospiraceae bacterium; assembly: GCA_947258845.1. GTDB lineage: Bacteria > Pseudomonadota > Gammaproteobacteria > UBA9214 > UBA9214 > CAMYJZ01. The sequence goes on along the minus strand of CAMYJZ010000143.1, from coordinate 1,602 downwards.
CCCGAGTCGACTTTGGTTGCCTGGCGGGTAATGGCCAGGTAGACGCGATCCCCTCCCCCAGACTCTCATTATGAATACCACGGATCGCCAGGTCCCACGGCTAGCGAAGACCGGGCTGGTTCTGAGGCGGCAACAGCGTCTAACGGGGCGTGTATCGAAAGCGCTACCGCGTACTCGGATGCAGGACACGTTGGCCTCGGTCGGCGCATTTTGGTGAGTTTTTCGGCCGGGAAGAGAACCCTGCGTGGCCCCCGGTCGCGCCATGACACGGCACGCTTTTCCTTCGGACGCCGGGAGCCGCGTTAACGGCGTCTTAACCGCCTGCCGTTATTTGACGTACCATGACCCGCCTTCGCCACGGTCCCTTTTTACCGTGGCGTGCCGGTCCGGGGAGAAAACATTTGGCACAGGTTGACGAGACGGCAATCGAGAAGGTTCTGCCGAAAAGGTTAGTGGACGACATTATTCGTATCGCCCTGATCGCTTTGCTGGTGGTTATGTGCGTCCGGATTATTGCTCCCTTTATTCCTCTGATTCTGTGGGCGCTGATCCTCGCGATTGCGCTTCACCCGGTGTACCAGCGCACTTCACAAAGACTCGGGGGACGGGGAGGCCATGCCGCAACCCTGCTGGTGGTGGCTGGATTGTTGCTCATCGGCGTGCCCACCGTGATGCTCGGCAGCTCTTTCGCAACCCATCTGCACGGCGTCTACGTCGCGATCGAAAACAACGCAATTACCATTGAACCACCGGCTGCTGCGGTAGCGGACTGGCCGATCATCGGCAACAAGGTCCACGCCGCCTGGACCGCGGCCGCCAACGATCTGCCTGCTTACCTGGAGCAGATTCAGCCGCAACTCAAGCGGCTCGCAACGTACATTCTGTCCGTCGTAAGGAATACCGCAGGTGGCCTGTTGGTGTTTCTTGGCGCCCTGATCGTCGCCGGAATCGTGCTGACCTACGGTGAATCCGGAGGCCGGACCATGCAGCGCATGCTCGAGCGCGTGACGGGACCGGTCAGAGGCCCGCGGTTGACTAGCCTCTCTATTGCCACCATCCGCTCCGTCGCCAGCGGTGTGATTGGCGTGGCCTGTATCCAGGGCTTGCTTCTGGGGGTGGGTTTTTTTCTCGCCGGGATCCCGGCGGCCGGGTTGCTGGCGCTCATCGTCGTGCTTGTCGGAATTGTGCAGCTGCCGGCCGCCATCGTATCGATTCCGGTGATCGCGTACCTATGGTGGGCTGGCGACGCCTCCACCACCAGCAACGTCGTCTACACCATCTATCTGCTGCTGGCCGGCCTGGCGGACAACGTGCTCAAGCCGCTGCTGCTCGGTCGGGGCGTGGACGCGCCGATGCCGGTCATCCTGCTCGGCGCCCTGGGCGGCATGGTGTCTAGTGGAATTGTCGGATTGTTCGTGGGTGCGGTGCTGCTTGCCGTCGGCTACCAGCTCTTCATGGAGTGGCTCGACAGACCACAAGAAGACACCTCGGCGCAGCCTCCGCTATCGGACTGAAGCGGGCGCGCGGTGCTGTTAAAGCTAAAGGAAAGTTACTGGGGCGTCCCTATCAGGATGCAGAAAACTCCGATTCGCCGTGGCATGC
>CAMYJZ010000142.1 GCA_947258845.1 uncultured Ectothiorhodospiraceae bacterium | reverse complement strand
GGTGGCAAGATAGCGGTAGACCCGTCTGACAAGTCCGGTGTGCGAACAATAGACTCGATGTTCCAGGTCGAACTGGAGCTGACGGATGATTTTCCCTCGAACTATTACGGGCAGCGCGTGTACGTGCGTTTCGAGCACGGCTCCGAACCCCTGGCATGGCAGTGGAAACGCTCACTGAAGCAGTTGTTCATGCGCGACTTCGGCGTATAGGCCTGGCATAAGATCATGAAGAACGTACGCAACATGACACTGCGACCGGGTATTCGTCTCGGCTTCTATCCGGAACGTGTGCAGGAACCGCCGAACTGGCTGGAGGCAACATACGGACGTCTTCAGGAGTTTGCGGGTGCGCGATTCAGGAAGATGCGCAAGCCAATGACGCAGTTTATCCGTGATGTTGAGCAGGCGGGTGAACGCCTTTTGAGCATGAGTGATTTTGAACTGCAATACCAGGCACGTGCATGCAGCCAGTTGTTGCACAGCGAGGGACTCACCGGGCTTCATATAACCATGGCGTTTGCCATTATTCGCGAAGCGAGTGGCCGAACGCTGGGCATGCGTCACCATGACGTGCAGCTGATGGGCGGGCGGGTATTGACGGACGGCATGCTCGCCGAAATGGAAACCGGCGAGGGCAAGACACTGATGGCATCGCTGCCGGCCGCGACCGCAGCCCTTGCCGGTATTCCCGTGCATGTCATCACTGTCAATGATTACCTGGCCGCGCGTGATGCCGAAAAGATGTCGCCGTTGTACGAATTTCTCGGTCTCACCGTCGGTACTATCGAAGAAGGTATGACAGATGATGCGCGCCGTGCTGCCTATGCAGCCGACATCACCTATTGCACCAACAAGCAACTGGCATTCGATTACCTGCGTGATCGTGTGCAGATGCGGAACGCCGGCGGCAGGCTGTCCCTGCAGGCCGAGAAGCTGGGTGGGAATACATCCCGAATCGACAGTGTGATGATGCGTGGCCTGTGTTTTGCTATCGTCGACGAGGCAGACAGCGTGCTGGTTGACGAGGCCGGTACGCCCTTGATACTTACGCAAGGCGGCCTGTCCTGCGAGGCCGAAAACGATCTCTACCGGCAGGCCTGTGAAATGGCGAATGCGCTGGTCATGGATACTGACTTCCAGCTCGATGAAAGTCGGCGCAGTATCACGTTAACCGAGGCAGGCAAAACAAAAATCGAAACCGCCGCGCAACCATATGGCGGCCAGTGGAAATTGCGCGCGCGCAGGGAAGAGCTGGTTGTCCAGGCGCTGTGCGCACGCTTCCTCTATATGCGTGATCGCGAATACCTGGTGCGTGACGGCGAGGTCATGATTATCGACGACCTGACCGGCCGGGTTATGGGCGACCGCAAGTGGGAACGCGGCCTGCACCAGATGATCGAAATAAAAGAAGGTTGTGAGCCGTCACCGCCCAACGAAGTGCAGGCACGCATCAGCTACCAGCGTTTCTTCAGACGTTATATGCACCTGTGCGGCATGACCGGTACTGCGCGCGAAACCGCCGGCGAGTTGCAATCAGTTTACGGCCTGCGGGTACGCAAGATACCGACGCACATACCGTCGCGCCTGCAACACCTGGGCGACAGCGTCTATGCAACATCGGACGCGCGCTGGCAACAGGTGGTCGGTCGCCTGGTTGAATTGAACCGGCAGCATCGGCCAGTGCTCGTCGGTACGCGCAGTGTCGGCGACAGTGAATACCTTGGCAGCCTGCTGACCGAGGCCGGGCTGGCACACCGTATCCTGAATGCGCGCCAGGATGCCGACGAAGCCGGGCTGGTGGAACAAGCCGGGCAGGCGGGCGCAATTACTATTGCTACCAACATGGCGGGTCGTGGCACCGACATACCGCTGGGACCGGCTGTGGACGAGATCGGCGGCCTGCACGTAATCGCCGCCGAGCGCAACACCGCCCGGCGTATCGACCGGCAGCTGTTCGGCCGCACCGCCCGCCAGGGCGCGCCGGGTAGTTATGAGTCGATCCTGTCGCTGGAAGACCGCGTCATGCGGGATTTCATGGCTAAATTTGTCCAGTTGATTGCCGCTAGATATGGAAGGACGCCATCCCCTTTGCCGGGCTGGCTGGGAAGATATGTAACAAACCATTGCCAGCGCCGCTCCGAGCAACGGCAGCGGGCGCAACGCAGGGTACTGGAAAAAATGGATGATTATTACGGCAGGATGCTGGCATT
>CAMYJZ010000141.1 GCA_947258845.1 uncultured Ectothiorhodospiraceae bacterium | reverse complement strand
GCGTGGTCACGTAATGGCCGGTGTAGCCAGCGCCGCAGCAGGCGTCCGCCCATGGCCGTGGCGGTACGGTCGAGCACGCCGACCAGCGTATGCTGATCGGTGCCGGTGCTGGAGTGTTCCAGTTCCAGGTTGCGGCGGGTGGCGGCATCCAGTACCAGGCTGTCGCTGCGGTTCTCGACGGCCAGCCCGCGGATATGCGGCAGGGCGGTGCGCTGCGTATTGGCGACGTACTGCAACAGGCCGCCGGCGGCACCGATCGCGGCAGGCAATGTCTCGCAGCCGAACCCGGCCAGGTCATGCGTGCCGAATTGTTCATTCAGCTGGCGGCGTGCGCTGTCGGTCTCGAAAAACCAGGCCGGCTGGTTGCGCAGGCGAGGATCCTGTGCAAGTTCGGCCGGCAACGTGATGGCTTCGTTAATAATTATCTCGGCCGGTTGCAGGCGCTGGAGTTCACCCAGCAGCGCCTCGTTACCGGCGGCTTCCTGTACGCAGAATCGTCCAGCCGAAAGATCCAGCGCGGCGATACCCCAATCGTCATCGCGCTTGTGAAGGGCGACCAGCAGGTTGTCCTGGCGGTCATTCAGCAGGGCCTCTTCGGTCAATGTGCCGGGTGTGACGATGCGTACCACCTCGCGCCTGACCGGCCCCTTGGCGGTGGCGACGTCGCCGACCTGTTCACAGATCGCCACGGATTCGCCCTGGCGCACCAGTCGACCGAGATATTGATCCACCGCATGCACCGGAACACCGGCCATGGGAATCGAGTCCCCGTTGGATTTACCGCGTGAAGTTAAAGTAATGTCTAGGAGTGATGCGGCGCGTTTTGCATCGCCGAAGAACAGCTCGTAGAAGTCGCCCATGCGATAAAACAGCAGGATGTCAGGGTGCTCGGCCTTGATGCCCAGGTATTGCTGCATCATGGGAGTGTGCGTGGCGGTCATGGCGGGGGAGTTTACCTGAACGCGAGCGGTTTTCGCAGCGCGTCAGCGTGGGGTTATGGTTGATGTTGATGATGAGGTGGCATGGTTCGCGGGCAAGCCCGCTCCTACATTATCGTGGGCCGCAACAATGTAGGAGCGGGCTTGCCCGCGAACATGGATAATCAGTAATCCAAAGCAGGGCAGCGAACACCGGATAATTAAACTGGAAAGATGCCATGACCGAATTAACTGAATTATCACAAAGGCTCGCCAAGTTGTTGCTTCATAGCAAGAAGCAGCTTGCTGTTGCTGAATCCTGCACCGGCGGCTGGCTGGCCAAGTGCCTGACCGATATCAGCGGCAGCTCCGGCTGGTTCGAGCGCGGCTTCGTCACCTACAGCAATCAAGCCAAGCAGGAAATGCTCGGTGTCGATGCCGCCACGCTGTCGGAGTACGGCGCGGTCAGCGAGGCTGTCGTGCGGGAAATGGCGCAGGGGGTGCTGTCGCACAGCCCTGCGGATATTGCCGTGGCCATCAGCGGCATCGCCGGCCCGGACGGGGGCAGCCCTGGCAAGCCGGTCGGGACCGTCTGCTTTGCCTTTGCGGAACGCGGTGCTGACGTCCAGGCCATGACCTGTCATTTCAAAGGCGATCGCGATGCAGTGCGCCGTAACGCCGTGCACTACGCGCTCAGTCAACTACTTCAGCTGTACAGCGATGGCTGAATCCACGCGTCGCCTGTTTTTCGCGCTGTGGCCGGAGGATGCGGTGCGCCTCCGCTGCGACTGGTATGCCAGTAGCCTGCTGGGCAAGCGTATTCGCCGGGTGCCGGCCGACAACATTCACCTGACGCTGGGCTTTGCCGGCTCGGTCACCGGCGAGGTCTGTCGCTGTCTCGAGGCACAGGCCGAGACCGTGATGGTCGAGCCTTTTCAATTACGGATAGATCACCTCGGCTACTGGCACCGGCAGCGCCTGCTGTGGATGGGGCCAACACATATGCCGGATGAGCTGTGGGCGCTGGTGACAACTATTCGCGATGCCTTCGATGCCTGTGGTTTGCAAGTGGACCGGCGTGCTTTCCAGGCGCACATCACGCTGGCGCGCAAGTTCAGCGCGGCATTACCGGCCGCAGAGGCACCTGCCATTGACTGGCCGGTCAGCAGTTTTTGCCTGGTCCAGTCAGTCAATTCTGAAAATGGTGTCAGTTACCGGGTACTTCGGCGCTGGACGCTAGAGGGCGGGCGCCGTCATGCGCATGGGTGATGTCACCGCGGTCGGTGCGGCCGATGCCATTTCCACGGGTTCACTCGGTCTCGATATCGCACTCGGTATCGGTGGCCTGCCGCGCGGACGCGTGATTGAAATCTACGGTCCGGAATCGTCGGGTAAAACGACATTAACATTGCAGGTGATTGCCGAGGCGCAGAAGACCGGCGGTACCGCTGCCTTCATCGATGCGGAGCACGCACTCGACCCGACCTATGCAGAAAAGCTCGGCGTCAACGTTGACGAGTTGCTGGTGTCGCAGCCGGATACCGGCGAGCAGGCACTGGAAATTACCGACATGCTGGTACGTTCCGGTTCTATTGATGTCGTCGTGGTCGACTCGGTGGCGGCGCTGACGCCGAAGGCCGAGATCGAGGGCGACATGGGTGATTCCCATATGGGCCTGCAGGCCCGCCTGATGTCACAGGCATTGCGCAAGCTGACCGGTAATATCAAGCGCTCCAACACCATGGTGATCTTCATCAACCAGATCCGCATGAAGATCGGCGTCATGTTCGGCAACCCGGAAACGACCACGGGCGGAAATGCGCTGAAATTCTATTCCTCTGTGCGACTCGATATCCGTCGTATCGGCGCCATCAAGAAGGGCGACGAAATCACCGGTAACGAGACGCGCGTCAAGGTGGTGAAAAACAAGATGGCACCGCCGTTCAAGAAGGCCGAGTTCCAGATCCTCTACGGTGAGGGCATTTCGCGCGAGGCCGAGCTGATCGACATCGGTGTGCAACTGGGTTTCGTCGAGAAATCCGGCGCCTGGTACAGCTACGGGGAAGACCGCATTGGCCAGGGCAAGGACAACGTACGTGAATTCCTGAAGCAGAACCCGGATATCGCCGGTGAAATCGAGGCGAAGATCCGTGCGGAGTTGCTGGACAAGCCCGCGAAGGTTGTCGAGGACGAAGCGGCACTTGAAGAAGCAGAGGCCTGATACAGACCAGACGCCGGCAACTGTTCGCAAGGCTGCCATGGACAGCCTGGCGCGCCGCGAACATGGCGAGCAGGAACTGGCGGCCAAGCTGGTTGCAAAGGGTTTCGAGGCGGCGGTCGTTGCCGAGGCCCTGGCCGGGCTGGTCGAGGACAACCTGCTCAGTGATGAGCGCTTTGCCGAGGCCTTTGTCCACTCGCGTTACCAGCGCGGTTCCGGCCCGCACAAGATTCGGGCCGAGCTGCGCGAACGTGGCATCGACGAGGGCCTGATCGAGGCCAGTATCGAACGCTATAGCAGTGAGTGGTCTGTACTGGTGGT
>CAMYJZ010000140.1 GCA_947258845.1 uncultured Ectothiorhodospiraceae bacterium | reverse complement strand
GTATTTCAACTGCACAGATGTACCGGCTCGCAGGCAACAGGAGGTAGAGCAGACCCACATGAAACATCGCACCTCATTCCATACCTGTATCCTGCTGGGCATCGGCCTCGCGCTTACGTTGTACACTGCATTGGCCTTGGCAACAACGGAGTCAGACTGGGTCAAGACGGCGAATGACGTCATTACGGCGTCGAAACAGGCCCTGACATCCTTCGAAGCCGGGTCGGGCGATGCCGGACTTTTCGACGCCCACCTCAGGGTGCTTGCGGATGTCCGTGCCCGGGCACAAAAATGCGTTGATTCCCAAACCGCTGACATAGAAAAGCTTAAACAGGGACTGGAGGTGCTGGGTGAGAGCGTGACGCTGCCCGCTATCGAGTCCAAGGCACCCAGTCCCGAAATACAACAACGCCTGGAAGAGCACGAAACCCAGCTGGCCACCTGCCGCGCCATCCAGCTGGAGGCAAGGGCGCATGCCGACCAGATGAGGGCACATCAGCAGGCCATCAAGAAAAGCTATCTGCTTGAACGTGGTCCCAGGCTTTGGGACATCTCACCCCTGAGCCTGTATCAACCCCGCCAGCTGCTGACGGGCATCGAGACCTTCCTGCTCGAGCGCATGCAGTTGAAGAACCTTCAACCCGTGGGCTGGCTGGTGCTGGCCATGGTGAGCGTTATCGCCCTGGGACTCGGGTTCTGGTGGGGGCGTCAGCTGCGATCTCGGGCCGGCCGTCCTAGCGGTGACCACATCACGGCCGGCCTCGGTGCCTCACTGCAGGCCTGCCTGGCCAGGCGCCTGCCAGTCTTTCTGATGCTCATTGTCATGACCGGCTGGTTGGCCATCGAGCTGCCCACGGTTCCGATACCGCCGGCGATCGGTCTACTGGTAAGTATCCTCATCTATCTTGCGGCCCTGACCTGCGTCCAGGCGTTTCTCAATCCCTGTAAACCCGCCAGTCATTTCCTGCAGATTGACCGGGACTATTCGCTGGCGCTTGCCCGGCACCTGAACGGCCTGCTGCTGCTGGGGCTGGTCGCGATCATGGTCTTTTATACCGGGATCCACGAGGCCGTGCCGGATGAGCAATGGTATGCCGCGCGTGCCGTTTACCTGGCCGTGCTGATTGCCATCCTGGTGTGGCTGGTCTCATCCCTGCACCGGGCGCCTGCACCGTTCTGCAACACCAGGCTACGCGGAATTCTGATTGCCCTGCTGCTGGCTACGCTGATCAGCGAACTGCTGGGTTTCCGCAACTTGTCCGTCTATTTATTGAAGGGCCTGCTGGGAACGGCACTGCTGGTCCTGATTGTGTGGGTCACCGGCACCCTGTCGCGTGAGTTTTTCGATGGCGTGGACGAAGGCCGCTATCGCTGGGGCCGGCAGATGCGGGAGAAACTCAGCCTGCAGGCCGGGGAACCGGTCCCGGGCCTGATCTGGCTAAGACTGCTGGTAATCCTGACCCTGTGGCTTGCCTTGGCCGTCAGCGTGGTCGGCCTGTGGGGCTATTCCGATACCATCTGGTCCTGGCTCAGAGAGACCCTCGCCGAGGGTGTACAGATCGGCACACTTCACATCGCCCCCCTGCAGTGGGCCATGGGTATCGCGGTGTTCGCGCTGCTGGTCACCACAGTACGCTGGTTCAGAAACGAGCTCTTGCCCGGCCTGGTTGCCAAGTCGCGTTTCGACCACGGGGCAAAGGAAGCCATCATCACCATCAGCGGCTATGTCGGGATGATCCTCGCCGCCATTATCGGCCTTTCGCTCGCCGGATTCAGCTTTACCAACCTGGCCATTATCGCCGGCGCACTCTCGGTGGGTATCGGTTTCGGACTCCAGAACATCGTCAACAACTTCATCTCCGGCATTATTCTGCTGTTCGAGCGGCCAATCCGTACCGGTGACTGGATTATCGTGGGTTCTACCGAGGGTTATGTACGCAAGATCAGTATTCGTTCGACGCAGATTGAAACCTTTGACCGGGCCGACGTCATCGTGCCCAACTCGGAACTGATCTCCAACCAGGTGACCAACTGGGTGCTGCACGACCCCTGGGGGCGGGTCACGATCCCGGTCGGTGTGGCCTATGGTTCCGATGTGGAGAAGGTGCGCGAGCTTTTACTCCAGGTTGCCGCCGAACACCCGCTGGTGATCACCGATGGTCATCAGGTCGGTCCGCCCAAGGTGTTGTTCCGCGGTTTTGGTGACAGCTCGCTCAATTTCGAGCTGCG
>CAMYJZ010000139.1 GCA_947258845.1 uncultured Ectothiorhodospiraceae bacterium | reverse complement strand
GCCCTGGGTGGGAGCGCGTTGGGTTAATGACTGGGACAGCGCATCCACGCGTGCCGTCAGTGAGGAGAGTACGCCGGCATCGATCCGCTCGCGCGCTTCTTTGTCCTTCTCCCGCGAGATCAGCTCGCGCTTGACTCGGGTCGCAACGTTCTCTTCGATCTGGTGACGGGTAGACAACAACTCGCGGTTCTCGCGCCGTAGATTGTCGTTGTCCTTGCGCAACGCCTGCACTTCCGTGGTCATGGCCGCGACGTTGGCCGTCAGCGTCTTGATGGTATCGGCGGGGCTATCCGCATCCGGCGCCGGTGCCTGGGGCACGCTCTCGAGAATGAGGGCGTCTTCGGGCTCGCCGGTACAGGACTTCAGGGTGACGAAGGCCAGCATCAGTACCACGGCGCCGGCGAGCAAAGGCAGGAGTCGGTTGGAGGTTGCGATCGCCATAGGAGTACCTAGAAGGAGACGTCAAACGGCCGGGCCGAGATCAGGTAGACGGCGGTAGTGTCAGCTTCATCGCCCTTGGGTAACAGGCGATGGTGCTGAAAGGTCGCTGCGAGCCAGGCTCCCCGCAGGTGACGCGGATCCAGTGTCTGAGATTGTTCGCTGCGATTGGTGAGCTTGATAGCGGTGACGTACAGACCGCCGGCACGCCAGGCCACCAAGGGTGCTGCCTCTACTGTGCCGCCATGAAAAATGTCGACGGCTTCCCGCGAGACTGGAACACGCACGATACCCGGTCGTTCCTTGACCAGACGTATTGGTGCATAGAGTTGCTGGGCCGCAAAACGGGTCAGCGGGATGTAACCAAACGGTTCCCGGTCCGTAGCATGGCCAGCAGTGCCGTCGTTGGTGTCCGGTCGGCTAGCCTCCGCCACGTAGACTTGCAGCGGATGGCTCGCCCCACCCTCCTGGTTAGCGGTGACATCGAAGAGATAGATGTGTCCGCTGTCGAGCTCACGCACCATGAGCCGACTCACACCAAAGGGTGCGTGCGCCAGCAGATACACCGTCCCATTGACACTCTGCGTGCGCAGCGCAGGCTGAACCGCGGCCGGCACACCGACCTTCACCGTGGTCGGGAATTCGATGCGCTGCTCCTGCCCGACCACGAGTTCCAGTCGGATCGGGGTCTTCTTCCACACGATCCGCTCGACAGACTCGATCTCGGCATGGGCAAGCGTTGTGATCAGCAGCATCGCCACACCGAGTGGCAGGACCAGCAGCTGTTTGAAACGAAGGGTTCTCAACATAGGATGGTCTCTCTCCGGTTACTTATCCTGTTCTTCACTTGCTACGAGTTCCGCTTCGCTCAAGCGCCGCGGGCCCTCACTGGCATAGCCGTCCAGCGCCAGTCCCCAGGGGTTGGATTCCGGATCGACGGCGAGGCGCACGATGCGCAGGGGATAACGAATGGCGGTCTTCTTTACGGTCATGCCCTTGACGGACTCGAACAGATCGAGATCGAGCCAGACCACCCAGATGCCGGGCGCGAGCACGTCGACGCGCCGCTCCTCGTAGCCGTGGCCGGCGATCTCATGCACACCCCGTACCCGATGGGCCAGTTCGCCCTGGCGACCCTTCAGTTCCATGTCCGCCATGAGTTCGGCCCGGTACCGCGGGGTCACATAGGGGGAAATACGGAAGATGGCCTTGCCGTAGTCCTTAGCACCGTTGTCAGGCCAGCGGTTGAGCTGCTGGAAGATGTAGAAGGCGAAGGCGTACACATTGGCCGCCGGCACTTCATCGACGGCAAGCGTTGCCCCGGAGCGGAGATCGGGCGGTACGTGCACGGTCAGCTGTTTCGGCGCCTGGCTCCAGCCGAACCAGAGCGCCAGGATCACCAGAAACTGGAGGCCGATGACCACCCACAGCGAGCGCAGGTGGGCGCGGACGTTATCGATCTCGGTACGGTAGCGTCGCATAACGCGTCCTCCCGATGTCCCAGGCGCCGCTGCGCCGGATGAACGGTGCACGGCGCAGACCATGATCTGATAGCCAGAGGACGATCTGCTGCTGGTAGTACCCGTCCGGTCGGCCGCGCTTCAGGCGTTGGAACAAACCCGCGATGACGATGACCGTCCCCACCACGCCGATACCGGCCACTCCAAATCCCATGGTGACCGCGCCCATCAAACCCGTGAGGAGGAGTGACACGGGTAACCAGACGAGCGCGGCCACACCAACGATGATGCCGAGTTCCGACGACGAACAGCCCTTGAAGATCGCCGGCTCCACATTGAGCCGGTCGGCCAGAATGTCGTCGCGCCCGGGCATCG
>CAMYJZ010000138.1 GCA_947258845.1 uncultured Ectothiorhodospiraceae bacterium | reverse complement strand
TGAACACCTGCAGAAGATCGTGCTGGAGCAGCAGGCGGATGTCGGTATCGCGCTGGACGGCGATGGCGACCGGGTACTCATGGTGGACGACCAGGGGGTGCTGGTCGACGGTGACGAGCTGCTGTTTATTATCGCACTGTCACGCCAGGCGCACGGTGCGCTGCATGGCGGTGTCGTAGGGACCCTGATGAGCAACCTGGGTCTCGAGCATGCCCTGCAGGAACACAATATCGCGTTTCAGCGCGCCCGCGTCGGTGACCGTTATGTACTGGAGCTGCTGCGCCAGGGCGGTGGCCAGCTTGGTGGTGAATCGTCCGGACACATCATCTGCCTTGACCGCACCACCACGGGTGACGGCATCGTCTCCGCGCTGCAGGTGCTGGCCGCCATGGTGCAGACCGGCAAGTCGCTGGCCGAACTGAAATCGGGGATGAAAAAGTACCCGCAGCACATGATCAACGTGCCGGTGGGCGGGGCGATTGACCTGGACGCCGCGCCGACGGTGCAGGCGGCGGTGAAATCGGCCGAACAACGTCTCGCCGGTCGGGGCCGGGTGTTGCTGCGCCCCTCGGGCACGGAGCCGGTGGTGCGGGTGATGGTGGAAGGCGAGGATGAACAGACCGTCAGGGAGGCGGCCGATCAGCTGGCAACGGTGGTGGCGGCAGCGGTCTGACGCATGCGACCGGAACACAAGCCACTGTAGAATCCCTGCATGCAAGCCAGATCACCCAGGAGTCTGCTGAAGACCTTTGCGCCGGCTATCGTTATCACGATCATCGGCTTCGTCATCGCCTATCAGTTCGTGAATCCCGCGCCGCCCGGGACCATCGTGATCGCCACCGGTACGGAAGAGGGCGCCTATTTTTTGTTCGCCCGGCGCTATCGGGAACGGCTGGCCGAGGCCGGCATTGAGCTGGAACTGCGCAACAGCGCCGGTTCCGTCGAGAATCTTGGCCTGCTCGAGGATGCAGTGGATCCGGTCGACCTGGCCTTTGTCCAGGGTGGTGTCGCTGAGGCCGACTCACCCGGGCTGGTCTCGCTGGGCAGTCTCTACCTTGAACCCTTGTGGGTGTTCTATCGCGGTGAGCAGACCGTGACCCGTCTGCCTGAACTGCTGGACAGGCGAATTGCCATCGGCGGTGAGGGCAGCGGTACCCGGGCGATTGCCCTGACCCTGCTGGAGGACTATGCACCCGAACACCGCACTGACAGCCTGTTTCCGCTGGGCGGCCGGGCGGCCGCACAGGCCCTGCTGAACGGAGAGGTCGATGCCGCCTTCTTTGTCGCGGCCCCCGATGCACCGCTGATCCAGGAGCTGCTATATGCCGACACGCTCCGTCTGATGAGCTTCGCCCGTTCCGAGGCCTACGCGCGCCGCTACCATTTCCTCTCGGCCATCACCCTGCCTGAGGGCGTGATCGACTTCGATGCCAATATCCCGGCCCGGGACACCCGGTTGCTGGCGCCGACGGCCAACCTGGTCGCGCGCAGCGACTTTCACCCGGCGCTGGTCAGCCTGGTGTTGCAGGCGGCCAGCCGGGTGCATGGCGGTGGTGACCTGTTTGTTGCACCGGGCACCTTTCCGGCACCGCGTTACCTGGACCTGGATCTGGACGAGGACGCCCGCCGTTACTACGAGCACGGGCCGCCGTTCCTGCAGCGTTACCTGCCCTTCTGGGCGGCCAGCCTGGTGGATCGCCTGAAGATCATGCTGGTGCCGCTGCTAACCCTGCTGATCCCGCTGTTCAAGATCATGCCCCCGGCCTACCGCTGGCAGGTGCGCAAGAAGATCTACCGCTGGTACCGGGAGCTGCAGGCACTGGACATCGTGCACCCGGAGGCCGAGACGGCGGTGCACCTGGATGAGTGCCTGGTCCAGCTGGACCGGATCGAGGATGAGGTACGCAAGGTCGAGGTGCCCCTGTCCTATGCCGACGAACTCTATGACCTGCGCCTGCATCTCGGCCTGGTTCGCGACCGCCTGCAGGGTGCGCGCGCCAGACTGGGCGGCTGAGCACCCGGGCATTCCCGACGTCGATCCGGTTAGAGACACGAATACCCCATGACGATCCACACCATCGACGACTGGCAGCATGATCACGACTTCGCTGTGATCAACGAGAAGGGCGAGAGGCGCACGCTGCAGGTGCTGTTCCTGACGGCCAGCACCATGGTCGTTGAGATCGTTGCCGGCAGCATGTACGGATCCATGGCGCTGCTCGCCGACGGCTGGCACATGGGCACCCATGTCGCTGCCTTCATGATCACCAGCTTCGCCTACCGCTTCGCGAGGAAGAATGCCGACAATCCGGCATTTGCCTTCGGTGCCG
>CAMYJZ010000137.1 GCA_947258845.1 uncultured Ectothiorhodospiraceae bacterium | reverse complement strand
CGTGGTGAACGAGATATTCTCCACCATGGCCTGTCACGGCTCGATACGCGCCAACCGCCGCATGACCCTCGATGAAATGAATGCCCTGCTCAGGGACATGGAGCGTACGGAGCGTAGCGGCCAGTGCAACCACGGCAGACCGACCTGGGTGCAGATCGGGCTGGCTGAGCTGGACAAGCTGTTCCTGCGCGGGCGCTAGCACTAAACGGAGACATTCTGCTTTTTTGTGTGAACGGGAAGTACGCTTGTCCAGTAATGTGAAAAAAGCAGAATGTCCCCCTTTGCCGCCCGCGGTGTTCCTCATGGGGCCCACGGCATCCGGCAAGACCGCCGTGGCTATCGGGCTGCTCGAGGAGTTCCCCTTCGAGATCATCAGTGTCGACTCCGCGCTGGTCTACCGGGGCATGGATATCGGAACCGCCAAGCCGGATGCCGCGACCCTGCAGGCCGCACCCCACCGCCTGATCGATATCCGCGATCCCTCGGAGCCCTATTCTGCGGCGGAGTTTCGCGTCGATGCCCTGGAGGCGATGGCGGAGATCACGGCACGGGGACGGATCCCGCTGCTGGTGGGCGGCACCCTGCTTTATTTCCGTGCCCTTGAGCAGGGCCTTTCGGATATGCCGCCGGCCGATCCGGAGGTGCGCGCCATGCTGGAACAGCAGGCGCAGCAGCTTGGCTGGGCTGCCATGCATGCGCGCCTGCAACAGGTCGACCCCGTGTCGGCGGCACGCATCCATGCAAATGACCCGCAACGCATACAGCGTGCACTGGAGGTCTTTGAGCTCACTGGCCGGCCACTGAGCAGTTTCCATGCGGGCGGGCGGACGGCGGCATTGCCTTACCGCCTGGGCAAACTGGTCCTGGCCCCGGCGGATCGTGTGCTGTTGCAGCAGCGCATCGAGCAGCGTTTCAATGCCATGCTTGCGGCAGGGTTCGCTGATGAAGTCCGGCGGCTGTACCGGCGAGCTGACCTTGGCCCCGAACTTCCGGCCATGCGTGCAGTCGGTTACCGGCAGGCGTGGGCCTGGCTGGAGGGTCGGCTCAGCTATGAAGAAATGGTGATTCAGGCTATAGTAGCCACACGCCAGTACGCCAAGCGCCAGTTGACCTGGCTGCGCGGTGAGGAGGATACTCGGTGGTTTGACTCCGGGTCCCCTGATGCCACGCGGGAGGTGGCGCACTACCTCCGGGGCTGGCTCGGAAAAACATAACAAGCATGTGATTGTGCTAGAATTTCCAGTATTATCACAGGAGGGTATGGCAGGTTATGAGCGCAAAAGAATACCAGGGGAGACAGAGCGTTGGTGTATGGGACAAGAAAAAGGAGAAATGACATGAATAGAGGGCAATCTTTGCAAGACCCGTTTTTAAACGCACTTCGCAAGGAGCGAGTCCCGGTGTCGATCTATCTGGTCAATGGCATCAAGCTGCAGGGTCAGATTGAGTCGTTTGACCAGTTTGTAGTTCTTCTCAAGAATGCCGTCAGCCAGATGGTTTACAAGCATGCGATTTCCACGGTCGTGCCTGCACGTAATGTCCGCTTCATGGGAGCTGACGCCGGTTCCGATAACAACGGTGCTAATGAGCCGGGTAATGCCTGAGATCATGACCGCCGCACTGCCAGGATGGCTGTTTGTTCGAACGCCCTGACAGCGGTGAGCGGGCCGTACTGGTCCATGTGAACTTTCCCGCCGGTAATGACCGGGAGGACCTCCAGGAATTCACCGAACTGGTTCGCTCTGCGGGCGCGACCCCGGTTGCAACCGTTACGGCAACGCGCAATGCACCGGACTCGCGCCTGTATGTCGGGCATGGGAAGGCGGAAGAAATCCATACTACCGTCCAGCAGTGTGAGGCCGACATCGTCATCTTCAATCACGCCCTCAGCCCCAGCCAGGAACGCAACCTGGAGCGGCTGCTGTC
The DNA here is from genome assembly GCA_947258845.1 of uncultured Ectothiorhodospiraceae bacterium. Classification (GTDB taxonomy): domain Bacteria; phylum Pseudomonadota; class Gammaproteobacteria; order UBA9214; family UBA9214; genus CAMYJZ01. The sequence continues at coordinate 430 of CAMYJZ010000137.1, read as the reverse complement.
CTGCCGGGTGCTGGCGCGGACGGGCCTGATACTGGATATCTTTGCCCAGCGTGCGCGTTCCTTCGAGGGCAAGCTGCAGGTCGAGCTGGCACAGTTGCGACACCTGTCAACCCGGCTGGTGCGCGGCTGGACTCACCTGGAACGTCAGAAGGGTGGTATCGGCCTGCGCGGGCCGGGCGAGACCCAGCTGGAATCAGATCGTCGCATGATCAACGCGCGTATCAAGATGATCAACAAGCGCCTTGAGAAGGTCGAGCGGCAGCGCGATCAGGGGCGCCGGGCACGCAGCCGGGCCGATGTGCCCACGGTCTCACTGGTGGGTTATACCAATGCCGGGAAGTCGACACTGTTTAACGCGCTCACCGGCGCCCATATCTACACTGCGGACCAGTTGTTCGCGACGCTGGACCCCACCCTGCGGCGCATGGAG
>CAMYJZ010000136.1 GCA_947258845.1 uncultured Ectothiorhodospiraceae bacterium | reverse complement strand
GCGGTGATCACGGCGCTGATCCTGCTGGGCCAGGTGCTGGAGTTGCGCGCCCGCAGCCAGACTAACGCGGCAATCAAGTTATTGCTGGGGCTGGCGCCCAAGACCGCGCGCATCGTTCGTGACGATGGCAGCGAAGAAGATATCCCCATGGAGCATGTGCAGGTGGGTGATACCCTGCGCATCCGCCCGGGTGAAAAGGTGCCGGTGGATGGCGAGGTACTCGAGGGTGACAGCAGCGTGGACGAGTCCATGGTCACCGGCGAACCGATCCCGGTACGCAAGACTGCCGGCGAGCGCCTCATTGGCGCCACCGTCAATGGCACCGGCAGCCTGCTGATGCGCGCCGAGAAAGTGGGCGCCGATACCCTGCTGGCGCAGATCGTGCAGATGGTGGCCGAAGCGCAGCGGTCACGTGCACCGATCCAGCGGCTGGTGGACATCGTCTCCGGTTACTTCGTACCGGCCGTGGTGGTCATCGCCATTATCACTTTCATTGTATGGAACACCTGGGGTCCCGAGCCCGCGCTTGCCTATGCGGTCATCAACGCGGTGGCCGTGTTGATCATTGCCTGCCCCTGCGCACTCGGTCTGGCCACCCCCATGTCCATCATGGTGGGCACCGGCAAGGGCGCGATGATGGGCGTACTGTTCAAGAACGCCGAGGCGCTGGAAGAGTTGCGCAAGGTCAACACCCTGGTGGTGGACAAGACCGGCACACTGACCGAGGGACATCCCGAACTGGTCAGTGTTAGCGCGTCAGGTGGCTTCAACGAAGAGGAAATCGTGCGCCTGGCAGCCAGTCTGGAACGCTCCAGCGAGCATCCGCTGGCCGCCGCCATCGTGCGCGGCGCCGAGGCGCGTGGCGTGGAACTTACCACGGCGGACGATTTCCAGTCGGTCACCGGCAAGGGTGTCACCGGTCGGGTGGATGGGCACAGCATTGCACTGGGCAATATCCGGCTGCTGGAGGATGCCGGCATCGACGCCGGCGACTTGCCACAGCAGGCGGATACCGGTCGTGCCGAGGGCCAGACGGTAATGTTACTCGCGGTGGACGGACAGGCCGCGGGTCTGATCGGCGTGGCCGACCCGGTCAAGCAGACGACGCCGGAGGCCATCCGCTCGTTGCATGAGGAAGGGATCGAGATCGTCATGCTCACCGGCGACAACCGCAAGACCGCCGAGGCGGTAGCGGGCCGGCTCGGTATCGACCGGGTGCAGGCCGAGGTGCTGCCGGACCAGAAGGCCGCCATCGTCAAACAGCTGCAGGACGAAGGGCGGATCGTGGCCATGGCAGGCGACGGCATCAACGACGCGCCGGCGCTGGCACAGGCACAGGTGGGCATCGCCATGGGCACCGGCACCGACGTCGCGATGGAAAGCGCCGGCGTGACCCTGGTGAAAGGCGACCTGCGCGGCATTGCCCGGGCACGGGTGCTGTCCCGGGCCACCATGCGCAACATCCGCGAGAACCTGTTCTTCGCGTTTATCTACAATTCGCTCGGCGTGCCGGTCGCGGCCGGGGTGCTTTACCCCTTCTTCGGCATCCTGCTGTCGCCGATTATCGCCGCAGCCGCCATGAGTTTCAGTTCGGTATCGGTTATCGCCAATTCGCTGCGCCTGCGCAGGGCGCGTATCTGACGGCCGGGCAGGAGGTGTTTTGTGATGGGAACAGACGGTGGTTGGGGATTTGGCATGGGCATTGGCATGTGGGTTTTCTGGATATTGCTGATCGTGATCATCGTGGCCCTGGTCAAGATGGTCGGCCCGGGCCCGGAATCATCACCGGGCAGGCCTGATAAAAGTCCCATGGAAATTCTTAAGACGCGCTATGCCCGCGGTGAAATCGACGAGGAAGAATTCAACCGCCGCCGGCATGAACTGGAAAAGTAGGCGGTTACCAGATTGACTCTAGGAGGTATGTATGGATTTCCGGAAAGTTACCGCCATCATCCAGCCCGACGCGCTGGAGAAGGTGGAGAAGGCTTTACAGGCATTGAGTGTCCCGGGCATGAGTGTGACCAGGGTCAAGGGCTACGGTGAATATGCCAATTTCTATACAACGGACTGGATGGTTGCACATGCGCGGGTAGAAGTATTCATCGGACAGCACCGGGCTGAAGAGGTTGCCAGGGCAATTATGGATGCTGCACATTCCGGCATGGAAGGCGATGGCATCGTCGCGGTATTACCCGTGGAGTCCGTATACCACATACGAACCCGGGAAAAATGCAAACTGGATGTCTGCGATTAGACAGTTCCAGCCCCGCACAGCAGTCCTGATTACCCGCAAGCCAAGGAATAAAAACCTTGACCTGTATCTAACGTACAGGTTGTAAGCTTTTGTAAAAGGCAACGATGAGGTGACAAAGTGGCGTCAAATG
>CAMYJZ010000135.1 GCA_947258845.1 uncultured Ectothiorhodospiraceae bacterium | reverse complement strand
GCCAGCGCGGTGAAGAAGAACAGGGCGAGCCCGGCGATGATCAGCAGGAAGACGAGGTAGATAAAATCCTGCGGCCACAGGGTCAGACCGAAGATATGGAACTTGCGCGCCGGCAGATCCAGCAGGACGGCCTGGTGCCCTTCCCAGCGCAGCCAGGGGGTGAAATAGAAGATACCCAGCAGGCCCAGCACCCCGGCAACCCGCAGGTTCGCGTACAGACCGTGCACCTCGCGCGGGTAGATCTTCTCGCGCCTGGCATACAGCGACTGTTCGAGCTGCTCGTCAGGCTGCCGTTCCCTGGACCCTTTTCTTGCGGGGCTGGTCATACTTGCCCCTGTCAGTCAGCCTGCTTGTCCAGGCCCTGACGAATGCAATTGGTGATCGCGAAATAAAGGGTGCCTATACCCGCGATGGCGGTAACCAGCCAGAACAGGAAAAAACCGATGGTATAGATACCCAGTCGGCTGATTGTCAAATCGGCGCCAAACGGAAACAGGTCATCCGGGTCGAATGCCGAGAAGAACACCCCGGTCGCCACAATCGCGGTCAGGAAAGACGGCCACAGAATTGCGATGCACTTCTGTAACCTGGATATCCGGCCGCTAATAGCGGGGAGACCGTTTTGCATCTGCACCTTACCTCGCAGGGAATGGAGCGGGCCCGCCCGCAACGGGGCGCGTAGCGCTCCTAGTCTTCCTCGCCCTCCTGGCCGGTCGACAGGCTGTAGACATAGGCGGCCAGCAGGCGCGCCTTGTCCCTGCCCAGGAATTCTTCGTGCGGAGGCATCTGGCCATTGCGACCGACAGCGATCGATTCCGTGATGCGCACCCGGGAACCACCATAGAGCCAGACATTATCTGTCAGGTTGGGTGCACCCAGCAGCTGGTTACCGCTACCGTCTGCCCCGTGACAGGAAGCGCACAGCATCCCGTACTTCTCCTGACCACGTCCCGCCGCCGCTGTATCAAAGTCGCGGCCGCCCAGCTTGAACACGTATTCGGTCATGTCGAACACCCCCTGCTCGCCGCCCAGCGCCTGCTCCCAGGCGGGCATGACGCCGTTGCGCCCGTTCAGGATGGACTGCTCGACCTGCTCGGGAGCCCCTCCATAGAGCCAGTCGTTGTCACGCAGGTTCGGAAAACCGCGCGCACCGCGCGCATCGGAGCCGTGACAGGTGGCGCAATAGTTGACGAACAGCCGCTCGCCCATCTTGCGCGCCTTGGCATCGGCCGCCACCGCCGGTATCGACATCTCCCGGTACCTGGAAAACAGCGGGCCGAACTGGGCATCACCGATATCGACCTCCTCCTGGTACTGGGAGAGCGATGTCCAGCCCAGCAGGCCGGCAAAGTTGCCCAGTCCCGGATAGAGAAGCAGATAAACGATCCCGAAGACCAGGGTGATATAGAACATGCCCAGCCACCAGCGCGGCAGGGGATTGTTGAGTTCCTCCAGGTCCCCATCCCAGACATGACCCATGGACTTCGCCTGGTCCTCGGGGCTGATCTCGGCCGACAGCCAGCGAATCATGAGATAGCAGCCGATAATCCCGCCGAGGGTCGGGATGATGATGAACCAGTTCCAGAAGCCGCTGGTGAAATCAGCCATGGGAATTCTCCTTGGAATTTTTTTCTTCAGGAGGCGCCGGGGTCTCCTCCATAAACGGGATCTGTGCCGCCTCATCGAAGCGCTGACGGCGCTTGCTGCTGTAGGCCCAGAACACGATACCGACAAACAGTACCATCACCACGATGGTCCAGACAGCCTGAATCAGCGGATAATCCATAGCCCTATCTCCGGGTCTTGATTGCCGTGCCCATACCCTGCAGGTAGGCAATGATGGCATCCATCTCGGTCTTGCCTTCCAGTTCAGCCGCCGCATTCGCTATCTGTGCGTCCGTATACGGCGCCCCCAGGGTGCGCAGGACCTCCAGCTTCCTGCCGATATGACGGGCATCGGCCGGGGTCTCTTCCAGCCAGGGGTAACCTGGCATGATCGACTCCGGCACCACATCGCGCGGGTTGATCATGTGCACCCGGTGCCATTCATCACTGTAACGCCCGCCGACCCGGGCAAGGTCGGGACCGGTACGCTTGGAGCCCCACTGGAAGGGCCGGTCGTAGACAAATTCACCGGCCACCGAGTAATGCCCGTAGCGTTCCGTCTCCGCCCGAAATGGCCGGATCATCTGCGAATGGCACAGATAGCAGCCCTCACGAATGTAGACATCACGTCCGGCAAGGCGCAACGGTGTATACGGCTCCAGCCCGGCCACGGCCTCGGTGGTGGACTGCTGGAAGAACAGCGGGACGATCTGCACCAGGCCGCCGATCGATATAACGATAATCACCAGCACGATCAGCAGGCCGACATTTTTCTCGATCTTGTCATGTCCAGTTGCCATTGCTCGTCTCCTTAATGGGCCGTGGCCGGTGCCGGGATGGTGCCCACCGCCGGCTTGGCGCCGGCGATGGTCTTCCAGATGTTCCAGGCCATGACCAGGGCGCCGAACAGGAAGAAGGCACC
>CAMYJZ010000134.1 GCA_947258845.1 uncultured Ectothiorhodospiraceae bacterium | reverse complement strand
TGGGGTGGTCGCTGGGCGGACTGGTGGCCGCGCAGGCCGCCCTGATGGCGCCTGACCGGGTCCGGCAACTGGTGCTGCTGGCAAGCACGCCCAGTTTTGTACGTCGTCCCGGCTGGCAATCCGCCCTGTTGCCGGTGCTGTTGGACACCTTCGCCGCCGATCTGGAGGAGGACTACAGCGGGACGCTCAACCGCTTCCTGTCACTGCAGGTGCGCGGCAGCGAGGACGGCAGTACAGTGTTGAGGACGCTGCGGGCCAAACTGCTGGAACACGGGGAACCGGCGGCGGCGGCCTTGCGCGCCTACCTGGGGGTCCTGCGCAGTACCGATCTGCGCGACCGGTTAACCGCTCTCCGCTGCCCGGTGTTGCTGCTGATGGGGGAGCGCGACACCCTGGTGCCGGCCGCGGCCGGCCGGCAGGCCGCACAGATGATCCCGGGTGCACGGCTGCAGGTGATCGCTGGCGCCGGCCATGCACCGTTTCTTGTCCATCACCGCGAGGTGGCCATTACCATCCAGGGGTTCCTGCAGGCGCCGAACATGTCATATGCAGGGAAGCAACATGGCTGAAGACAACGCCGGCTACCAACTGGATAAATGTCAGGCCCGACTGGCCTTTGAACGGGCGGCTGATACCTATGACGAGGTAGCGTCCCTGCAGCAGGAGATCGGGCAGCGCCTCATCGGACGCCTGGACCTGATCCGCATGCAACCGACGCGCATCCTGGACCTGGGTGCCGGCACCGGTTTTTTCAGCAAGGCGCTGATGCAGCACTACCGCAAGGCGCATGTGGTAGCCCTGGACCTTGCCCTGGCGATGCTGCATCACACCCGGCGCCGGGGTGGCTGGCTACGCAAGCCGGGCTGTGTCTGCGCCGACGCTGAGCGGCTGCCGTTTGCCGACGACAGCTTTGATTTCGTCTTTTCCAACCTGATGCTGCAATGGTGCATGGACCCTGAGCTGGTGTTCGCGGAGTTGCGCCGGGTACTGGCACCGGGTGGACTGCTGCTGTTTACCACCTTTGGCCCGGATACGCTGATGGAGTTGCGTGCCAGCTGGGAGGCCGTGGATGGCTATACCCATGTCAATCGCTTCATCGATATGCATGATATCGGCGATGCCCTGATGCATACCCGCTGGGCGGAACCCGTCATGGACGCCGAACGCATCACCGTGACCTACCGGGAGCTGCGGACCCTGATGCGGGACCTGAAACAGCTGGGTGCGCACAATGTCACCGCCGCCAGGCCGCGCGGGCTGACCGGCCGGCAACGCCTCAGGCAGGTCACGGAGGCCTATGAGCGGTTTCGCCGGGACGGTGTGCTGCCGGCCAGCTACGAGGTGGTCTACGGGCATGCCTGGTCGCCCGTGAACAAGCATGCCGCCGCTACCGGGGCGGTCGAAGTGCCCCTGCCCGGCCTGCAGCCGCGTCCATTGGTGCCGCCACGTGACTGATAGCCCGGGTTATTTCATCACCGGGACCGATACCGGCGTGGGCAAGACCGTGGTCACCCTGGGACTGATGCAGTGGCTGCAGGACCGGGGCCAGCTGGTGGCCGCCATGAAGCCGGTGGCCTCCGGCTGCGAGCGCGGCGAAGGCGGGCTGCGCAACGCGGATGCGCTGCTGTTGCAACGGCAGGCGTCGATGACACTGCCCTACGAACAGATCAATCCCTATAGCTTCGAACCGGCCATCGCACCGCATGTGGCCGCCGCCGAGGCCGGTGTCCGCATCGAAACCGACACCATTGCGGCGGGCTGCCGGGCACTGCTGGGTATTGCCGACAGGGTCTGCGTGGAAGGCGTCGGTGGCTGGCTGGTGCCGCTGAATGAACGGGAAACCGTCGCGGACCTGGCCGTCACACTAGGGTTGGAGGTGGTGCTGGTGGTCGGGATCCGGCTGGGTTGCCTGAACCATGCCCTGTTGAGCGCTCGCGCCATCGAGTCCTCCGGCCTGTCCCTCGCGGGCTGGGTGGCGAACCGGCTGCCGCCGGACGCCGAATATGCGGATGAAAACATCGCGGCCCTGGAGGCACGGCTGGCGGCTCCGCTGCTCGGCATCATCCCGCCGCTGGACGAGATCGACGCCCGTCGGGTGGCGTCCTGCCTCTCTCTGGTGACCGAGTGAGATGACTTTGCAAGGAATGAATTAGCAGTTTATAAAAAACTAATATACTGGTGCTTAACCCATGATTCCGGTGCCCTTGCGGTTGCGGGCATCCACCTCATGCAGTAGGATTCGCGCTCTGTTTTTTTACATGAACCCGGCGTTGCCGGGCATGTGAGCGATTGTGGTTGAAATGGTATGCGATCCCGGGGGTTCGGACTGTCGCTGGGTTATCCGTCCGAACCAGTCCCTGTCATGGCGCGGGGCCTTGCGGATCTACATCGCGATCGCAATCTGCGTTATGGGTACGGCGCTGGCATTTGCGCTGCACGGTTTCTGGCCGGTATTGCCATTTGCCGGGCTGGAACTGATTGCACTCGGGACGGCCTTCTACCTGTGTCAGTCACGCAGTCAAAACCGGGAGGTTATCTCG
>CAMYJZ010000133.1 GCA_947258845.1 uncultured Ectothiorhodospiraceae bacterium | reverse complement strand
CCGGCAGAGTCTCGTCATGCCCAATGCTTTGGAGGGCGGCTACTACGTCCTGGGTGAGCACCTGATCCCGGCCGGCTTCCTTCACAGTTTTTGCAGCTAGAAAGATAGCATTGCGGATGAGCAGCCGGTCGGCGCGGGTCAGGCGGGCATCTTCGCGCTCGTCCCCTCCAGTGATCATGATGCGGGCAGCAATTTCCATCTCGCCGAGGACATCCCGACCGCCCCCCTCCTCGTCTAGCTCCTCGTCGTCCTCAGCGAGGGCTTCCGGGTCCAGGCGCAGGTGGTGCTGGCGTTCCTTTTGCAGTACGCGCAAGGCATCGGCAAATGGGGGCAGACTCACATCCGTATTCGGATTCAGCGTGACCTGATTGACGGCCAGCCCGTGGGCCTGAAATTGTTGGCCCAGCAGCGAGAAGGAACCCCCGGCCTCGATGATGAAGATGCGCGGGCGGTACGCGGCGGCCATCTGCTGTAATAGATAGACCAGCAGCGCGGACTTGCCCGCGCCGGTGGGCCCGAGAATAAGCATGTGCGCATTCTTCTTGCGGTCCGCCCGATGCAGGGGATCGAACACCAGCGGCTCGGCGCCCCGGTTAAAGAAGACCAGGCCGGGATGGCCGGTGCCTTTTGAGCGACCATAAAGGGGTAACAGGTTGGCCGCGTGGCTGGAGAACACCAGCCGCGAGCGCCGGCTGGCTTTATCCAGTGCCGTGTCGTAGGCCATGGGCAGGTTGCACAGGTAACTGTCGAGCGCCAGCAGATCAGACTCGTGCAGAATCGGTTGCAGCCCGTTGGGCAGCAACAGCGCATTCAATTGGTTGACGTTGGCGCGCAGTGTCTTCACTTCGTCACCCCGCACATAGAAGGCCATGCCCAGCGGATAGAGCTTGTTGCCGCGTGCCATCTCCCGCTCCACGGCCTCCGCGTCTTCCCGTGTGAGCTCGGCTTCCGCAGAATCTCCGACGGCCGCACGTTTGACCTGGGCGATGTGGTTGCGTGTGAAGTCTTGCGGCCTGGCTGTCAGGGTCAGCACCATCACAGTGTGCTCGGGAAACCGGTCAAACAGCGAGAAGACATGATCACCGGCCTGGCGCTCCGCGGTCATGTGTCCCACTTCCGGGGCCCGGCGCAGGCCCTGAATCGTGACCAGGGTGTGCGGCAGGTCATCGAACCACCAGGTGGCAGAGGCATTATCCGAGCGTGGCATCGTGAGTGTCAGCCGCTCGCAAAGATCATGGCCAAACGGCAGGTCTTCATCACCGGGATAGGGAGCAATTTCGAGCAACTTGTCCGGATCACCGTCAGCGATCTCAGGCTTAGGGTTGAACCACTTCAGCAACCACTCGTAGAGATCCTGTCCGGTTCCCCGTCGCGCACGTATCCCTGCCGAGGCCAGTGAGGCCACCCATTTGGTGGCCACATCGTTCAGCGCCTCCTCGACTTCGACGGCGGACGGTGTGTGCCCATTGGGTTTCAACCGTCGGTAGAGTGTTGCCCGGACACGCCGAATCTGACCCCGCCAATGGGTACCCGTGACGGCGGTATCCTCGAACAATCCGCCCGGGCGTGTGATCTGTGCAAGATGCGCTGACAGCGTCTGCTGAAAATGTCGGGTGTAGGCGGTGTCCCGTGCACTCGGCTGCGCATACTTCGCGACTTCCTTCTGGAAGCCTTGCAGGCTTGGTTCGTCCTGGACGTAGACTTGCAATATCCATGGAGACTCATCCTCTTCGGGAATGGCATCGGTCAATGCGGTCTGGATGGCATCGCGCAGTTGCGCCATGAATTGCGGGGTACGCGCCTCGGTACCGGCCGGGGTCAGCTCGAACAGGGCACCGACACTGATCCCGTCCTCCAGCAGAAAGGTACGGCTCGCCGGGTTGTATTCCATCCACGGCAGGAGATCGGTAAATGACGGCGGGCGTTCATACAGTTGCTTGACCTGACGCGTGGTAACCGGTGACTCTTCATCCTGACCTTCCGATGATCGCCGCTTAATGAAACTCACTGGTTATTTCCAACGGGCTGGGTCGGGACTTCGCCAGGAAGCGCATACTCCACTTGCTCATACATCGGGAACGCCGTTGCATAGCCAGGTACCGGTGCCTGCGTCTCACCAGCCAGGTGCGGGAACACATACAACACCAGCGTCGGGTTTGGCAGCCTTGGAAAGAGGACATCGATCTCGTTGAAGGCCTCCCGGGTATAACCCCGCAGGGCGGCCTCACCCGTTGCGATGGGCCGGTTGCCCAGTTCGCCTCGAACGACCTGTGGGTCGCGGGCATTCATCTCACTCACATGGTCTTCATAGATGGCCTTCATTGAGGGACCGTCCTGTGGAAGAACACTGTCCTTGGTACTGGCACAACCCGCCAATACCAGACTAATCAAGCCGAGTGCGAATATACGGGTCGATGGATGCTTCATGAGTTAGTTTCCTGCCGGTGGTATCGAGATCAATGGGGAGTTCGTGGTCGACATGAATAGCAATGCGGGTGCCGGCTGGCACGAAGACCGCATCGAAGCTCTGGGATTGTCGCTCCAGGAGCCACTTCGA
>CAMYJZ010000132.1 GCA_947258845.1 uncultured Ectothiorhodospiraceae bacterium | reverse complement strand
ACCCAGCGCAGCACGATGACCGGCAGCAGGCTGATGACCACAAAGCCCAGCAGGCCGTACAGCAGCCAGCGCCGCAGACGTTTCCGGTTTATCCTGAACCTGTTAACAGGCCGCACCGCCACCTCTAGAAGATCCCCCGCGCCACTGCGATGAGCCAGAGCAGGCTGCTGGCGATCACGCCGAGCAGGGCAATGCCCAGCAGGGTGCGCCAGCCATTGTCCATGGGCTTGATGATGCTGAAGCCGTTGACATAGATCGTCTCGCAGGCCCCGTTGCCGCGGTCCTCGCGGGTGATGCTCGTGCCCCTGGAAAATCCCTGGTCGTTGGAATAGTCGGCCAGCCAGCCGCGTATGTGTATCTGATCCCCGATGCGCAGCTTTTTGATCTGCTTGCGCAGGTAGGGGTCAGCGGCGAGCAGGTGGTTATTGGCGATCTCGTCGAGCCGGAAGCGTTCCCAGTCTGCGCTGTCCCGGGTGTGGAAATTACAGGTGAATTCCCCGTTCCAGAAGTCAAAGCGGTTGAGATCGATTTCCGCTGCATTATGGCCCCAGACAACGCAGACATCGGCCACATTGATATGGTCGTTCCACAGCCGGTGCAGGCTGTAATTGCCGTCATGGTGCTCGTAGGAGACCACCAGGCCGGTCAGGTCATAGTGGTAGCGTGGAATAATGGTGTAATCGACGCCGTTAAGGGATGCCGTGAAGCGGGGTTCATCGGCCTGGCGCTGCCCGGGTTCCTCCAGGATGCCTTCGCTGAGTTGCATTTCGGCGGGGAATTCGTTGCGCTGCCAGCAGGAGGTCACCAGCAGAATGCAGCTGGCATAAAAGACCAGCGTGTTGACCAGCTTGAGCGGATGTGAATGCATCGTATGATCCAATGGGGTGGCGCCATCGGTATTGCATCCCGGCCCCTGTGCCGGTGTGCGCTGTCGGATGATTCTGCTTGATTCTGCCGGTGAAGTCATGCACCTTCATGGCTTGCCAGTTTGTATATTCACCGCGGAGACGCGGAGGGCGAAAATTAAAGATAATCATTTCAAAACCACTGATGTCTCTTCAAAAAATGTGATTCCGGGTGGATCTACGCGGTCGGTTACGATGATTTCGACACCCGGGTTATCCAGTCCTCGCACCAAGGCCCCGTACTTGTCGACCTCTGGGCGGAGTGGTGCGCGCCCTGCCTGGTGATCGCTCCGGTACTGGAAACAGCCATCGCCGAATTCGCGGGCAGGGTCCACCTCGCCAGAGTCGATGTCGGCGAGAACATGAAACTGGCGGGTCATTACCGGGTCCGCGGTTTCCCGACGGTGATCCTGTTCGGGCAGGGCGAGGAGCGGGCGCGCTTTCACGGTGCGCGGCCCCGGCACTACATCCGTGAATTCATCGAGGCCGGCTGCAGCACCCCGCTGCCGGACAGTCGCTAGCCCCGGTTTTCCTACTCGATCTTGATGTACGCATAGCCCCTGGATTGCAGGTCCGCTATGCGTACCACGCCGGAGGGGACCAGTTCCACGCCCTTGTAGAGTTGGTCCTCGGGCAGTTTGATCCCGGTGCGGGTAATGTCGCAGAGTTCCAGCTTGACACCCTGCACGCTATTGAGGGCGCTGAGGCGGCCCTGGAGATTGCTGCGGCGTTCATCGAGGGCGGCATCGCTGCTGAAGGGTGTCTTCTCGAGCCTGTCATCGGTCAGGAAGCGAATACCGTGGGCGATAAACACGATCCTGACGTCGTAATCGATCAACTCATTCTGATAGAAGGTCACCATGTTGTTGATGCTGGTCAGCATGGCGCTGAAGCGTCGGGGGTCCGCGTAGTCGGCATGGTAGACCACCTTGACCACCGGGTCGGAATCGCCCGCATTATCCTGCGCGACAAGTGCCTGGGTCGGTGCTGCCAGGGCAGTCACGAGTAGCAAAAGTTTGAAGATGTTAAGGGTGTGGCTGATCATGGTGCTCTCCTCCGGCCGGTGTTCCTGTTCACGGCCTGTGGTTTCTTCTGGATGATGGTTGGCATGAAGGCAGGGCCTTATGGTCCATCCAGTGACTATAATTCATACAGGTATGCCAATAAAAGCGATTCCCGTAACCGGGGGGAGGAGAACATGATACGGAAAAGCGAAATGCGGTACTGGCTGACAGCCGTGCTGCTGGCTACACAGGCTGCCCTCATGGCACCGGCATCTGCTGATGAATCGCCGGACACGGGCGTCTCACCGGCTGCATTGATCGTCATACATCCCGCCGATACCAATACCGGAAAGTTCACCAGGGAAAAATCGGCCTGCCGACGTTACGGCGTCATCTGGTCAGGGGGTGCCGCCCTGCGCCGGCCCGATCGTATCAGCCCGCGCCCGGCACGCAGCCGCTGGCAGGGTGCGGGGGAGAGCCGCATCCGCTGTGCGGATGGAGATGCCTTCAGGCAATCGCAGGTGGCCGACTCGCCCTGGATTCGCTGACTACCCGGATTCCCTGCCGGCTTTTACCGGGTCCCCGTCCATGAGCCGGCTCACATGCCAGTACGAGCGTACATTGCTGCGCAATTCAGCCAGGCGGAGGGTGAT
>CAMYJZ010000131.1 GCA_947258845.1 uncultured Ectothiorhodospiraceae bacterium | reverse complement strand
GTGCTGATGATCCCCGGTTCGTGCAGCGGTTCCAGCGCCTGGAGCGCCAGCAGCAGGGTTTGTTGCTGACGTTCCCGCAGGGTGTGGCTGAGTAGTTCGAGAGTGGAATGACCGGCCACTGCGGGTGCCTGGTCGAGTACTCTGATCGCTGACTGAAGCTGTTCGGCTTCATCGATCTTGCGGGTTGCGATGCGTTTATAGCGCATGAGTGGGACTTCCATACCGCGCAGGGCATCGAGCAGTGCTCCCTGGGCACGCGGGTTACCGTTGTTCGAGGTGATCCATTGCGTGGCGGTCTCGAGAAAATCATCAGTCACCCTTCGCAGGGACACAAGCGCGGCCTCGCGCACCCGGGGATGTCCGTCGCCCAGTGCGCGGGCAATCAGTGATTCCCGGTCATCGCGCCGCAGCAGGTGCAGGCAGCCGGCGGCTGCCGCACGCAAGTCGGGATGCTCACTATCGAGGGGCTCTTCCAGCAGGTCAGCCACCTCGAATTCAATGCCGGCGGGCCAGTGGGAGATACCCGCTATGGCACGCGTTATTATCGTTACATCCGCTTCCTTTAGCAGCGCGACAACGGCCCGGCGGTAAGCCTGGATGATGGATTCACGCTGCTCTGCCCCCAGGACGGCAATATCACTGACAAGGTCCATGGCCGCCAGTCGGGCCTCGGTTCCGTCAGCCAGCAGATCCTGCCAGTGTTGCAGGGCCCGGTCGGGCGATCCATGCTTCAGCGCCACGTGGATGCCGATGCTGCGCAGGCGCGGGTTGGCATTCTCCAGCTGGCTGATGGCCCTGTCTTGCGCCTCCCGGTCGCCATCCCGGACCAGCATTTCGAGCACGGTGGCCTGCAGATGCGGGTCTCCACGGTTCGACAGTTCGCGTAGCTGTGCCCGGTAGCGGGTGACGGGATGCGTGGCGAGCAGTCGCAACAGGCGGTCAATGGTGGGGATGTCCTTGTTACCGATATCCTCCAGAATCAGGTCGGCGGCCCGGTCGGGGAAGGAGTCGACCAGCAGGCGGGAAAAGGCCACGGCGACCTCCTTGTCATCATGGCGCACGCCGCGCAGGACCTCTTCCAGTACCTCCTCATTACTGCCCTGCAGCGCGGCATACATCTGTTCGTTGGGCAGGAACAGGCGCTCCTTGAGGGTGGTCAGCAGGGTACTCACATAAGCGCGGTTCATGCGGTGATTGAAGAAGAGGTAGAGAACGGCGGCGGCGATCCCCGGGAACAGGAAAAAACGCGTGTCTTCCATGCGCTGCATAACCCATAGCAGGCTGCCGCAGGTCAGCAGGGCCAGGGGGAGGACGATGGCGACTGACATGGCGCGTGCGCGTCCTTGCATGTAGCCTGGCAGCACGTTGAAGAACATGGTCCTGACCGGGTTGCGGAAAGCCGGCATCAGCGCGTCCTTGTTGAAACTGCCCAGCAGAGCGGAGGGCAGGGCGAAGCTGAATACCAGTGCCAGCAGGCTGGAGATGGTGGTGACCGGGAACAGCAGGTTTATGTTGCGTACGCCGAAGCGCTGGATGGTGCGGTTGGTAATGAACAGCTGGACCAGCAGCGCGATAATGCTGGTGGCGGCGGTCAGTCCTCCGAAGAAACTGGTCAGCGCCTCTTCCGTTTCAAAGGTCTGGGTATACACCCGGTTGACGCTGTAGCAGAGGACATAAAAGGCGATCACCATGAAAAACAGCGCCAGTGAGGCGGCACGCAGGAGTTCGGAGGTGTAGGTGAAGCGCAGGCCCTGCTTGAGATCGGTGACACAGTCCTGGACCAGGTGCTGGCCCTTCTTCGGTGGCCGGAAATGCCTGGAGACACCGTGACGGGTGTGATGCAGGTAGATGACCGCGATGCCCAGGCCGAGCAGCAGGCACCAGGCGAGTACCAGGTTCTGGGTGCCGATCACGGGGGCGAATACGGCCAGGGTGAGGCCGCCGCAGATGGTACCGACCTGGGCGCCGGCAAACACCAGCGGCGACAGGCGCTTGGTCTGCAGGGTGTTCATGTTCTGGTTGAGGTACAGGGCGCCGTGTACCAGCAGCAGGTCGGAGGACACCTCGTAGACCAGGTAATAGAGCGGGTAGATCAGGGTGGACTCAGTACCGGCGATCACCAGCCAGCTGGCGCCTACCAGCACCACCAGGATGCCCATCAGGGTCTTGAAAAAGGACTCGGCCGGAACCCGATCGGCGAAGGCGGCATACAGGGTACTGGCGCCGGCCAGCAGTACACTCTGGATGATATACATCAACGGCAGGTATTCGATGCCGAAGCGTTTGAAGAACAGGGCATCAGCCGTGCTGCGCCCGATGGCCATGCCGGCGCTGATCAGCAGGAAGAACAGCAGGAAGTAGAGGACCTCGCCGGACTCGTCCTCGTGGACCAGGAAAAGTGACCGGATGCGTTCCATGCTCAGCGAGACGTCATCCGGGCTTTACTGGAACGGGAACATCTTCATGGGTTTGGCCATCTGGTTCACATTGCCCGACATGTAGCCCATGGTGACATTCATATCGGTGATCTGACGGTTGAGTAGCTGGATGTTCGAGGTCATGTTAGCA
>CAMYJZ010000130.1:2407-6555 GCA_947258845.1 uncultured Ectothiorhodospiraceae bacterium | reverse complement strand
TTGGCCATGGCGCGGGCGACCGATCCGGTAGCCCTACTGGGCTCGCTCTCTCACGGTGATCACATCGCCCAATTGGCGCCTGACCACGAACTATGCACCACACCCCTCGGCCAAGCCCTGCTGAAGCGGAGCGGCTGGACGTTGTTTCCAGGCGAGGTACCGGAAGAGCGACGTTACCATACCTGCGATACCCACGAAAATCGGTTTGCCAAGTACGTATTGGAAGACCTTGAAAGCCGACTGGATCATGTGAGCGAGGTGGCCAGACAGCATAATGGTGGATTAGTGAACCCCGAGATAGGATCTGACCTAGAGGGACTGAAACGAAAGGTGGGCGGGTGTCTCGACGATCCGTTCTGGCAGGAAGTTGGCCCGCTGCGCTTTTTTCCCCAGAGCTCACCTGTGCTACAACGCAGAGAGGGATATCGGCAGTTGTATCAACTATATGCGCTGTTGCAATTGCTTACGCGCTACAATTATGAGCTGTTCGATTATGAAAATCTGCTTGAGACTAAGGACACGGCCACGCTCTACGAGTATTGGTGCTTTTTTCAGGTCAAGGAGGTACTTGATAATCGTTTTCAGAGAATGGGAACGGAGCAGCTGGTCCACCCCAGCGATAGCAGACAGGAAATGGAACTCGGTGCTTGCTTGACCTATGAGGGTGGATTGTCTCTCTGCTTCAACTGGACGGCAACTGGTTCCCCAGGGTTTGACAGTGCAAAAACTATTCTTCCGCAACACATCTGGGGAACAAGTTCCGCCGGATCGCTTCGTCCTGATATTGTGATCAATTACGCTAACCGCCGCCTGATTTTCGACGCGAAGAACAAAGGGATACGCAGCGATGCATTGTATGGCGTGCAGGAGAACGGCACAATTAGCAAGCCAAAACCCGAAGACCTCATTAAGATGCACGCCTATCGGGACGCGATCAACGGTTCCCAAGGAGCCTTTGCGCTTTTTCCGGGTATAGAGAGCCGACTGTATCCGTCGCATGGGGCCACCCAGCAATGGGACGGTGTTGGCGCCCTTGCCCTTAGACCGGATACAAGCGGTAGACCTGAGCCCTGCCAAATCCGGAACCTCAAGGCGCTTATTTTTGGGTTCATTGAGTACGAGCTGTAGCACAACATGTCTCAATCTAGGCAAGGAAACATTGTTTCAAATATTATGTATTACTGCGTTGTAACTACTGTGAATCAATGAAAAGGGCGTAGTGGACCGCACCGAACGCTTCTACAAGATCGACCAGCTGCTGAATGACCGGCGCGCGGTGCCGATGCAGGTGCTGATCGACGAGCTGGGCATCTCGCGGGCCACGGTCAAGCGCGATATCGAGTACATGCGCGACCGGCTGAACGCGCCGATCACCTGGGACCGCTCGCTGCGCGGTTACCGGTTCGACCGGACCCTGGCGGAGAAGTACAGCCTGCCGGGGCTGTGGTTCAACGACCAGGAGATCTTCGCGCTGCTGACCATGTACCAGGGCTGTGGTTCAACGACCAGGAGATCTTCGCGCTGCTGACCATGTACCAGCTGCTGTCGAATCTCGGCAACGGACTGATCACCCCGCACATCCAGCCGCTGCTGGCACGCCTGAACGCGCTGATGGGCAGCCAGGCCGACTCGGCCGACGAAATTCGCAAGCGCATCCGCATCCTGCACATAGCCGCGCGCACCGAGCGCCCCGGTCACTTCGAGACAGTGGCGAGTGCCACCATCCGCCGTCGTCGGCTTAATATTGCCTACCACGCCCGCTCCAGCGACGCGGTCACCGAGCGCGAGGTCTCGCCCCAGCGCCTGGTGCACTACCGCGACAACTGGTACCTCGACGGCTGGTGCCACCTGCGCAAGGGGCTGCGCAGCTTCTCGCTGGACGCCATCCGCAGGGCCGAGATCCTGGAGCAGCATGCACGGCCCGTCGCCGAGCAGACCCTCAACGCGGTGCTCGCCAGCGGCTACGGTATCTTCACCGGCAAGGCCGACAAGCGCGCCCGGCTGCGCTTCACCCCCACCCAGGCCCGCTGGGTGGCCGCCGAGCAGTGGCACCCCGAGCAGTCCAGCCGCTTCGAAGCCGACGGTTCCTATCTCCTTGAAATACCTTACAGTAATGACGGCGAGCTGATCATGGACATCCTCCGCTACGGGCCCGATGTGGAGGTCCTCGGGCCTGCCGGCCTGCGCCGCAAGGTCGGGAAACGCCTCGCGGACGCCTCCGACCGCTACCGCTGACCGCGCCTCCCCCGGTGGCTCATCCTGTGAGCCACTGCCCCCGGCATACTGTCTCCCCGGAACACTCCCGCGACGGGAAAAGGAGGCGACATGCAGGCCATCACAGACACTATCAATAATATCAATCTGGGCGAGCCGGTTGCCTTCCAGGGGCTGACCCTGTTCCCGGTGTTTGGCGGCAACCGTCCCGAACCGGGTTACGAGACCCTGGATGTGGCCCTCGAGCAGGAACATGCCCGTGTCGTCGAGGTCTCGGATGAGGGCGAGGTCCCGGCGTTGCTGTTCGACAACTTCGGCAAGCAGCGGGTGCTGCTGGTCGACGGCGACGAGCTGGTCGGGGCCAAGCAGAACCGCATCATCAACCTCACCATCCTGGTGGCGGCCCACAGCAAGATCGACATCCCGGTCTCCTGCGTCGAGGCGGGGCGCTGGTCGTACCGCTCGCGCGAGTTCAAGTCGGGCAAGCGCAGCATGTACGCCCGGGCCCGCGCCTCCAAGACGGCGCACGTTAGCGCATGTATGGCAAGTTCGGGCAAGCGGCGCTCGGACCAGTCGGCCGTGTGGGATGACATTGAGGGCATGGCCAGTGCCCTGAATGTCCGCTCGGCCACCCGTTCCATGCTGGACATCTACGACGACTACGAGGAGGACCTCGAGGCGTACCAGTCGGCCTTCAAGGCACGCGACGAGCAGGTCGGTGCCGTGTTCGCCGTCGACGGCAAGGTCCAGGGGCTGGAACTGTTCGACAGCAGCACGACCTTTGCCCATTACCTGGAGCGGCTGGTCTCCAGCTATGCGCTGGGGAGCCTGCGCAACGAGGCAACACACGACGCGGTCCCCCCGGCCTCGGTCGAGGGCTTCATCGAGGGGCTCAAGCGCGCGAAGACCAGGCAGTTCGAGGCCCTCGGCGAGGGCGAGGACGTGCGCCTGTCGGGCGATGCGCTGGCCGGCGGCGCCCTGGTGGCCGAGGGGCGGGTGGTGCACCTGGCGGCCTTCAACCTCGATGACACCGGTTCGGTGGTGCGGCGCCATCCCAGTCACTGGTTCGGCGGGCGTGTGGAATAGGGTGTCGCCATGGAACTGACCCGACACGCCAGGCTGCGGATGCAGCAGCGCGGGATTCCCCGCCAGGCCATCGACTATGTGCTCGCCTATGGACGGGTGAGCCATGACCACCACGGCGCCCGCGTCATGTGGCTGGACAAGCGCTCGCGGGCCCGGCTGGGCCGGGAAGCGGGCCGGCAGGTGGTCCGCCAACTGGACAAGCACCTGGATACCTATGCCGTGGTTGGCGGGGACGGTGCGGTGCTGACCGTCGGCCACCGCTACCAGCGGATCCGGCGCCACTAGGCCGGCTGGCGCCCATACTATATATATACGGAGGTCATGCCATGACCCTGGAGGAATTCGCCCAGACCCTGTTGTTCATAGCCTGTCTTTTACTGGGTTGCGTGGTCCTACCGGTGGGGCTGGTGGCCGGCACTGCAACCAACGCCGACATGCCGGGACAAGCCAGTCCGGAGATCGTATTCGTTTCCGATACGGGTTATAACTGATCCCATCCATTAAGCGGATTGGGTACTCTCATGTTCATAGAACCTGTCGGCAGACAGCATGTCGCTTAGCGGACTGATTCCGCACCTCCGCGCCGAGTTCCGGCTCGACTGGCGGGGCATGCACGGTGTGCCCCACTGGGCGCGCGTTAGGAGGAATGGGTTATTCCTCGCCGAATCGACCAGTGCCAACGTGTTCGTGGTCGAGCTGTTTGCCTTCCTGCACGATGTCTGCCGTCACCATGACGGCCATGATCCCGGGCACGGTGCACGCGCCGCCGAGTTCGCGCGTTCGCTCAACGGGGAAGTCTTCCACCTGGCAGCGAGTGAGCTGGACTGCCTCGTCGAGGCCTGCAGTGG
>CAMYJZ010000130.1:0-2402 GCA_947258845.1 uncultured Ectothiorhodospiraceae bacterium | reverse complement strand
CGGTTGTTGACCCGTGTCGCGCGTGATCCCGGGGTGATTGCGTGGGCTTGTGGTAAGAGTCTGCAGGGAACTTGCGAGAAAGATGATAATTGATCTGGAGTCTTGCTCAGGGACAAATCAAGGATGTTGCTGATACCCGAACAGCGACAGGCGCTTGCCAACCTGCTCTTTGAAGTATTCTTGAGGCTGCGCTCAAAGTATTTTTGGCCGGAAAAAGATGATTCCAATGATGTTGATTATATGCGAGCGGCGCTGGAACGATATATGCTTATCGCAGATGCGTTCCATAATCTCCCTAAATTTATGCTAACAGACGAATTTGATTTCAAAGATCAGATACACACGCTGGAGTGCCATCTTGATCAAGTACCTGAACTGCAGGAATTTATAATTCGATTGAAAGAAATCGAGAAAATGTCTCATGAGGGTGTGCGTATACACTAAACCCAGCACTGGCTATGAAAATAGATGAAATATACGACAGGTTCAGATGGCTCTCGGAAGGCAACCTGGCAGGTGCGCCACACCCCGACTTGTTCGGCGGGATTCAATCGCTATCCAAATTACTACACTCGCAGGGGATAGGCGCGATCGTGACCCTTTGCGAGGAACCTTTAACGGATGATCCTGCAGCTTATGCATTTGATCATCTCAATGCGCCGACACCGAACCTTCGGTCTCCCCGCAACCTGGGGGAAATCATCACCTTTATCGATCATCACAACAAGACGGGAACCGGGGTACTGGTTCATTGCTATGCCGGAATCGGCCGTACCGGCACAGCCCTGACCGCATGGCTTCTAAGCCATAATCCCGGCCTCTCGGCAGATGATGCGATTGTATCCATTAAAAAGAACTACATTCCCGAGTATGCCCAAGACCTGTTCCCGGAACACCAGGCGCAAAGAGACGCACTTGAGGTGTTTGCCGCAGCGCGCGAACAAACATGACCGCCTTGCCCTGGTCATCGCAAGCCCGACCCATAAATACGGGCGCAACTGTTGTGTCAATGTACCGAACACAATTTAGCTCTGCTTTTCCCCGCTTTTTCTAGCCGATGACACTGGACGAGTTATTCGCACAGGGGATCATCAATGCCGGGCGTGGCCCGGTCTTTTATAGCGCGCCGCCGGCCCTGCCTGCTGGGTTCGAATTCAGTCGCATCCGCGGCATGCTGCTGGGGCTGGCGATCGGCGATGCCCTGGGTAACACCAGCGAGGGCATGAACCCGTCGCAGCGCCGCTCCGCTCACGGCGAGATCCGTGACTATTTACCGAATTGGCACATCCATGAAAAGGGCATGGAGCAGCAACGGGTTGGTCTCCCGTCCGATGACACCCAGCTCGCCTACTGGACGCTGGAACATCTGGTCGAGCACGGCGAACTGGTCCCGGAAAAGCTCGCGTCCGTTTTCGCCAGCCGGCGCATCTTCGGTATCGGCCAGACCGTTAGCGGCTTCCTGAGGAACTACGGGCAGGAGCGGTCATGGTACCGCTGCGGTGTGGCCTCGGCCGGAAACGGGGCCCTGATGCGCATCGCTCCGGTGCTGGTCCCGCATCTCCGTCAGCCGTCCACGCAGCTCTGGGAAGATGCGGCACTCTGTACGATGCTGACGCACAACGATGCCGCGGCTGTCTCGTCCTGTGTCGCCTTTGTCGCCCTGCTCTGGGACCTGCTGGCGATGGACCGGCCACCCGAGCACCCGGAATGGTGGCTTGACCGCTACGTAGAGATCGCGAAGCCAATCGAAGGCGCGGCGGTGTACCGGCCGCGCGGGGGGCAGCACCTGGGATATGCAGGTTCGGTTGCCGACTTCGTTGACCAGTACGTACGGGAGGCCTGGCGCAGGAAACTGGATGTGCGGGAGGCGTGCGATGGCTGGTATTCCGGTGCCTATCTACTGGAGACAGTACCGACCGTGCTCTACATCCTGATGTGCCATGCGCATGATCCTGAGGAGGCCATTGTGCGGGCGGTCAATGACACGCGCGACAACGACACCGTGGCGGCCATCGTCGGTGCGGCCGTGGGCGCCCTGCACGGGGAGGCGGTACTCCCCGAACGCTGGCGCCGCGGCCTGCTGGGACGGACCCGCGAGGCCGACGACGGGCGGGTGTTCGACCTGCTGGAGCAGGCGGAAACGCTGTTCTACAAGACAGGTGCCATCCGCGCGGATGAATGACCCGGTTGAGTGAAAAGAGGATAATGTATCGGGTAATGTATCCGAACCCATTTAAAGTGCAGAGTGACTGAGTGGTAGTATATATTCCGTGTGTCAGAGGTGTATATGGTCATGGGGTCCATCCAGCATATTGGCATTCCATGTTTTGTAAAAAGGTAAAGAACCACAAATGATCTTAATGATGCCTGGATCGGTATTTAAAAGACAGATTCTGATAATA
>CAMYJZ010000129.1 GCA_947258845.1 uncultured Ectothiorhodospiraceae bacterium | reverse complement strand
ACCGCGTGGGAGTTGAAGTCGCAATAGGGGCACTTGCTGACGCACCACGGGATGTGGACGTAGAGGGAGAGGGGCGGTGGGGCGGTGAAGTGGAACATTCTGGCGCTAATGTTAAAAACAACGGGAATAATAGCCACGGAATCCACAGAAGAACACGGAATTATTATAAACGCTAAACATGCGGGTATTCCCCGGGTTGATTTCCCGTAGGCGCAGCCGAGCATCGCAGTCAAAATCGGGGCAAGCGAGCCGCCTGTTTGAGCAATCAGCGCTATGCGCGATTGCGAGTTCGGCGAGCGCCGATTTTGACGAGAAGCGCAGGAAAATCGCGCAGCGATCAAGCCTCCGGGCGCCCTTTCTTTTCGTCTATTTTCTTTGGGCGAGCAAAGAAAATGGACCCGCCGAGCGGGCGCGGTAGCCCGCTTAGATTACTTGCTCGCGGTATGCCCCAATGCCGCGACCAGCTTCCGCAGGGCCTGGCCGCGATGGCTGAGGGTGTTCTTTACTTCAGGCGGGAGTTCCGCCGAGGAGCAATCGTGGGTGGGCACGTAGAACACCGGGTCGTAGCCGAAACCGTTGTCACCGCGCGGCTCGAACAGGATGCGGCCCTCCCAGGTGCCCTGGCAGATGATCGGCGTGGGGTCTTCGGCATGGCGCAAATAGACCATCAGGCACTGGAAGCGGGCCGTGCGTGCGGCCTCCGGTACATCGCGCAGTGCATGGAGGAGTTTTTCCAGGTTGGCCTGGTCGCTGGCGCCGGCGCCCGCATAGCGCGCCGAGTAGATGCCCGGTGCACCGTTCAGGGCATCGACCTCGATGCCGGAATCATCGGCAATGGCGGGCAGGTCGGTGTGGCGGGCGGCGTTACGCGCCTTCAGCAGGGCGTTCTCGACAAAGGTCAGGCCGGTCTCCTCGGCATCATCCGCGCCGAATTCACTCTGTGGCCTGGCGCGCAGGTCCAGTTCAGCCAGCAGCTGGTTGATCTCGCGCACCTTTCCCGGGTTGCTGCTGGCCAGGACGAGCTCTTTCACGGTCAATCCCCGGCCAGTGCCGCCTGCTGACCGGCGAGCAATTCGCCGATGCCCTGCCTGGCCAGTGTCAGCATGCGTTTCAGTTCGTCCTCGCTGAAGGGGTGGCCCTCGGCCGTGCCCTGGACCTCGATGAAATCACCGGTGTCGTTCATGACGACGTTCATGTCGGTTTCCGCGTTGCAGTCTTCGGCGTAGTCGAGATCGAGTACCGGGGTGCCCTGGTAGATCCCGACCGAGGCCGAGGCGACCCGGCCGATGAGCGGATTCTCCTTCAGCTCACCGGTATCCAGCAGAGATTGCACGGCATCGGCGAGTGCGACATAGCCGCCGGTGATGCTGGCGGTCCGGGTACCGCCATCCGCCTGGATGACGTCGCAGTCGACGGTGATGGAACGCTCGCCCAACCGTTTCATGTCCATTACCGCGCGCAGCGAGCGCCCGATCAGGCGCTGGATCTCCAGTGTCCGCCCGCCCTGCTTGCCGCGTGCGGCCTCGCGGCCCATGCGGGTGTTTCCTCAACGCTGGCATTGCAGAGGACACGGGTATCGCCGAACTCCACCAGTACCGAGCCCTCGGCATGCTTGGTGTAGTTGCGGGTGATGCGCACATGGCGCATTTCATCGGGGGCGCGGCTGCTGGGGCGCATATCGGGTTCCTTGTCCTGGTTTGCGAGCGCGGATTATAGCGTGATATCCGGATAGCGAACCAAGCCGGGCGGCGGCTTGTTTTATTTCGCCGGGCTGTTATAACAGCCCGCACCATCAAGATTATCGTCGGGCTGGCGCCGGTGTCTGCCCGTCGATATCAGGACAACGCAATGAATACTGATCTCAGTGCAAAGACAGGGGGTGTCCTGCTCAGCCTGGCCGCCTTCGTGATCGTGGTGGCCGGCATCAAGGCCGCGGCGCCGCTGATGGTCCCGTTCCTGCTGGCTGTATTCATTGCCATTATCATCGCACCGCCCTACCAGTGGTTGCAGGAGAAGGGCTTGTCAGGGGGCGTGGCATTGCTGGCGGTGATGGCGGTTCTGGTCGCGCTGATGCTGTTGACGGGGGCCCTGATCGGCACCTCGCTGGACAGCTTTTCGCGCGAACTGCCCGGCTACCAGGCGCGCCTGCGGGAGATCACTGCGGGACTGATTGACTGGCTGGCCGGGCAGGGCCTGGTCATATCGGTCGACACCGTGACCCAGTACCTGGATCCGGGCAAGGCCATGAAACTGGTCTCCACTCTGCTCAGCAGCATGGGGAATATGCTGACCAACAGCTTTCTGATCCTGATTACGGTGATATTCCTGTTGCTGGAGGCGGCCGGTCTGCCGGACAAGTGGCGGGCGGCGTCCCCCAATGCCGAGGCCACCCTCGCCCAGTTCGGCACCGCCATCCGCAATATCAACCACTACATGGGGATCAAGACCCTCGCCAGCCTGGCCACCGGGCTGGTGGTGGCCGCCTGGCTGTGGATTGTCGGCGTGGATTATCCGCTGCTCTGGGGGCTGCTGGCCTTCCTGCTCAATTTTGTGCCCAACATCGGCTCCATTCTGGCGGCGGTGCCTGCGGTGCTGCTGGCGCTGATCCAGCTGGGTGTTACCCAGGCGCTGCTGGCAGCGGGCGGTTATGCGGTGGTCAATGTGGTGATCGGCAACTTCGCCGAGCCGCGCTTCATGGGGCGCGGGCTGGGGCTGTCGACACTGGTGGTGTTCCTGTCCCTGGTGTTCTGGGGCTGGGTGCTGGGCCCCGTCGGAATGTTGCTCTCGGTGCCGCTGACCATAGCCGTCAAGATCGTGCTGGACAGCCGCGAGGATACCCGCTGGATGGCGGTGATGCTGGGACCCAAGGTGGCGGGTGTCGACACAGGCAGCGTGGATGAACTGGGGGCCGTGCTGGAAGACAGCGTGCAGGCCACACAGGATACCGATAACGCCTGAGTCCGGCGGCTGCCGGCGGACTTATTCGGTCAGCCGGCAGGCCAGCAGGGTGATGTTGTCACTGGCGGGGTGGGCGGCACGGTCCTCCGGGCGGCTGACGCGGGTGATTTCCCGGTGCATCGATGCGGTGTCTGCGAATACGGTTTATCGGACTATGGTTTATCGGGCTATCAATAAGGCTTACCATGGCGATCCCGTCGTTACCTCACAGGAGTCCATGGGCACATGATACGCAGCATGACGGCCTTTGCCAGGCAGGAGACCGATACCGACCAGGGTGCGCTGTCCTGGGAGATTCGTTCCGTGAACCACCGTTATCTGGAAATCAGCGTGCGCCTGCCGGAGGAACTGCGTGCCGTGGAATCGGCTGTGCGCGAACGGATCAATGCACGCCTCGGCCGTGGCAAGGTCGACTGCGCCTGCCGCTATCGCAAGGAGGCCGCCGAGGCTGCGCCGGTCGTGCTCGACGAGGACAACCTGGCGCGCCTGCTGGATGCCTGTCAGGTGGTGAATGCCCGGCTGCCGGAACCGGCTTCGCTGAATGCCGTAGAGCTGCTGCGCTGGCCGGGGGTGGTGCGTGAACAGGTGGTGGATACCGGGCCGCTGCAGAATAGCGCCCTGGGCCTGCTGGACCGGACGCTGGATGAGCTGGTCGCCTCGCGGGAGCGCGAAGGGGAGCAGATCCGGGACCTGCTGACCCGGCGTTGCGAGGCCATGAGCGAGCTGGTCGCCCAGGCGCGTGGGCTGTTGCCTGAAATCCGCAGCGCCCTGCGGGAGAAACTGCAGGCACGCCTGGCCGAGCTGGACACCCCGGCCGACCCCTACCGGCTGGAGCAGGAGCTGGTCTTCCTGGCCCAGAAGCTCGACGTGGACGAGGAACTGGATCGCCTCGGCGGCCACATCGAGGAAGTGCGCCGGGTGCTGGACAGGAAGGAACCAGTGGGACGGCGTCTGGACTTCCTGATGCAGGAGCTTAATCGCGAGGCCAATACCCTCGGCTCCAAATCCGCCGCCGCCGAGACGACCACGATCTCAGTCGAGCTCAAGGTGCTGATCGAGCAGATGCGCGAACAGGTGCAAAATGCAGAATAACACCGGGATTCAATGGTCAGCGGGAGACAATATACAATGAGTGGAGACGCTTCAGGCAGCGGCCAGGAAACCTGCAGGGGCACGCTGTACATCATTTCGGCCCCATCCGGTGCCGGCAAGACCAGCCTGGTCAGTGCGCTGCTGGAAAAGACC
>CAMYJZ010000128.1 GCA_947258845.1 uncultured Ectothiorhodospiraceae bacterium | reverse complement strand
GTCCGTCGAAATACCCCCTGGTAAGAGCAGCACACCTGCATGAGACCGGGGCAACCCGGTGTAAATTCCCGCACGTTTCCTGTTGCGGGTGCAACAGCCTCAGCATTTGTCCTATGATGGTCGTTATCTGGCATGACTCGACCGCCCTGTCTCCTGCATCACAACAGCGCGTGCCAAACCCGGTGAGCACGTATGGCTACCAAACAGGAAACGATAGCAAACGACAACTCGCGCTTTTTGATCAGCGACCTGTGTCACATGCTGGAAGACTACCTGGAGACGGATCAGGTCCAGGAGGTCTACCGGGCCTACCTGTTTGGCGCCGAGGCGCATGAAGGCCAGCACCGCCTCTCCGGCGAGCCCTATATCTACCACCCCATAGCCGCGGCACGCATCCTCGGCGAGCTGCGGCTCGATCACAAGTCCATCATCGCCGCGATCCTGCACGACGTTATCGAGGACACCGAGACCGTCAAGGAGCAGATCGCCGGGGAGTTCGGCAGCGAGGTAGCCGAGCTGGTGGACGGGGTCAGCAAGTTGACCCAGATGGAATTCGAAAGCCAGGCCGAGGCCCAGGCGGAGAATTTCCGCAAGATGATCCTGGCCATGGTGCGGGATATCCGCGTCATCCTGGTCAAGCTGGCCGACCGCCTGCACAACATGCGCACCCTGGGCGTGATGCGGCCGGATAAGCGCCGCCGCATCGCCCGCGAGACCCTCGAGATCTATGCACCCATCGCCAACCGGCTGGGTATCAACACACTGCGCCTGGAGCTGGAGGACCTGGGCTTCCAGGCCATGTACCCGCTGCGCTACCGGGTGCTCGAGAAAGCCGTGCGCGAGGCCCGCGGCCATCGCAAGGAGGTGCTCAACAAGATCGAGACCTCCATCAAGCGGCGCCTGCGCCAGGAGAAGCTCAGTGGCCGCATCCTCAGCCGTGAAAAACACCTCTACAGCCTGTATCGCAAGATTCGTGACAAGACCCTGTCCTTCGATGATGTCTACGATGTCTATGCCTTCCGCATCGTTGTCGACCGGGTCGATACCTGCTATCGGGTGCTCGGTGTCATGCACAACCTGTACAAGCCGGTGCCGGGCAAGTTCAAGGACTACATCGCCATCCCCAAGGCCAATGGTTACCAGTCGCTGCATACTATCCTGTTCGGACCCTACGGTGTGCCGATCGAGGTCCAGATCCGCACCGAGGAAATGGACAAGGTCGCGGAGTCCGGCGTGGCGGCCCACTGGCTGTACAAGGCGGGGGAGCAGCATATCGACTACATTCACGCGGGCGCACGCGAGTGGCTGCGTGAACTGCTGGAGATCCAGAAGCACGCCGGCAACTCGCTGGAGTTTCTCGAGAACGTCAAGCTCGACCTGTTCCCGGACGCGGTCTACGTGTTCACCCCGGCCGGCGAGATCATGAAACTGCCGCACGGGGCCACCGTGATCGACTTTGCCTACGCCGTGCACACCGATGTCGGCAATACCTGTATCGCAGCCAAGGTCGACCGTCAGCTGGTGCCGCTGCGTACCCAGTTGCGCAGCGGCCAGACGGTGGAGATCGTCACTGCCGAGGGGGCTCACCCCAGCCCGGCGTGGCTGAGTTTCGTGGTGTCGGCCAAGTCGCGCTCAAACATCCGCCATTATCAGAAGAGCATGAAGCGCGAGGAGAGTGCCGATCTTGGTCGCCGCATGCTCGATCGGGCCCTTGGTGTGTTCAATGCCTCGGTCGACAAGATCTCGGAAAAGCGCCTGGTGGCCCTGCTGAAGGAATGTCACCTTGATGAATTCGAGGACCTGCTCGTGCAGATCGGCCTGGGCCGGCGCCCGGCCGTGCTGGTCGCACGTGCCCTGGCACCGGCCGACAGCGGGGGGGCGGCGATTGCCAGCGACGAAGACGCGGTGCGACCGCTGGTGATCAGGGGGACGGAGGGCATGGTCATGCACTTTGGCAAGTGTTGTCGCCCCATACCCGGTGATCCGGTGGTGGGTATCGTGACCAAGGGCCGTGGCATGGTGATCCACACCGAGACCTGCCGCAACCTGTCCGAGCACAAGCATCCCCACGAAAACTGTCTCGAGGTGCAGTGGGATCCCGGTGTTGACGAGGAATTCCCGGTCGAGGTCGGCGTGGTGGTCGCAGACCGCCGCGGTATGCTGGCAACGGTTGCCGCCATCATCAGCGAGGAGGACTCCAATATCGAAAATGTTGCCATCGAGGAGCGTGACGGGCTCACCAACACGCTGATTTTCACGATCACGGTTCACAACCGCAAGCACCTGGCCAATATCATGCGCCGGGTGCGCGGTATACCCTCCGTGGTGCGTATCAGTCGCCTGCGCAGCTAGCCCGCCGCAGATACAGGGTCAATTGTTATCAGCCTACGAGGAAACCGTATGTCACGAACCCCCATTCAGACCGACCAGGCGCCGCAGGCCATCGGTACCTATTCCCAGGCCGTGCGTAGCGGCAGCACCGTCTATTTATCGGGCCAGATACCGCTGGTCCCGGAGACCATGGAACTGGTCGACGGCAACATGGAGGCCCAGATCAGGCAGGTGTTCGACAATCTCGCCGCCGTCGCAGCGGCCGCGGGCGGAGCGCTTGCCGATATCGTCAAGCTGAATATCTTCCTGACGGACCTGGGGCACTTCGCCCTGGTCAACCAG
>CAMYJZ010000127.1 GCA_947258845.1 uncultured Ectothiorhodospiraceae bacterium | reverse complement strand
GAAACCTGGCCGGAGAATTCACTGACGGGCTACCGGGAAGTCCTGCAGGCCGGTGCCCGTTATATCGAAACCGATGTCCAGATCACCGCAGATGGTGTGCCGGTGCTGTGCCATGATCCCTCGTTGCTGAAAATCACCGGGCACGATCTGCCTGTTACATCGACAAGCTCTCTCGACGTGCTGGCACTGCCTGCCGGTTACCCGGATCGTTTCGGTGACCGTTACAACGATTACCGGATCGGCACGCTGGCGGAATTCGCGGCACTGCTTGCCCAATGGCCGGAAGCGCATGCCTTTGTCGAAATAAAACATGCCAGCGTGGTTGCTTTCGGTGCCGGGAAAGTTATCGACATCATGCTCGAGACGCTGGCTGATGTACTTTCACAGATCACGCTGATTTCATTCGAGTACGAGCCGCTGCAACATGTGCGCGATCGCACCATGTTGCCGGTCGGCTGGGTAGTCCCGCACTGGAGCGATGACAGCCGGCGCATGGCGGAAGAGCTGGCACCGGAATTCCTGTTCGTTAACCGGGAACGCCTGCCACCGGCACCGGAACCATTGTGGGCCGGGCCATGGTGCTGGGTTGCCTATACCGTCAACGAGCCGGATGCCATTGCACCATTGCTCGCACGCGGTTTTGGCCTGGTCGAAACTAACGTGATTCGCAGCCTGTTGCCGGGAGGTGACGGGCATGACTGAACACTACGATGTGGTCGTGGTCGGCGGCGGTATTCACGGTGTCGGGGTGGCACAGGCAGCGGCCTGCAACGGCTACAGCGTACAGGTGCTTGAGTCGGTTGCACTGGCCAGCGGTACCTCCAGTCGCTCCAGCAAGCTCATTCATGGCGGTCTGCGTTACCTGGAAGGCTACGATTTCGGCCTGGTGCGCGAAAGCCTCAGGGAGCGCGATATCCTGCTGCGCATTGCCCCTGACCTGGTTCACCTGCAGCCATTCCATATTCCGGTGTACCCCGAAACAACGCGCCGGCCGCTGCTGCTGCGTGCCGGCCTGTCCCTGTATGCATTGCTGGATGGACTCGGCCGTTCAAGTCGTTTCAGCACATTGCCGCGACAGGCGTGGGACAAGCTTGATGGCCTGGATACCCGGCAACTGCAGGCCGTGTTCCGTTATTTTGATGCACAGACCAATGATGCCGACCTGACCCGCGCCGTGATGCAGTCGGCGATAGAGCAGGGGGCTACGCTTGCCTGTCCGGCGGAGTTTACCGCGGCGCAGGTCACGCCGGCGGGCTGCGAGGTCACCTACCAGCTGGAACAGGAGCTTCGAGGACTCGAGGGAATAAAGGAGCTCACCTCAGTCTCGCAGGAGAGCTCGTCGGTGATCACGGCGGAGTTCCAGTCGGGAACCAACATCGAAGATGCTCTCCAGAAGGTCCGCGACCGCGTTGACCTCGCCAAACCCGACCTGCCGGATGACGCCGAAGAACCTGTACTGCTGGAGATCAATCTCTCCGACATCCCGATCATCCAGGTCAATCTTTCGGGCGATGTCGGACCCGTCGTTCTCAAGGAGCTCGCCGAGGGTCTTCAGGATCGCCTCGAGACTCTGCCCGGCGTCCTGAGGGTGAATCTCGTCGGCGGCCTCGAGCGCGAAGTCCGCGTCGATGTCGACCCGGAGAAGCTACGGCTGTACGGGCTGGCCCTGAGCGATATCGTCGACTGCGTACGTGACCAGCACATCTCGATCCCTGGTGGCGACCTCGACCTCGGGGGTCAAACATTCGCCGTACGTGTCCCGGGCGAAGTCGAGAATCCTCTCCACGTCGGAGATTTCGTCATCACGGCAAAGGGACGGCAGCCGATCTTCATCCGTGACGTCGCTAAAGTCTCCTTTGGTTTCAAAGACCGAACCTCCTTCGCCCGAATCAACGGGCAGGAATCCGTTTCCCTTGGTGTGCAGAAGCGGCTCGGATCGAATGTGATCCAGGTCGCTGACGCGGTCAAGGCCCTGGTCGATGAAGAAAGGATCGGATGGGGCGATAGCGTCCAGGCAACCATCCTGGCCGACCAGAGCAAAGACATCCGCACCATGGTCAAGGACCTCGAGAACAACATCCTCTCGGGCCTGACACTAGTCGTGCTGGTTCTCATGTTCGCACTGAGCTTCAGAAACGCTCTCTTCGTTGGCCTGGCTATCCCGTTCTCGATGCTCATCGCCTTTCTGACGATCCAGCTCACTGGAATTACCCTCAACATGGTTGTCCTCTTCTCGCTGATCCTGGCGGTCGGCATGCTGGTGGACAACGCAATCGTGGTAATCGAGAACATCTACCGCCATATGCAGGAGGGCGACAGCCGTATCAGCGCTGCATCCAAAGCGACGAGGGAAGTCGGCTCTGCCATCTTCTTCTCCACCCTGACCACCCTGGCCGCATTCTCACCGCTCTTCCTCTGGCCCGACGTGATCGGGGACTTCGTGTGGTTCCTGCCCTACACACTGGTACTGACACTTTCAGCCTCCTTGTTGATCGCGTTTACCCTCAATCCGACACTCGCGGCCACTTTCATGAAGGTCAAGGAATCGGATCTGCTGCAGCCGGGCGCGGATCACACCGACGCCGGCAACGTCCAGGGCCGCATCGGTACTCTGATCGCCTCCACCTACAAGAAGACCCTCGCCTGGGCCCTCAACCGCCGCGCCGTCATCGTCGGGGGCACTGTTGCCGTATTGATCGGCGTCTTCATG
>CAMYJZ010000126.1 GCA_947258845.1 uncultured Ectothiorhodospiraceae bacterium | reverse complement strand
ATCAAGACAGGCGCATACATCTGCAAGGGCTGTGGTCTGGGCGAACGTCTCGACTGCGACCAGCTGGCCACCATCGCCGAGCGCGAGGGCAAGGCCAACATCGTCAAGCAGCACGATTTCCTGTGCAACGCCGAAGGCGTGGCCATGATCCAGAACGACATCGACAACGAGGGCGTCAACCGGGTCATGATCGCGGCCTGCTCGCGTCGCTCCAAGACCGAGGCCTTCAATTTCCAGAACGTGGCCATCGGCCGCGCCAACCTGCGTGAAGGCGTCATCTGGGTGCGCCCGGACAGCGACGAGGCCCGCGAGACCACCCAGGAAATGGCGGCCGACTATGTGCGCATGGGCTGTGCCGAGGTCAAGTTCATGACCCCGCCGCAGGTCAGCGAGGAGGCCGCCAGCAACGACCACATCCTGGTCGTGGGCGGCGGCGTCACCGGCATGACCGCGACCATCGAGGCGGCGGCGGCCGGCTACCCCGTCACCCTGGTGGAGAAGACCGGCCAGCTCGGTGGCAGTGCAGCGTTTGAATACAAGCGCATCCCCGAGCACATGCCCTATGCCGATCCGGAAGATACCGGCATCGCCGGGATGGTCAGCCAGATCGAGGCCTCCGACAAGATCACCGTGCACCTGAATTCCATCGTCACCAAGACCAGCGGCGCACCGGGACGTTTCTCGGCGGACATCTCCACCGAGTCCGGTTCGACCACCACGGA
Source organism: uncultured Ectothiorhodospiraceae bacterium (assembly GCA_947258845.1). Taxonomy (GTDB): domain Bacteria; phylum Pseudomonadota; class Gammaproteobacteria; order UBA9214; family UBA9214; genus CAMYJZ01. The sequence continues at coordinate 2,011 of CAMYJZ010000126.1, read as the reverse complement.
AAACTTCGGCGCCATCATCATGGCTTCCGGTGCTACCGGCTACGATGCCAGCCAGCTGCCGGAACTGGGCTTTGGCAAAACCCCGGACGTGGTCGACCAGGCCGGGCTGGAGAAGCTGGCGCTGGAGGCCAACGGTGGCCCCATCAAGCGCCCCTCCGACGGCAAGGAAGTCGAAAACGTGGTATTCGTGCAGTGCGCCGGCCAGCGCAGTGAAACGGAGGGTCACCTGCCCTACTGCTCCGGTCATTGCTGCCTGACCTCGATCAAGCAGGCGATGTACTTCAAGGACCAGAACCCGAACATCGATACCAATATCATCTACACCGACCTGCGCACCCCCGGTGCCGGCGGCGAGGATTTCTACCGCAGCGGCCAGCAGAAGGGCGTCACCTTCACCAAGGGTGCGGTCAGCGAAGTCAGCGTCAACGGCAGCAACGTGCAGGTGAAGTTCAAGGATCTCATCCTCAACCAGGAAGTGAACGAAACCGCCGACCTGGTGGTGCTGGCGACCGGCATGGTCCCGAACTCCGGCGTGGATATCGACCTGCCGGTCACGGCTGCCGACGAAGAAGTAGACCTTGATAACCTGGTACCGGAAGTAAAGGTCGAATCCATCCTCAACCTGACCTACCGCCAGGGCCCGGACCTGCCGCACCTGAAGTACGGTTTCAACGACTCGCACTTTATCTGCTTCCCCTACGAGACCCGCCGCACCGGCATCTACTCGGCAGGCCCCGTGCGACGTCCCATGGACATGCAGCAGGCGAAGGAAGACGCCACCGGCGCCGCACTCAAGGCCATCCAGGCACTGGAAAACGCCAAGCTCGGCCGCGCCGCGCACCCGCGCTCCGGCGACCTCTCCTTCCCGAGCTTCCGCAAGGAGGGCTGCACCCAGTGCAAGCGCTGCACGGTGGAATGCCCGTTCGGCGCCATCGACGAGGACGAGGAACGCTACCCGCAGTTCAACGAGGCGCGCTGCCGCCGTTGCGGCACCTGCATGGGCGCCTGCCCGGTGCGCGTGATCTCTTTTGAGAACTACTCGGTCGACAGCGTCGGCCAGCAGCTCAAGAATGTCGACATGCCGGACGAGTTCGACGAGAAGCCGCGCATCCTGGTGCTGGCCTGCGAGAACGACGCCTACCCGGCACTGGACATGGCCGCCAAGAACGGCAACCACTACAGCGAATTCGCCCGTGTCATCCCGGTGCGCTGCCTGGGGAGCGTTAACACCATCTGGATATCAGACGCCCTCAACAGTGGCTATGACGGCATCGTGCTGATGGGCTGCCAGAAGGGCGAAAACTACCAGTGTCACTTCGTCAAGGGCTCGGAACTCGCGCACGTGCGTATGAGCAAGGTCGACGACACGCTGGAAACGCTAAACCTCGAGAAGGAACGCGTCGAGACCTACGAGGTGGCGATCACGGATATTGAGCGGGCACCGCAACTCATCAACGCCATGGCCGAGACCGTCGAGAAGATCGGCATGAGCCCCTTCAAGTTCTAGGAGAAAATCATGACTGATGCAAATCAACAAATGGTCGAACAGTACCGCAACAACTTTCTCCGCGAAGTCGAGGACAATGTCGAGGAAGGTGAATGGGTGAAGATGTGCATGCAGTGCGGTGTATGCTCTGGCTCCTGCCCGTTCGGTCCGCACTGGGAGCACCCGCCGCAGGAGATCTTCATGATGATCCGCGCCGGCAAGCGCGATGAGGTCCTGCAATCCGATTCCATGTGGATGTGCACCTCCTGCTACAACTGCATCGTGCGCTGCCCGCGCGAACTGCCGATCACCCACATCATGCACGGCCTGGCGCACTACGCGAAGCGCCTCGGCATTGCCCCGAAGAACCAGCCGACGCATAAGTTCGCGCAGCTGTTCTGGAAAAACCTGACCAGGACCGGCCGCGTCAACGAGCTGAAGCTGGGCCTGGCGCTGTACTTCATGAACGGCATCGGCGAGGGCATCAAGACCTCGCTGAAGATGCAGAAAATCGGCCTCGGCATG
>CAMYJZ010000125.1 GCA_947258845.1 uncultured Ectothiorhodospiraceae bacterium | reverse complement strand
GTCGACATCAAGCAGGGCCTCGCCGTAGGCAGGTATGGAAACGGATTGCCGGCTGACACCGTAGGCAAATTCCCGGCCATTGATCTCCAGGGTGTAGCTCAGGCCCTCGAGGGGAATCGCCGTGTCATTGGGATTCAGTATCCTGAGTTGCAGGCCATAGCGCTGCTCCAGCAGGCCCATCTCCTTCGGCTGGATACTGGCCAGGGATACGCGCGGCGGTTCCTTGTAGGGGCCCAGGGCGGCACAGGCACCCAGCAACGCAATCAGCAAGGCCAGTACGGGGTACCTGATAAACAGGTGGTAACGGTAATGCATAGCCAACTCCCAGATCCCGGGTGGATTACTTCAATTCCTCGCCCTTGTGTACCGGGCCATAGGGCGTACCGCGATGCTTGTCATGATAGTGCATGCGGTAATGGATGAACTGCTCACGGCTATCGAAGTGCATGAACGGGTTGCCCGCGACTTGCTCCTCCAGGGTCGAGGTGCTCTTTTCCGCGTAATTGTGCCCCGGGTGGATCCGGGTCTCCGCGGGCAGCTGTTCCGCCATGTCCTTGAGGGTTGTATGCATCTTTTCGGGATCGCCGCCGTGCAGGTCACAGCGGCCGCAACCGAACACGAACAGCGTGTCCCCGGTGATCAGGTGGTCGCCGATGTGGTAACAGGCAGAGCCGGGCGTATGCCCGGGGGTGTGCAGCACCTTGATGGCGGTCTCGCCCAGCTCGATGAGGTCGCCACCGTGATGCAGGGTCGGCAGGTCCAGGCAATTGCCCCAGAAACGTGCCTCGTCCTTCAGCAGGTGCAGCTGGGCATCGTAATTATCCAGCACGGTGCCCCAGAAACGTGCCTCGTCCTTCAGCAGGTGCAGCTGGGCATCGTAATTATCCAGCACGGCCTCGATGCCGTTGATGTGGTCATGATGGCTGTGGGTCAACAGGATGTCGGTTATCCTGACACCCCGCTGCCGAGCCAGTGCCAGCACCTCGGGTACCTCCCAGGCGGGATCCACCACGGCGGCCCGGTCGGTGGCATGATCGTGTATAAGATAAACGAAGTTTTCCATGGGCCCCAGTTCCAGGGCATGGATTGAAAACGCTTCGCCAGATGTCATTTAGGTCGGCCTCGGGTAGCAGCCAGTTCGGCTGGCACTTATTATGATAGATGCAGACACGCAGGAACAGCGGTGGTTCCCGCGGCCGCAGTCCACTAAACAATCCAGCCAGATCACTGGTAACCCGTATGGCCGCCAACAAACTGATCCTGTACCCGTCGCAGGCGGACGGCCCGGCCATCGACACCGATGAACTGGTGCAACGGCTGGATTCCATTGGCCTTATCGGGGCCGCATTCCAATGCCAGGGCCGGACACACCACCTGACCGGAGAGCGCTTCCTGCAACTGGTGACCTTCCTGGGTTGCTCTCCCTTGATCGAACTGGAACCCCCGGCCGATGCCGGCGCACGTGAATCCGCCTGCGCGGAAGGCCGTTTCTGCCACGTGCGCCTGGCGACGACCCGGAATGTCATTCGCTTTCGCACCAGTGCCCAGGCACCGCCACCGAGGTGTCCGCACTGCCGCCAGGTGGAGACGCGCTGGCCGGACTTGCTGCAGCGCTGGGAGGCACACACCGGTCATACGCAATGGACCTGCGCGGAGTGCGGCCATCAGGGACGCCTGTATGACCTCAATTTCCGCAGACGCGGAGCTTTCGCACGCGCCCTCATCGAGGTCTGGGGGATCTACCCGTCCGAGGCCGTACCGGCAGAGGCCCTGCTGTCGGTACTGCGGCAATTTGGCGGCTGTGCCTGGAGCCATATGTATATAAATGACTGAGGCGCCCTCTGTTTGATAGCGTAACTGTGCGACAATAAGCGTCCCTGTATAGAGCGAATCTCGACAAGGTACCGACATGGCAGACCAGGAACCCAGTAAGGAAGAACGTATCCTGCGTATTATGAAGCGCGTGCTGACGGACGTCGCCAAGGACACCTACACCCGGCCCGGTCACCGCCACCCGCTGTCGGATGATACCGTCAGGGGCATCCGCGACTGCCTCAGCCTGATCTCTGCCCGGGAAGCCGAACTGGCGGAAGCGGCCGGACGGCCGATGACCAGGCGGCCGCGGTTTGTCGACGAACCCCAGACCTCCGTGGTGGTCAATATCGACGCACCCGGCAGGAAGGGCAAGAAAAGCGACGACAGCTGATCGCTGCACCTGCCGTAGCCGGCGGTCATCACCCGGCAGTGTCCCGCGCCTGCCGACAGACACAACATGCGCAAGGTCGTCATACACAAACCCGGTGGCTATGACCGGTTGATCATCGAGGAACACCCGGACCTGTCACCCGGTCCCGATGAAGTGCTCATCGATGTCGCCGCCATCGGCGTGAACTACGCGGACTGCGTGACACGCATGGGCTTGTATGCCTCCGCAAAGCACTATGTCGGTTACCCCATCACCCCCGGCTTCGAGGCCGCCGGCACCGTCAGGGCCTGCGGAATCAACATCACCGACCTGGCACCCGGCGCCCGGGTGATGGCCGTCACCCGTTTCAACGCCTATGCCACCCAGCTCTTAGCCCCGCGCGACCAGGTCTTTGCGTTGCCGGGCCGCCTGTCACTCGAACAGGCCGCCGGTTTTTCCGGGATCGCCCTGACCGCCTGGTTTGGCCTGTTCGAGCTGGCCCACCCGCGCGCCCGTGAGACCCTCCTGGTGCATTCCGCCGCCGGCGGTGTCGGCAGCATGCTGGTGCAGCTTGGCAAGATTGCCGACTGCCGGGTGATCGGTGTGGTCGGTGCCACGCACAAGGTCGAGGCAGTCCACGCGCTGGGTGCCGATGCCGTCATCGACAAGTCGACCCGGGACCTGTGGGAGGAAGCCGAGCGCCTCGCCCCGGACGGCTATGACATCATCCTGGATGCCAACGGCATCGCCACCCTGGGGCAGAGCTACCGCCACCTGGCGCCGGTCGGCCGGCTGGTTGTCTATGGCTTTCACAGCATGCTGCCGAAGACAGGCGGCCTGCCCAACCGGCTCAAACTGGCCTGGGATTACTGGCGTACCCCGCGTTTCAGTCCCTTCAGCCTGACGACCTGCAATCGCAGCGTGCTCGGATTCAACCTGAGTTTCCTGTTCGACAGGGCCGGGCTGATGACCACCGGCCTGCAGCAATTACTGCAGTGGCTTGACGAGGACCGGCTCAGGATGCCGGCCGTGACCTGCTACCCGTTCGAGCAGGTAGCCCGGGCACAGCGCGACCTGGAATCGGGACAAACGGTCGGCAAGCTGGTCCTGACCTGCGCCTGATCGCCAGCCGAACAACTATTCGGCAAACTCCAGTTCCTCCTGCACGGCGTCAACGCCGGCGCGTGCACAGGCCTCGTCCTTGTCGCCACCCGGCGCACCGCTGACGCCCACGGCACCGATCATGGCGCCGGCCACCTGGATCGGCAGCCCGCCCCGCAGCACCATCACCCCGTCCAGCAGGTTCAGTTCGGCGATCATGTCGCTGCGATTGACTTGCAAATCGGCACTGCTGACACTGGAGAGCACCACGGCATTCGCCTTGCCCCGGGCGAGCTCGGTGAAGTAATGGT
>CAMYJZ010000124.1 GCA_947258845.1 uncultured Ectothiorhodospiraceae bacterium | reverse complement strand
CCACGACCTTATGTCGGGCACGTCGCTTCGCTCCTTTGCCCAAGCTACGGTTGAATTCTCTTTCTCTGCGTACTCGGCGCCTCTGCGGTTGATTTGTGTTTTTCCGTGGATTCCGTGGCTAGTACCTGACTGCATAGCCTCAGGTCAGGGTCTTGACCCCTTCCCTGGTGCCCAGCAGCAGGACGTCGGCCGGGCGCTTGGCGAAAATGCCCACCGTAACCACGCCGGCGATGTTGTTGAGGTCCTCTTCCAGCGTGACCGGTTCCATGATCTTCAGGTTGTGTATGTCGAGGATGATGTTGCCGTTATCGGTGGTGAAGTTCTCGCGGTAGATCGGCTGACCGCCGCGCTTGACCAGCTCGCGTGCCACGTAGCTGCGCGCCATGGGGATCACCTCGATAGGCAGCGGGAATGCCCCCAGCACATCGACCAGCTTGCTGCCGTCCGCGATGCAGACGAACTTGCGGCTGACGGCAGCGACGATCTTCTCGCGCGTCAGCGCACCACCGCCGCCCTTGATGAGGTGCAGGTTGGAGGTGGACTCGTCAGCCCCGTCGACATACACCGAGATTTCGCTGACATTGTTGAGCTCCAGCACCGGGATGCCATGTGCCGCCAGGCGCTCGGCGCTGGCCCGTGAGCTGGCGACGGTGCCGTCGATCTTGTGCTTGATGCCGGCAAGGCTGTCGATGAAGTGGTTGGCGGTTGAGCCGGTGCCGATACCGATTACGGTCCCGGCTTCCACGTAGTCCAGTGCGGCCTCCGCCACCATCTTTTTCATTTCATCCTGGTTCATGTCAGCACTCCTTGTAGATTGATAGCCAAAATCATACGCCCGCGGCAGGGGGATGTCATTGGCGCGGGTTAGCGGCCAGCCAGTATCTGGGCAAGCCGGCATTGAACTGATACTGTACGCACTATGTTAGACCGTTATATGAAGAAGATTCTGAATTCCCGCGTCTACGACGTCGCGCAGGAGACGCCGCTGGTAATGGCCGAACGCCTGTCCCAGCGTCTCGACAACAGGGTGTGGATGAAGCGCGAGGACCTGCAGCCGGTCTATTCCTTCAAGTTGCGCGGTGCCTATAACAAGATTGCCAATCTGTCGGACGCCGAGTGCGCCGCCGGGGTGATCGCCGCATCGGCCGGCAACCATGCCCAGGGTGTGGCGCTGGCGGCCCGGGAGCGGGGTGTCAAGGCGCTGATCGTCATGCCGCAGACCACTCCGTCTATCAAGGTCGAATCGGTCAGGCGCCTGGGTGCAAGCATCAGCCTGTCGGGTGACACCTACGACGAGGCCTATGCGCACGCGTCGGAACTGGCGGTCGAGAAGAAGATGACATTCATCCACCCCTATGACGATCCGGAGGTCATCGCCGGCCAGGGCACTGTCGGCCTGGAGATCCTGCGTGAGCACTCCGGTGATATCCACGCGATTTTCGTTCCCGTGGGCGGTGGCGGCCTGATTGCGGGGATCGCTGTCTGCGTCAAGGCCCTGCAGCCGTCTATCAAGGTGATCGGGGTTGAGCCCGATGAGGCACCCTGCATGCATGAGGCGCTACGGCGGGGGCGCAGGGTTAAACTGAAGCAGGTGGGGATCTTTGCAGACGGCGTGGCCGTGAGCCAGGCAGGCAAAGAGCCCTTCAGGATTGCCCGGGAACATGTCGACGAGGTGATCCTCGTCAATACCGACGAAATCTGTGCCGCTATCAAGGATGTGTTCGATGAATGCCGGGCCATTGTCGAGCCGGCCGGTGCCCTGGCCATTGCCGGCATGAAGCGCTATGTGAAGCGCACCGGCATCAGTGACGCCGACCTCGTGGCGGTCAACAGCGGTGCCAATATCAACTTCGATCGCCTGCGTCATGTGGCGGAGCGTGCCGAGGTGGGTGAGCAGCGCGAGGCCCTGCTGGCAGTGACCATTCCCGAGGAGCCGGGTAGTTTCCGCCGCTTCTGCCGTACCCTGGGCAAGCGGGGCATAACGGAATTCAATTACCGCTATGCCGATGAGCAGCAGGCCCACGTGTTCGCCGGTGTGCAGCTCGACGGCGGTGACAAGGAGCGCCATGCCCTGGTCAGGCAGTTGAAGAAGGAGGGCTACCCGGTTGAGGACCTGACCGACAGCGAGATCGCCAAGCTGCATATCCGCTACATGGTGGGCGGCCGCGCCATGGGGCTGGAGGACGAGGTGTTATACCGGTTTCAGTTTCCTGAGCGTCCCGGTGCCTTGCTGCAGTTCCTGACGTCGATGGGCAAGCGCTGGAATATCAGCCTGTTTCACTACCGCAACCACGGGGCGGATTATGGTCGCGTGCTGGTGGGTATCCAGGTGCCTCGCGGGAGCCGCACGGAATTCAAGGCCTTTCTGGATGGCCTGGGTTACCGGTACTGGGAGGAGTCGGACTGCAAGGGTTATAAACTGTTTCTGGGCGGGAACTGAACGACCGGTGTGCCCCTGATGGCTGTGACCCGGCAATAAAAAAAGCCCGTACTGGATAGTACGGGCTTTTTTGTCGGGATCACCCGGCAGGCACTGCGCCTGCCGGGTGATCTGACTACACCTACCGCCGCTTCCGTGTGGCCTTCCTGCGCTTCGGTGCTGCCTTTCTCTTCTTGGCAGTGGCCTTCCTGCGCTTCGGTGCTGCCTTCTTCCGTTTGGCAGCGGCCTTCCTGCGCTTCGGTGCTGCCTTCTTCCGTTTGGCAGCGGCCTTCTTGCGCTTCGGTGCTGCCTTCTTCCGTTTGGCAGCGGCCTTCTTGCGCTTCGGTGCTG
>CAMYJZ010000123.1 GCA_947258845.1 uncultured Ectothiorhodospiraceae bacterium | reverse complement strand
TATCGAGATCAATGGGAAGTTCATGGTCGACGTGAATGGCGATGCGGGTGCCGGCCGGCACGAAGACCGCATCGAAGCTCTGCGACTGACGTTCCAGCAGCCACTTCGAGACCTCTTCGCTGCCCCCGGAAATCGTCTTGCCCAGCACGAAGGTACCGGTATCGCCAGCCACACTACTGGTCACGCTGCCGGCATCACTCACGACCGAGGTCGTCTCGGCATTGGCCGCGGCCTCCGCGGCAGCCTGGATGGCCATGACGCCGATGCGCTGCGTAAGAAACGCCGGTGCATTGGTCTTGCGTTCCCCCGTGATGCACGGAATACCTTGCTCATCCGAGATCCAGCCGAGCGGCTTCTCTGCGCTGCCACCCTGATTACCCCGGTCGTCGCCTGAGATCGTGCGGATGGTGCCGTCGTCGAAGACGAAGGTAACCGAGTCGAGCCGACCGGTGACACAGGAGAGCGTCCAATCGCCGATAGCAGTCCCGCTCCACACCATGCCCGCCACGCCGGGTACCGTGAGGCCGTTCGCGGCAAGGTTATCTGCGCCGGTGATCACCTTGAAGGGCATGGGGTCGCGCACCTGCCCCTGCACCGGTACCCGGCCAACCAGTGCGGTCATGGCAGTCGAGCCGATGAGCGTCGCATTACGGGGCACCGTATAGACGGGCCGGACGGTGTTGAATTCCTGGGTGAGCTCGTTGGTCTTGTCACTCGTCGAGGCCAGTGCACCACCGGTCGACTGGCCCACCCGCTGCAGCAGGCTGTTGCCGCTTGCCGGCGATACCGGGTCATCCATGGCCTCCAGCGGCTCGATCCAGATCAGGCTGTCGCCGGGGACACCGCCCTCCCCGGCGCCATCCAGACCCAGACCGACCGGGATATCACTGCCGCCCTGGGTGGGAGCGCGTTGGGTCAATGACTGGGACAGCGCGTCCACGCGTGCCGTCAGTGAGGAGAGTACGCCGGCATCGATCCGCTCGCGCGCTTCCTTGTCCTTCTCCCGCGAGATCAGCTCACGCTTGACTCGGGTCGCGACGTTCTCTTCGATCTGGTGACGGGTAGACAACAACTCGCGGTTCTCGCGGCGCAGATTGTCGTTGTCCTTGCGTAAAGCCTGCACTTCAGTGGTCATGGCCGCGACGTTGGCCGTCAGCGTCTTGATGGTATCGGCGGGGCTATCCGCATCCGGCGCCGGGGCCTGGGGCACACTCTCGAGAATAAGGGCATCTTCGGGCTCGCCGGTACAGGACTTCAGGGTAACGAAGGTCAGCATCAGCACCACGGCGCCGGCGAGCAAAGGCAGGAGTCTGTTGGAGGTTGCAATCGCCATGGGAATCCCTAACGCGAGATCTCGAATGGCCGGGCCGAGATCAGGTAGACGGCCGTGGTGTCGGCCTCATCGCCCTTGGGTAACAGGCGATGGTGCTGAAAGGATGCTGCAAGCCAGGTTCCCCGCAGGTGGCGCGGATCCAGTGTCTGAGGTTGTTCGGTGCGATTGGTGAGCTTGATGGCGGTGACGTACAGACCACCGGCTCGCCAGGCCACCACGGGAGTCGCCTCGATTGTGCCGCCATGCAAAAGGTCAACGGCTTCCCGCGAGACCGGAACACGCACGATACCAGGCCGCTCCTTGACCAGACGTATCGGCGCATAGAGTTGCTGGGCCGCAAAACGGGTCAGCTGGATGTAACCAAACTGTTCCCGGTCCGTATCCTGGCCAACAGAGCTCCCGTTGGTGTCTTGATTGGCCTCCGCCACATAGACCTGTAGCGAATGGCTCGCCCCACCCTCCTGGCTGGCGGTGACATCGAAAAGATAGATGCGCCCGCTGTCGAGCTCACGCACCATGAGCCGGTTCGAGCCAAAGGGTGCGTGCGCCAGCAGATACACCGTCCCATTGACACTCTGTGTGCGCAGCGCAGGCTGAACCGCGGCCGGCACACCGACCTTCACCGCGGCCGGGAATTCGATGCGCTGCTCCTGACCGACCACGAGTTCCAGTCGGATCGGGGTCTTCTTCCACACAATCCGCTCGACAGGCTCGATCTCGGCATGGGCAAGCGTTGTGATCAGCAGTATCGCCACACCGAGTGGCAGGACCAGCAGCTGTTTGAAACGAAGGGTTCTCAACATAGGATGGTCTCTCTCCGGTTACTTGTCCTGTGCTTCACTTGCCGCGAGTTCCGTTTCGCTCAATCGCCGCGGGCCCTCACTGGCATAGCCGTCCAGCGCCAGTCCCCAGGGATTGGTCTCCGGATCGACGGCGAGGCGCACGACGCGCAGGGGATAACGAATGACGGTCTTCTTCACGGTCATGCCTTTCACGGACTCGAACAGATCGAGATCGAGCCAGACCACCCATACGCCGGGCGCGAGTACGTCGACGCGTCGCTCCTCGTAACCGTGGCCGGCGATCTCGTGCACACCTCGCACCCGGTGTGCCAGTTCACCCTGCCGGCCTTTTAGCTCCATGTCTGCCATGAGTTCGGCCTGATAGCGCGGCGTCACATACGGCGAGATCCGGAAGATGGCCTTGCCATAGTCCTTGGCCCCGTCATCGGGCCAGCGATTAAGCTGTTGGAAAATGTAGAACGCGAAGGCGTACACATTGGCCGCCGGCACTTCGTCGATCGCCAGCGTGGCGCCGGAGCGGAGATCCGGGGGTACGTGCACGGTCAGCTGTTTCGGCGCCTGGCTCCAGCCGAACCAGAGGGCCAGGATCACCAGAAACTGGAGGCCGATGACCACCCACAGCGAGCGCAGGTGGGCGCGGACGTTATCGATCTCGGTACGGTAGCGT
>CAMYJZ010000122.1 GCA_947258845.1 uncultured Ectothiorhodospiraceae bacterium | reverse complement strand
GATAAAACTGCTCAATAGGGTTCCTGGCAAGAATTTTCTTTGCGCCCTTTGCGTCTTTGCGGTGAGAGTTATTCTGCTGATTTTCTCTGCGCACTCCGCATCTCTGCGGTGATATGCGAAGTTCAAAGGGGATCATGATGGGCACGGCCTATCGGCCTTTGCCCATCCTACGGAACTCACGTTTCACGTCTTACGATTTTATCTTTCCGTGTTCTTCCGTGGATTCCGTGGCTATTAATTGTTTTTTGTAACGCTTACTGAACCAGCTGGTTGAGGTCGAAGATCGGCAGCAGGATCGCCAGCACGATGATCAGGACGATGCCGCCCATCAGCAGGATCAGCAGCGGCTCGAACAGACCGAGCACCGCGGCGATCAGGGTCTCGATCTCCCGCTCCTGGTTGACGGCCGCACGCTCCAGCATCTCCTCCAGCTTGCCGCTGGCCTCGCCGCTGGCGATCAGGTGCACTGTCATCGGCGGGAAATAACCGCTCTTCTCCAGGGCCGCCGAAATACCGGTCCCTTCGCGCACCCGCGCACTGGCCTCGGCAACGGCCTCCTGCATGGGAAGATTGGACATCACCTGCGCAGAGATACGCATGGATTCGAGCACCTGCACACCACTGGCGGCCAGGATGCTGAAGGTGCGTGCAAACCGGCCGGTGTTCAGGCCGCGCTCCAGCCGCGAAATCATCGGGACAGTCAGCAGGAAGCGGTGAAAACTCCTGCGCACGCCGACATTGCGCAGCAGGTAACTGAAGCCGATCACGCCGAGCACCACCAGCAGCAGAATGAACAGGCCGTAGTTGCGCAGAAAATCGCTGATTGCGATAAGCCCCCGGGTCAGCGGAGGCAGCTGCTGGCCGATATTGTCGAATACCTGCACCACCTGGGGGACCACGTAGGTCATCAGGCCGCCCACCACCAGGATGGCGACAAGTGTCAGCAGGGCCGGATAAAACACCGCGAGCTGGATCTTCTGGCGCATCAGCTGGCGATTCTCGGTGTAATCGGCGAGCCGCTCGAGGACCCTTTCCAGGTGACCGGACTGCTCCCCGGCCTCCACCGTGGTGCGGTACAGTTCGGGAAAGATATTGGGAAAATCCGCAAGACCGGCGGCCAGCGTATGGCCTTCCATGACCCGCGAGCGTACTGCCAGCAGCATGCTCTTGATGCGCGCCTTCTCGGTCTGCTGTGACACGGCACGCAGGCATTCCTCCAGCGGCAGACCGGCACGTGTCAGGGTGGCCAGCTGGCGGGTGAGCAGGGCAAGGTCGGTGGCACTGATGCCGCGCTGCAGGATGCCGGCGCGTTTGCTGCGCCCCGCCTCGCGCTGGGCGACTTCCTGTACGGCCAGCGGCACCCAGCCCTGTTCACGCAACTGCTGGCGGACCTGGCGGGCCGCATCACCCTCGAGGACGCCCTTCTTTTCGCGCCCGCGGTCATCGAGTGCCGTGTATTCGAACGCGCCCATGGTCAGATACTACCCGGGCTCACTCGCTCTGGGTCACGCGCAGCACTTCTTCAACCGAGGTAATCCCCCTCAACACCTTGTCCCAGCCGTCCTGGCGGATACCGGGGGTATGCTGGCGGGCATGCCCCTCCAGTTCAAACTCACCCGCACCGTCATGCACCATGGAACGAATGGTGTCGTCCATGACCACCAGCTCATAGATACCGGTACGCCCGCGGTAGCCCAGCTGGTTGCAGGCACTGCAGCCGGCGGCGCGGTACAGCGTTGGTGGATTGTCCGCCGGCACACCCAGGGTCTCGCAATCGGCATGACCGGCGGTATAGGCCTGCTTGCACTCATCACAGAGCTCGCGTATCAGGCGTTGCGCCAGCACACCGATCAGGCTGGACGACAGCAGGAAGGGCTCGACACCCATGTCGCGCAGGCGGGTGACCGCACCCACCGCGCTGTTGGTGTGCAGTGTCGAGAACACCAGGTGGCCGGTCAGACTGGCCTGCACGGCAATCTCCGCCGTTTCCAGGTCACGGATTTCACCCACCATCACCACGTCCGGATCCTGGCGCAGGATGGCGCGCAGGCCGCGCGCAAAGGTCAGTTCCACCTTGGTATTGACCTGGGTCTGGCCGATGCCGTCCAGGTAGTACTCGATCGGGTCTTCCACCGTCATGATGTTGCGGCGCTTGTTGTTGAGCCGCTCCAGGGCCGCATACAGGGTGGTGGTCTTGCCGGAGCCCGTCGGGCCGGTCACCAGGATGATGCCGTGGGGCCGGCTGATCAGGTGATCGACCTGCTCCCGGGTCGCCGGCGCCATGCCCAGGTGTTCGAGGTCGAGGCGACCGGCCTGCTTGTCGAGCAGGCGCAGCACCACGCGCTCGCCATTTCCGGATGGCAGGGTGGACACGCGCACATCGACGGCGCGGCCGGCGATCCGCAGCGATATGCGGCCGTCCTGCGGCAGGCGTTTTTCCGCGATATCCAGGCGCGCCATCACCTTGATGCGCGAGACCAGCAGGGGCGCCAGCACCCGCTGGGGTTCGAGCACCTCGCGCAACACGCCATCACAGCGAAACCGCACGACCAGGCGGTTCTCGAAGGGTTCGATATGGATGTCCGAGGCATTCTCCTTGACCGCCTCGGTCAGCAGGGCGTTGATCAGGCGGATGATCGGCGCGTCATCCTCGCTCTCCAGCAGGTCTTCCGGCTCCGGGAGATGCTGGGCGACATGGTAGAGATCCATATCCTCGCCGAGGTCACCCATCATCAGGATGGCATCGCTGGAATCCTGTTCGTAGGCCTTGGCCAGCAGTTCCTCGAAGTGCGCATCATCGACCGGAC
>CAMYJZ010000121.1 GCA_947258845.1 uncultured Ectothiorhodospiraceae bacterium | reverse complement strand
CAGTCTCTTCCAGGGTCTCGCGCACAACCGCATGCGTCAGGCTCTCACCCTGTTCGAGGTGACCGGCGGGCTGGTTGTAGACCTGGCGGCCGGCGATGTGCTCCTCGACCAGGAGGAAACGGCCCTGGTCCTCGATGACGGCCGCAACAGTTACATGGGGTTTCCAGGTCATAGCTATGAATTACAAAGAGTTAGTCGATTATTATGCCACAGAATCCCGAGCCGCAGTCTCTTTGCGCATATCTTGAGGAATACATGCCAGCTGAATGATTTCATTACTATTGGACGCCCGATTGTTGGAAAATTGACACTCGCGGAACCATCCTGATTCCCCTATACTGCGCACTCATTTCTGCGTCACGGGTCGCCCCCCGCGCCGGAAATGTCTGCTTTATTAAACACTAACTTTAATACATGCAAGTGTGGAGGAGTCTGCAATGACAGCGTTGCTAAGAAAAACAGTTCTGACAGCAATTTTCTTTATTACCACCATGGGCAGTGCACTGGCTGAGGACGTGCTGATGCCCTTCGTGCTCGCCTACAAGACCAGCGGTGATGTGAGTGCCGTGGCCTCCGAGGTCAAGGGCAAGCTCAGCGGGGCCGGCTTCGAGGTCGCCGGTGAATATTCCCCCTATAGCGATGCCCACATTATCGTCGTCACCAATGATGCCATGAAGGCCCATGCGGCCAAGTCGGAATTCGGTGCCTACGGTGCAGCGCAACGCGTCTCCGTGACCAAGAACGGCGATGCCGTCGAGGTCGTCTACACCAACCCGGTCTACATGGCTGCCGCCTATCGCATGGCGGGTGACATGGCCGATATCCGTGCACAGCTGGAAGGTGCGCTGGGCGCGGACATGGACTTCGGTTCCGAGAAGAACCTGACCGCCAAGAAACTGCGCAAGTATCACTACACGGTGATGATGGAGTACTTCGATGACCCCAGTGAGCTGGCCGAGTATGACAGCCAGGCAGAGGCCATCAAGGCGGTAGAGGCCGCGCTGGCCGCTGGCAAGGGTGCCACGTCCAAGATCTACCGCATCGATATCCCCGGCAAGGACGAGAGCGTGTTCGGTGTGGCCCTCAAGGGTGCCGATGCTGATGACTGCAGCGGTGACAAGTTCGTCATGAGCCGCGTCGACAGGGCCACCCCGCGTTCCACGGCACACCTGCCGTACGAGATGGTGGTCTCAGACGGTACCGCCTACGCCCTGTATGCCCGTTTCCGTATCGCCATCAACTGGCCGCATCTGCCGATGGTGGCTGCACCGGAAGGCCAGGGTACCTTCTTCAAGATCATGTGCTCCCCGGGCGCCATCGAGGAAGCCCTGATCCAGGCCGCCGGCGAGGAGCCGTAATCAATAGTTGATACCTGTCACTGGACAGGCGCCGTACCCATAGCCCCTGCATCTAGCAGGGGCTTTTTTTCGAAATCACTTCATCCCGTTTTCAATCTATCTGACAGGACTGGTCCATGACGTACAAACACATCGCGATTCCCGCAGAAGGAGAAAAGATCCAGGTCAACGAGGACAACTCGCTGCGCGTCCCGGCGCATCCGGTTGTCCCGTTTATCGAGGGTGACGGCATCGGTGTTGATATCACCCCGGTGATGAAACGGGTGGTCGATGCCATGGTGGAACGCGCCTACGGAGGCGAACGCTCGATTGTATGGATGGAGATCTATGCAGGCGAGAAGGCCAACGCGGTTTATGGCGCCGATACCTGGCTGCCGGATGAGACCCTGCAGGCGATCCGGGACTACGCCATTGCCATCAAGGGTCCGTTGACGACACCGGTCGGCGGTGGTATCCGCTCGCTCAACGTGACCCTGCGCCAGGAGCTGGACCTGTATGTCTGCCAGCGCCCGGTGCGTTATTTCGACGGGACCCCCAGCCCCCTCAAGGAGCCCGAGAAAACCGACATGGTGATCTTCAGGGAGAACTCCGAGGACATCTATGCCGGTATCGAGTGGCCGGCCGGCAGCGCCGAGGTCAGCAGGGTCATCGACTTCCTGCAAAATGAAATGGGTGTCACCAAGATCCGTTTCCCGGGCAGCTCCGGTATCGGTATCAAGCCGGTTTCCGCCGAGGGCACCAAGCGGCTGGTGCGCAAGGCCATCCAGTACGCCATTGACCAGGACCGGGATTCCGTGACCCTGGTGCACAAGGGCAACATTATGAAATTCACCGAGGGTGCGTTCAAGAGCTGGGGCTATGAACTGGCCCGGGAGGAGTTCGGCGCGACCGAGCTGGATGGCGGCCCCTGGTGCGTCATGAAAAACCCGAAGACGGGCCGTGAAATAGTCATCAAGGATGTGATCGCCGATGCCTTTCTGCAGCAGATCCTGCTGCGTCCGGCGGAGTACAGCGTGATTGCCACCCTCAATCTCAACGGCGACTACATCTCGGATGCACTGGCCGCCCAGGTCGGTGGTATCGGCATGGCGCCGGGCGCCAACCTGTCCGACCGCGTCGCACTGTTCGAGGCGACCCACGGCACCGCGCCGAAGTATGCCGGCAAGGACATGGTGAATCCGAGTTCGCTCATCCTGTCGGCGGAAATGATGTTGCGTCACCTGGGCTGGAACGAGGCCGCCGAGGGGATTATCCGGGGCCTTTCAGGTGCCATCGCGGACCGGGCCGTGACCTATGACCTTGAACGCCTGATGAGCGGTGCGCGCAAGCTCAGCTGCTCGGAGTTTGGAGAGGAAATTATTTCCCACGCCTGATCGGCGTGGGAAATAGATTGATTTATGCGCGCAGCGGATGCGCGCCGGGACTGCGTTATTCCGAGGCCGTTATCTTCG
>CAMYJZ010000120.1 GCA_947258845.1 uncultured Ectothiorhodospiraceae bacterium | reverse complement strand
CTCGCCCCTGCTGCGTACCTTCGGCGAACGCTGGAAAGAACGCGAGACCGGTATTGCCGAGGAACATTTTTTCAGTGTCTACCTGCGCAACAAGCTGGGCACCCGTATCCATCACATGAACCAGCGCAGTAACGGCCCCCTGCTGCTGCTCGCCTGCCTGCCGGGCGAATTTCATGAAGTCGGCCTGCTGCTGTTTGCGCTTGCCGCGGTAAACTTCGGCTATCGGGTACTGGTACTGGGAACCAACATGCCGCTCGACCAGCTGCCCGGTGTCATGCAGCGGAAAACCTGCGACGGTGTCGTCCTGTCGGGCTCGTACCGGCCTGCACGCGGCATCCTGAACAAGGACCTGCCCGCCCTGATTGGCCAGACGGCGGTGCCGGTGTTTGTCGGCGGCCGGATCGTCAGCAGTCACCAGGAGAAAATCGAGGCGGCCGGCGCGATTTGCCTGAGCGAATCCATCGGGACCGGGCTGCGGCTGTTAAGCGGACATGTCAGGACAGGCCGGGTGCGCTGACCGCAGATGAGCGTTGCTATCCTCTGGCTGCGCAGGGATCTCCGCCTCGATGACAATCCTGCACTGCAGGCCTTGCTGGCGGACGGGCACACCCCCCTGCCGGTCTACATTCATGATGAACCCGACCCGGACTGGCCACTGGGTGCTGCCAGCGCCTGGTGGCTGCATCACAGCCTGACGGCGCTGGAAAAGGCGCTCCGGCAGTGTGGCAGCGGCCTGATTGTCGTTGGCGGTGACAGCCAGCAACAGCTGTTACACCTGATCGAGGCCAGCGGCGCAACGGCGGTCTACTTCAATCGCCGTTACGAACCCGCCCATGTCAGTCGCGACAGGTCGCTAGCAAAGGCGCTTGAGGCTGCCGGCGTGGACATGCATGGTCACACCGGTTCACTGCTGCGCGAGCCCGGCAAGATCGCCAAAAAGGACGGCACCCCTTACCGTGTGTTTACCCCCTTCTGGAAGACCCTGCAGGGGACGGGACCCGCGCGCGAACCGGCAGACAGGCCGCAACGGCTCCCGGCGCCGCCGAATACCCCGGGGCCGGCCGGATCATCCCTGGCATCGCTGGGCCTGTTGCCCGCCGTGCCCTGGGACGAGGCATTCTACAATCACTGGCAGCCCGGCGAAGACGGCGCCTGGGAGGCCCTGCAGGACTTCTGCGAGTACCGGCTGATCGACTACCCGGCCGCACGCGACCGGCCCGCCCTGTCGGGCACTTCGCGCCTGTCCGCCCACCTGCACTTTGGCGAAATCAGTCCGGTCCGGGTCTGGCACCACCTCATGCAGTGGGCCTCCACCCGAACCGAAACCGGGACGGTTGCCGCCAGCGAGGCCTGGCTGAGACAACTCGGCTGGCGCGAGTTCAGTCATCACCTGCTCTATCACTTCCCGGCCAGCGCGCTGCATCCGCTCGACAAACGTTTTGAAAATTTCCCCTGGCACACGAACTACGGGGAAGCACTCACCCGCTGGCAGCGGGGGCAAACCGGTATACCGATCATCGATGCCGGCATGCGCGAGCTATGGAAGACCGGTTATATGCACAACCGTGTGCGCATGATTGTGGCATCTTTCCTGACCAAGAACCTGCGCATTCCCTGGCAGGAGGGCGCCCGCTGGTTCTGGGACACCCTGGTGGATGCCGACCTGGCCAACAACACCATGGGGTGGCAATGGACCGCCGGTAGCGGCGCGGATGCGGCACCCTACTTCCGGATATTCAACCCGGTCCTGCAGGGAGAAAAGTTCGACAAGCCGGGTGTCTATGTCCGCAGCTGGGTCCCTGAACTCGAACGACTCGACAACAGACACCTGCACCAGCCCTGGTCAGCCGACCCGGCCGTGCTTGCCGATGCCGGCATCAGGTTGGGGACCGACTACTCGGAACCGCTGGTCGACCTGCAGGCAAGCCGCAAACAGGCACTGTCCGCCTGGGAACAGGTCAAACGGCAGCCTTCCTGATTGCCGCGTTTGTCCGTTTTTCATTGGCCAGTTCGTAGTGGAGCGCACGCCGGCCCAGCGCCATGACCAACTCCGAGAAGGCGGGCTCAACCCTGACAGGCTCGCCACGGAAGCCGATCTCAACGGATTTGATCGCCGCCATGCGCGGCAGGCTGAACAGGCCCGCGCCGGGATGGCGTTCATTCAGCGCTTCCATCAGGCCGACCAGTTCCGACTCGGCCACATCAAAGACCCTGACCGATCGCTCCTGTCGCGGCCGGCTACACGACGGGTAGCCGGTATCCAGCACCCAGTCCAGCATGGGCCAGGCCATGGCCGTGAACCCGGGAAAGAAGTGGTGCCTGTACAGGCTAAAACCCGGCACCCCGCTGCAGGGATTCGGTATCAACTGGCAACCCTCGGGCAGATCCGCCATCCGCACACGCACCGGCCAGGCCTCGGCTCCAAAGCGCCGCTCGATCAGGGCCTGCGCCTCGGCGTGCCGGGCGAGGGTACAGCCGAATGCCTCGCCGGCGGCCTGCCGGGTCTGGTCATCGGGCGTGGCGCCAATACCGCCGAAACACAGTACCGGGACAGCCTCCTGCCGGGTCTGCCTGAGCGTATGCACCAGGCCGTCCCGCCGGTCACTCACCACCCGTGACCAGGCCACCTGCTGACCGCGCACTGCCAGGGTATCGATGACATGCGGCAGGTGCCTGTCGGTGCGCTTACCGGAGAGTATTTCATCCCCGATGATGACCACACCGAAGCGGCTTTCAGCGCCCATCAGCAGTCATATCACAAGACGTTTCTCAGCTGCAGCGATTCCGGGTAAGGGTCCAGATAGACCTGGCGGCTGATATAGGGATGCAAATG
>CAMYJZ010000119.1 GCA_947258845.1 uncultured Ectothiorhodospiraceae bacterium | reverse complement strand
AATGGGGAGTTCGTGGTCGACATGAATAGCAATGCGGGTGCCGGCTGGCACGAAGACCGCATCGAAGCTCTGGGATTGTCGCTCCAGGAGCCACTTCGAAACCTCTTCGCTGCCACCGGAAATGGTCTTGCCCAGCACGAAGCGACCCGTATCGCCGGTGACACTATTGGTGACACTGCGGGCATCACTGACGATTGAGGTCGTCTCGGCGTTGGCCGCGGCTTCCGCCGCCGCCTGGATAGCCATCACGCCAATCCGTTGGGTAAGAAACGCCGGCGCATTGGTCTTGCGCGCACCCGTGATGCAGGGAATGCCTTGTTCGTCCGAGATCCAGCCCAGGGGCTTCTCAGCACCGCCACTCTGGTTGCCCCGGTCATCGCCGGAGATCGTGCGGATGGTGCCGTCCTCAAAGACGAAGGTGACCGAATCAAGCCGCCCCGTCACGCAGGAGAGTGTCCAATCTCCGATGGCGGTGCCACTCCACACCATGCCCTGCACACCAGGCACCGTCAGGCCGTTTGCCGCCAAGTTGTCCGCACCCGTGATCACCTTGAAGGGCATGGGGTCACGCACCTGTCCCTGTACCGGTACCCGACCGACCAGGGCCGTCATGGCAGTCGAGCCGATGAGGGTGGCATTTCGGGGCACGGTGTAAACGGGATGGACCGTATTGAATTCCTCTGTGAGATTACTGGTCTTTTCACTCGCGGAGGCCAGCGCACCACCTGTGGACTGACCCACACGGCGCAACAGTCCATTGTTACCTGCAATGTTCGTATCGGTATCGATGGCATCCAGCGGATCGATCCAAATCAGACTGTCGGAGGGTGAAGCACCTTCACCGACACCGTCGAGACCCAACCCTACCGGGATGTCGCTACCGCCTGGAGAAGGACGACTCCGGGAGAGCGATTCACGGTTCTCCTTGCCTAGCTGGTCATTATCCTTGCGCAACGCCTGAACCTCGGTGGTCATGGCAGCGACGTTGGCCGTCAGCGTCTTGATGGTATCTGCAGGACTGTCAGCATCCGGTGCAGGTGCCTGGGGCACAGCCTCCAGTACGAGTGCATCTTCCTCTTTATCGGTGCAGGACTTGACGGTGACGAAGGCCAGCATCAGCACCACGGCACCGGCCAGCAGTGGAAGGAGTCGATTTGAGGTCGCAATGGCCATGTGAGTTCCTAAAGCGTGACTTCAAACGGCCGGGCCGAGACCAGATAGACGGCCGTGGTGTCGGCTTCATCGCCCTTGGGCAACAGACGGTAATGCTGAAAGGTCGCGGTCAGCCAGGCACCCCGCAGGTCGCGTGGATCCAGGGTCTGGGGTTGATCGGTACGGTTAGTGAGCTTGACGGCCGTGACATACAGTCCGTTGGCACGCCAGGCCACCAATGGGGTTGCCTGCACGGTGCCGCCCTGCACCAAGTCGACGGCATTGCGCGCAACCGGGACACGGACAATACCGGGTCGGTCTTTGACCAGACGGGATGGCGCATAGAGTTGTTGGGCCGCGAAGCGCGTCAGTTGGATATAGCCTGGCTGTCCTTGATCCGGCTCATTACCCCCCGTGGCAGGGGCATTGGCAGACCCACTGTCGCCAGTAACATAGATTTGAATGGGATCGCTCGCCCCGCCCTCCCCGGTGGCCGTGACATCGAACAAGAAGATTTGCCCGCTGTCGAGCTCGCGGACCATGAGCCGGCTCGACCCGAAGGGCGCATGTGCAAGCAGATAGACTGTCCCATTGACACTTTGAGTGCGCAGCAGTGACTGCAACGATCCAGGCACACCCACTTTTACTGCGGCGGGAAAATCAATCCGCTGTTCCTGGCCGACGGTGAGTTCCAGGCGAATGGGGGTTTTCTTCCACTCGATCCGCTCAACCATCTCAGTCTCGGCATAGACCAAGGGCTGACAAAGCAGCAAAACCAACCCAAGCCAGGCGGCCATGACATCATGGGTAATATTGGTCTTTCGCATAAGTGATCCCTCCTCTGGTTACTGTGCTTGCTCGGTGTGTTCTTCGAGATCGGATTCGCTCAGCCGCCGCGGTCCCTCGCTCGCATAGCCATCCAGCGCCAGTCCCCAGGGATTCGCTTCCGGATCGACGGCGAGACTCACGACCCGCAGGGGGTAACGAATGGTTGTCCTCTTTACGGTCATGCCTTTCACCGACTCAAACAGATCGAGATCCAGCCAGACCACCCATACACCTGGCGCGAGCACGTCGACGCGGCGTTCCTCGTAACCGTGCCCGGCGATTTCGTGCACACCCCGCACCCGGTAGGCCAGCTCACCCTGCCGTCCTTTCAGATCCATATCTGCCATGAGTTCTGCGCGATACCGCGGGGTCACGTACGGGGAGATCCGGAAGATGGCCTTGCCATAGTCCTTTGCACCATTCTCCGGCCAGCGGTTGAGCTGCTGAAAGATGTAGAAGGCAAAGGCGTACACATTGGCGTCGGGGACTTCATTGACCGACAGTGTCGCCCCGGAACGCAGATCCGGAGGTACATGTACCGTTAGTTGCTTTGGCGCCTGGCTCCAGCCGAACCAGAGCACCAGAATGACAACGAACTGAAGTCCGATCACCACCCACAGTGAGCGCACATGGGCGCGAACGTTATCGATCTCGGTGCGGTAACGTCGCATACCGTGTCCTCCCGATGTCCCAAGCACCGCTGCGCCGGACGAATGTTGCGCGGCGCAAACCATGATCCGAGAGCCAGATACTGAACTGCTGCTGGTAGTAGCCATCCGGGCGGCCACGTTTCAGGCGCTGGAACACACTCGCCATCACGATCACCGTCCCCACCACACCGACACCGGCCAGACCAAACCCCATGGTGACCGCGCCCATCAAGCCTGCGAGGAGGAGAGACACAGGCAACCAGACAAGCGCGGCCACACCAACGATGACGCCCAGTTCCGACGACGAACAGCCTTTGAAGATCGCCGGCTCCACATTGAGCCGGTCGGCCAGAATGTCGTCACGACTGGACATCGATTAGATGACACCCGCCGCTTCGGTAAGCAGATAGCTGGCAAAGATCAGCACGACCGCACCAACGATGCCCAGCACACCGACCTCGGCCCATTCGGCCTTGCCCTGGCGGGCCTCGTTGAACTTGGCGAATCCAAGATAAGCCACCCACACGAAGCCCAGCACCGCAATCGCCAGACCCAGGACCAGGCCACCGTCTTTGATGTAACCCTTAATGAGCGCGATCCAGTCACCGGCCGCCGGCGCCGTACTGGGTGCGACCGGCGTCGGTAACGCCGCCCAGACCGATTGACCTGCCGACAGTGACAGCAACCCCACTCCGGTTGCGATACGTTTTACTGTTTTCTTCATCATTGCTTTCTCTCCGAGATCACGGGGTTGCCCCCTGTTATGAATACCGGGGACGCCCCCGAACCGATGCGGCACTGACTCAGAGCCCTTACCGCAGATAAAAACCCAGCACCAGGAGCACGATGCTGGCGCGCAGCGTGCTCCAGACCACATCGAACAAGGCCACTTGCCCGTTCTGCCAGGCGCGGAAGGTGCCCACAGACACCCACATAACCCAGACAAAGGCGAGCACCAGCACGACGGAGGCGATCCCCGTCAGAAGCGTCGCCGGAGTAAACCCGGAACCTGCCTGGAATGCCGTGTTCTGCGCCGCCGTCATGACCCAAGATCACCGACGGTAATCGCCACGCAGGGGCGGAAAGGTCCGGGGTTCCGAACGCGGCGCAACGATGTGTTCCTCAATGCCGCGGCGAATCC
>CAMYJZ010000118.1 GCA_947258845.1 uncultured Ectothiorhodospiraceae bacterium | reverse complement strand
TCAGCCAGATGACCCGCGGGCTGTCCAGCTGCCCGATAATCCCCGGCAGGTTCGTCGCGGGACTGACCTGGTCCAGTTCACCCGCCAGGGCATCCACCGCCCCGGCCGCTACATCATAGGCCACCACCTCATGGCCGTCCCTCACCAGGCGCCGCACCATATTGGCGCCCATCTTTCCCAAACCGATCATGGCAAGTTTCATGGTGTTGTCCTGTTATTGGGGGAGGCTCGCGATAGAGGGGGATAGTAGCGTAACTCGGGAGCACGATCACAGTGATTGATAAACAAATTCTGGTTCCGTCGCTGCCATGGCGAATCGCGACGCCACTCGCGCCGGTCGGTGTATGATCAGACCCCATGAGGGGCTACCTGACATTCACGCTACTGGTGCTGTGCCTGGTGAGTATCGTGCTGGCCTGGTTCAGTGTGCAGCGCCTGAATGATTTCAAGGCCTATCACCAGGCCATCGCGGAGGAGTCGACCCAGGATATTGCTGCCGAGGTCGCGCGTTATATCGACGACAAGAAGCGCCTGGTCAAGCTTTTCGTTGAAGAACACACGCGCCTGATAAATGAACTGGCAGCCTCCCCCGAGGATAACCGTACGCTCGAGACCCTGGAACAACACCTGGCCGGGTATTTCCCCGACTATTTCGGTTTCACCATCACCGATCCGAAGGGCAGCCCCTTTATCGAGGACTTTGACGGTTTCGTCGGCGATGTTTGTCTTACCGATATCGCCCGCTACGTTGAGTCGAATAGTCAACAAACCCGCATCCATCCCAATGCCTTCGTCTATCACTTCGATGTCATGACCCGCCTCGGGCATGCCGCTGAGGAAAAGATCATCTTGGTCAGTTTCCATGCCGACATCCTCGGTGGCCTGATCAAGAATGCCCAGACCCCGGGTCACCAGTTAATGCTGGTCACTCCCGAGGGTGGTCAACTGATCGAGGTCACCAGTGACGGACCCCGTGTGAACTGGATGCGTGACGATTACCGGCTGACAGCCGCAGAGAAGTCCAGGATCCTGGACAGCAAGCCGGTGCAGGGCACCGGCTGGGACGCGATCAATCTGCGCCTGCCCGGCCTGTACGAGGCTTACCGCAAGCAACTGACCCGGGAGTCGCTGGTCATTTTCCTGCTGTTCATGGCGATCGGGTTCATTATGCTCATCTATGTGAATCGTGAGGAGAACCTGCGCCGGGATGCGGAGCATGACAAGGCGGAGTTCCTCGCCGGGATCAGCCGGGACCTGCAACCCCCCCTCGAGGGGCTCGCGTCATCGCTGGCAGACCTGCACAGGCGAGTTGCGGATAGCCGGGATGCAAAAACGCAGACATTGACGGCTTCGGCGATGGCCAACTGCCAGCAGCTGGAGCTGTTGACCCGGGACCTGGTCGAATTCGAGAACATGCGTTCCGGCAGGCTGGTGTTCGACAGGCAGCCGGTTGAGTTCTCTGCCCTGCTGCGCCACTGTGTGGAGACGATAGCGGCGCAGCCAGGCGGCGCCAGGATCACGGTTGGGGAGTTGCCCGCCGGGGTTACCGTGCTGGTGGATGCCAAGCGGATTTGCCAGGTCATCAACCGGCTGCTTGCCGGGAGCGGTCTACAGGAGAATGCCGCCGCTGCACTGGCGATCGAGGCCAGGGTTCGGGGTGAGGCGCTTCGTGTCAGCCTGAGTGAGCAGGCAAGCGGTACCGCACCGGGCCAGGGGCTCCTCGAGTGGGTTGTCCAGAGAGGCCGGCGAGATACGAGCCTGCCGGAAGATGACAATCTGGGCATGAGCGTGGTCCGCTACATTATCGAGCGGCATGGCGGTACCATGGGCCTCACCATGAATACCAACACCGGTCCGAAGTTCTATTTCGAGTTACCCATCCACAGGCAGGCCAGGTGATACAGCCCTCAGGCAGGTGGCGCGGGATCCCGGCGCCATACCAGGCGCCATGCTGAAGGTATTGTCAGGCGACATCGGGGGGACCGCCACCCGCCTGGCCTGGTTCGATATGGCGGCAGGCAAGGCCCGGCTGATTGAGCAGCGAACCTATAGCAGCGCGGATTATTCCGACTTCGCCGACATCCTGGCCGATTTTTCTCGTAACACCGATACCGCCTGTGCAGCGGCCTGTTTCGGCGTGGCGGGCCCGGTCAGGGACGGTCGCAGCCGCATCACCAACCTGCCCTGGATCATCGATGCACACGAGATCAGGATCGACTTCGGCTGGACGCATGTGGGACTGCTCAATGATCTCGAGGCCATTGCCTGGGGTATCGGGGCGCTGGAAGAAGAGGACTTCTGTGTGCTCAATACCGGCCAGCCCGATGAAGGCGGCCACCAGGCGGTGATTGCTGCCGGTACCGGACTGGGGCAGGCCGGGCGGATCCGGGTCGGGCAACGCTATCATCCGATTGCCTGCGAGGGGGGGCATGCCGACTTCGCCCCCGGTGGCCCGACCGAAACCGCACTGCTGGCCTGGCTGGAGGCACGCTTCGGCCACGCCAGCTGGGAACGCGTCGTGTCCGGCCAGGGGCTGGTCAATATCCATGCCTTCCTGCGCGAGCACCGCAAGGCCAAAACGCCGGACTGGCTGCAGGAGGCCATGCAGGCGGGCGATGCGGCGGCGGCCATTTCCACTGCGGCACTGGACGACAGGGACCCAATCTGCCGCGAGGCGCTCGACCTGTTCATCCGCTGCTACGGGGCCGAGGCGGGCAACCTGGCGCTCAAGCTGATGGCGACCGGGGGCGTGTTTATCGCCGGGGGCATCGCCCCGAAACTCATCGGGCGCCTGCAGCAGGGGGATTTCCTGGAGGCCTTCTGCGCCAAGGGTCGCATGCAGGGGCTGATGGAGGCCATGCCGGTGAAGGTGCTGCGCAACGAACGCGCCTCCCTGCTGGGGCCGGCGGTTTTCGCAGCGCAAATGCTGGCCGGGCCAGAGTGAAGTGTAGGAGCGCTC
>CAMYJZ010000117.1 GCA_947258845.1 uncultured Ectothiorhodospiraceae bacterium | reverse complement strand
TGGTATCGAAACCATAGGTGATCTGCATGTCATCGACACCACTGATGAACTCGCGCTCATTGCCATAAATGTCGGTTTCGTAGAGCGAATAGATCGGCGTGCCGGCCTGGTTGGTGCGCCCGGAGTCCATGATGTAGAAAGTCGAGGTCTCGAATTTCAGTAAAAAGGCATCATCCAGGTAGGCCTTGGAAAGCCGGTTGGTCGTATTGACACTGTTGGAATGGGCGATGGTTATTTTGCCGGAACCCGTTGACACATTGTTGGCCTCAAAGATGTCCGCCGTCTCGCAGTCGGTAATGAACAGGTAGTCACCGGCGACATAACTTTCCGAGTTGATGTCGAGCTGGATATTGGCATTGTCCGCTGCCAGGTTCCCGGCCAGTTGTGCGGCAGCGGACGAGGCCCCGCGCACCACCAGTACATCGCTACCGACCCGCGCGTCCGTGCTGCCAAAACCGTTGCCGGCGGCGACATTGTCAACACCATTGACCACGGAGTTCAGGTCGAAGATCGCATCGGGGGGCGGGCTGGCGATGATATTACTGGGCTTCAGAAAACGCAGGTTGGCACAGCCCTGGTAGCCGGCCATGCGGATCTTGCGACCCATCAGCTCCAGTGCAAACCGGCCATTCTCCTGTACCCGTGACAGCCCCTCCTGGACCCGGTAAGTGGCCTTGCTGCTGCTGAAGATATGGATCACACCCGCCAGCATGATCAGGCTGATGGCGGCGGCAATCATCAGCTCCACCAGGGTGAAACCGCGCTGGCACCGGGGCGATTGCAGTCTGGCTCGGGTGATATTCCTGGTGATATTCATAGTGACGTGGTCAGGGTGAAGATGGTGGGAGTGCCGCCGCGCTCGGTCCACTTGACGTTGATGGTGAACTGGTTGCCGTTCCGGGTGATTTGGCCCTGGCCCTCCGGTAACAGGGCCGCGAGCAGGGTCTTCCAATTACGCAGATCGGCCTCCGCAACCGTCGTGCCGACAGGCAGGCTGTCGGTGTAATCGGTCAGATAGGCACCGCCCAGGGCAGTCGTTAACTTCCCCGCCGCACCCCGATTGGCACGCATGGCATCGACAATATCGTAGGCCAGCACCGTGGTCTGGGTGCGCAGGTAGGCGCTGTGATTGAAACGCATGCCGTTGGTCTGCAGGTTCGCCAGGCCAAGCAGGCCGATCGACAGGACCAGGATGGAAACCAGGACCTCGATCAGGCCAAAGCCGCGCGAGCCCGCCGGGTTGTGTGTCAATGCACGCATGATGGATGAGCTGCGCACTAACATCCCAGGTGGCTGACCGACGGCTGGCCGGTTACGCTCACGGTGATATCCCGGGCGAGGTTGCCGGTGCAATCGGGAATCCTCAACTGAAACAGGGCACCGGTGTTGACCAGGCCGATTTGGCTGTAGCGCAGGGAGGCCGGTGCCCCGTTGATGGTCGCCCCGCCATCCAGCGCGCCCCAGACACGCAGCACCTGATCGGTCCCGGCGTCAACGGTACTGTTGGCATTCGCATCAGTGAACACGATCCAGCCATCGTGCCAGTTACCCGCACAACTGCTGCCATCGGCGCTGCTGCAAACCGTCACGGTGGCACGCCGCTTGAGGGCCTCGTCACGGCTCAGGTTGATCGCCGTCACCAGGTCATTGGTCTGTGCGGTGATACGGTTGTTCTGCACAAAGGTATGGAACGCCGGGACGGCCATGCTGAGAAGGACCACGGCGACCGCCACCGTGACCATCAGCTCGATCACAGTGAATCCGGCTTCTTTTTTAATGTGTCTTCCTACCCGCATGAATCTTTTCCCGACATTGCACCCGCAGTACTGATACCCGGTCCGTTACCGCCTCGGGTGTATGATTTTTTTTCTCATAACAGGGTATCGATGGATATAACGACCGGACGGGGGATTTCTTTAGAGGGCAGCGACCTGCAGATAGCCCGGGCCAGCGGGCAATGCAGCGGTGATTTGGCCCTGGGTTCGACCCAACAGCACAGGGCTCACCTATATCTCCTTGAAATTATTGGTTATTTATGCCAAACGGGGCGCGCTTGTGGACCAGGCCCGGGAACATCCCGGCCGCCGGGGCTCTTCAGAAAACGAGGGGATCAGGCCGCTAGCGGGCGGCGATGGCTACGTATTTCCGGGGGTCGTGTCCGGTATAAATCTGGGTTGGCCGGAAGATCCGGTTCTGGGAGACCTGTTCACGCCAGTGCGCCAGCCACCCCGCGGTGCGGGCAATGGCAAAGATAGAGGTAAACTGGTCCGGCGGGATACCAATCTCGCGATAGAGAATACCCGAGTAGAAATCCACGTTGGGATAGACCCCCTTCGGTGCCAGTACCGCTTCACAGGCCTCTTCCAGCGCCAGTGCCGTCTCGAACAAGGGACTGATACTGCCGCGGGACTCGGCCAACTCGCGCATCAGATGCTGCAACAGGGTGGCGCGCGGGTCCTTCACCTTGTATTCACGGTGGCCCATGCCCCAGATGACCTCTTTGGCCGCGAGTTTCTTGTCCAGCCAGGCCGGCGCCTGTTCGGGCACCCCGATCTCCTTCAGCATCTGGATCACCTGTTCGTTGGCGCCGCCGTGCAGCGGGCCGGCCAGGGTACCGATGGCGGCCGCGATGACATAGGACGGCATCGCCAGGGTGGAGCCCGTCACCATGGCTGCAAAGGTGGAGGCATTGAGGGTGTGCTCGGCATGCAGTATCAGGCAGACATCCATGATACGCGCGACCAGCGGGTCGGGTTCCACCCCATTCTGGAACATATAGAGAAAGTTGGCGGCATAGCTCAGGTCACTTCTTGGCGGGGTGGGATCATTGCCGATACGCATCTGCTGCCACATGGCCACCAACGTTGCCATGCGCGCCAGGATGCGAATCGACTGGCCATGCACGTAGCGTTCGCTTTCATCGCCTGGGCTGCGTATCTGGACCGGTACATCGTTGGGATAGAACATGCCCAGACTGGATACCGCCGTCTGCAGCATCTCCATGGGATGCCCGGTCACCGGCAGTGAC
>CAMYJZ010000116.1 GCA_947258845.1 uncultured Ectothiorhodospiraceae bacterium | reverse complement strand
TCCTTGCGGTTTATCGGAAAGGCCAGCTGCCACTCGCTGTCGCTCTTGACCGCGTCCATGAATTCCTGGGTAATCAGCAGCGACAGATTGAACTGGCGCAGGCGACCGGCCTCGCGCTTGGCACGAATGAAGTCCATCACGTCCGGGTGCCCGACATCGAAGGTCGCCATCTGGGCGCCGCGCCGGCCGCCGGCCGAGGACACGGTGAAACACATCTTGTCGTAGATATCCATGAAGGACAGCGGGCCGGAGGTATAGGCACCGGCCCCGGACACGTAGGCGCCCCTGGGACGCAGGGTGGAAAACTCGTAACCGATGCCACAGCCGGCCTTGAGCGTGAGCCCGGCCTCATGCACCTTTTCCAGGATGTCATTCATGGAATCCTGGATGGTGCCGGAAACGGTGCAATTGATGGTCGAGGTCGCCGGCTTGTGCTCCCGGGCGCCGGCATTGGAGGTAATACGCCCCGCCGGGATGGCGCCGTGCCGCAGGGCCCAGAGAAATTCCTGGTACCAGCGTTCGCGCAGTTCCGGGGTCTCCTCGACATCGGCCAGCGCCCTGGCGACGCGCCGGTAGGTGTCGTCGATGCTCAGGTCGACCGGGGTACCGTCCTTGGCCTGCAGACGGTATTTCTTTTCCCAGATATCCAGCGATGCCGGTTGCAACGGAATCTCGGCAACGGTTGATGGTACAGCCTCAAGATGCGCAGTGGTGGTCATACGTCCTGTTCTCCTCCCCTGAATCCAACTCTTGTTAGTAATATTAGTAAAGCGTGTTTACGGGGTATTGAGTCCCCGGATACAACGCCTGGTGTCGTTTTGCCCAGACACAAGATATTGTGTCCACGCCATGAAGATTATGCAGCTGCCCAATGCCTGTCAAGCCGCCCTTATATGGGTATAATATATATTAAATAACAAATAGTTAACAATCTGGATGGATTGTCAAGCAGGGGCTTGTACTGCTATAGCAGCATAACAGTGCACCACTATATATTGTGTTTCTAATATTGGACGGCGGGACCGGTATTTTCGCCCTGCCAGGGTCCTTCAGGGACCGGTGCGGGGTTGATCCATGACCTGTTCGTGGCGGTGGTGGTCGTGCCCGCCGCCTTGATGCGCGGAGGGTGCAACCAGCATATACAGCCCGAACAGCATGACGGTGAGCCCGGCGAGGTTGCGTATTATACGACTCTGCAGGACCTGCGCCAGCCTGCCCAGCGCGAATCCCATCGCCAGCATCAGCGGCAGGGTACCCAGCCCGAATACCAGCATGATCAGGCCCCCGTAGAACAGGTCGCTACTTGCCAGCGCCAGGGCAAGGACCGCATAGACCATCCCGCAGGGCAGCCAGCCCCACACCAGGCCCAGCATGAAGGCCGGGGTCGGTCCCTGCACCGGTACAAAACGGCGCCCGTAAGGTTCTATCCGCTTCCACACGCGCGCACCGGCCTGCTCAAGCAGGCGCAGCGCATGCCACCAGCCGGCCAGGTAGAAACCGAACAGGATCATGAACACGCCCGACACCACCCGGCCGACGGGAAAATCCCCGAACACCTGCAAGGCGCTGACCTGCTGGCCCAGGAAGCCCAGCAGCAAACCGGCCACGGTATAGCTGACAATACGCCCGCCGTTATAGGCCAGCAGCGCGGACAGGAAACGCCAGCGTGACTGGCGTAACGGAGCCGCCAGGCTGCCCGACAGGGCCCCGACGATACCGCCGCACATGCCAACGCAGTGCACGCCGCCGAGCAGGCCGACCAGAAAGGCCGCCGGGAGGGTGAGTTCCATGTTCAATGTGTTTCCAGCCTACTAGTTTCAAAATACAAAATATTCACCGCAAAGGCGCAAAGGACGCAAAGAAAAGCAAAGATCCATTCCAGTAAAAACCCCCGATCAGAAATGCTTAAGTGAACCAGAAAAAGGCCGTCCATTTCTAACAGGGCCCTTGTTTAACAATAATTGTATTCTTTGCGACCTTTGCGTCTTTCGGCAACTGCGTCCTGCGTTGCTCTACCTCCTGCATCCATGCAGTCGTGCGGTGAGATTGAACTGGTAAAAAATGACCCAGATAAACAACGCTGCAATAATCACTGCGCCTCACTAATGCAGGGGCAATACTGGCAAGACCTCATGGACCGTCAACATGGTCAGGCGAGAGAATGACCGGCGCGTCCAGCGGCACCTGCAGTTTACCGGAGAGGCGCCAGTCGTCGGCCTCGAGTTGCACATACCAGTTGCCCGGCGTGAGCGCATCCAGTCCGCCCGTATAGAGACCGGCCTCGCTACGCAGCAGGCGTACGCGCTGATCGAAACCCTTGCGGGTCGGGTGCAGGAGGGAGAGCATCAGGGCCTCTGGCTGGAGGTAATCACGCGCCCCCAGACGCAGGGTAACGCGCCTGCCATCCGTATCGATATCGAAGTGCGCCTCGAGCCGGTACTGTGCGGCCGCCCGGTCACGGGCGAGGTCGCGATTGATCGCCTTGCCGCGTTTGTAGTAATCATCGACCACCAGGCCGTCACTGGTGGAGACCGCGATGACGATGGTGATAATCCCGCCAATAACGGCCGACATGGGCAACGCGATCAGCAGCCATACCCAGGGCTCTCGGTACCAGGGGCGTTTTATTGCATGAAGTTTCACAGCTGTCCCATAAACTCCCTCTCCCTCAGGGAGAGGGCTGGGAAGAGGGGGTAAAAAAGTAATAACTGCATGAATTCAAATCCCCTCATCCTGTCCTTCTCCCGGAGGGAGAAGGGACGTTCGTTTATTTGGCAGCAATAAGGATTCATGTCCAGCATGCAAGAATAGCTGGTATCAGTCTTGTCACACATGACTATATTTGTATTCCCAATCAATGTTTATGGGACAGCAGCGATGAAGTTTCATAATCTGTCGTTCATTCTTCTCAAGGGCTTTGTGCTGATAGTCGCTAGCGTGGACCCAGGAAACGCGCCTCTTCCCGGACGGCCAGTTCGGGATGATCTGCGGCAATCAGTTCGAACACGATCTTGCTGCTGCGCGCTGTGAGTTCG
>CAMYJZ010000115.1 GCA_947258845.1 uncultured Ectothiorhodospiraceae bacterium | reverse complement strand
CAGCGCCAGCGAGCCGCCGATGACCAGGCACAGGAACACCAGGATGAACAGGCCGCGCGCCGGGTCGGCGGCAAAGGAGTGCACCGAGGTCAGCACCCCTGAACGCACCAGGAAGGTGCCCAGCAGGCTCAGGGAAAAGGCCGTCAGCGACAGCAGCACTGTCCAGCGCTTGAAGGCACCGCGTTTCTCGGTCACCGCCAGGGAATGTATCAGGGCCGTACCGGCCAGCCAGGGCATGAAGGAGGCATTCTCCACCGGGTCCCAGAACCACCAGCCGCCCCAGCCCAGCTCGTAGTAGGCCCACCAGCTGCCCAGCACGATGCCGATGGTCAGGAACACCCAGGCCACGGTGGTCCAGGGCCGTGACCAGCGCGCCCAGGCTGCGTCCAGCTTGCCGCCGATCAGGGCGGCAATGGCGAAACTGAAGGCCACCGACAGGCCCACGTAGCCCATGTAGAGCATGGGAGGATGAATGGCCAGGCCGAAGTCCTGCAGCAAGGGGTTCAGGTCACCGCCTTCCGCCGGCACCGGGAATTGCCGGTCGAAGGGATTGGAGGTGAACAGCAGGAAGCTCATGAAACCGATACTGATCATGCCCATCACGGACAGCACCCGCGCCAGCACCACGGCGGGGAGATTGCGCGCGAATAGCGATACCGCGACGGTCCAGCTGCTCAGGATCAGCGCCCACAGCAGCAGCGAGCCCTCGTGCGCCCCCCAGACGGCCGAGACCTTGTAGATCAGGGGCAGCTGGGTATTGCCGTTACGCGCTACATAAAGGACCGAGAAGTCATTGACCAGGAAGGCATTGACCAGGCAGGCAAAGGCGATGGCCACGAACAGGAACTGGCCCCAGGCGGCGGGTCGCGCCAGCGCCACCCAGCCGGGGGTGTTGTTGAGACTGCCGATCATGGGGAACACCGCCAGCACCAGCGACAGGCTCAGCCCCAGGATCAGGGCGAAATTACCGAGCTCGGGGATCATTGGGCGGCCGTACCCGGGGCCTGTCCCTCGACGCCCTCCTGGTGGGCGGTCTTCAGTGCGTCGGCGACCTCAGGCGGCATGTAGTTCTCGTCGTGCTTGGCCAGCACCTCGTCGGCCACGAACACACCGTGGTCGTCCAGCTTGCCGCGTGCCACGATGCCCTGGCCCTCGCGGAACAGGTCAGGCAGGATACCGGTGTATTCGACGGTCACGGTCTTGGCATTGTCGGTGACATCGAAGTTCACCGTCAGGCCGTTCTCCTGGCGTTTCACGCTGCCGTTGCTGACCAGACCGCCGACCCGGATGGGATGCCCGGAAGGGGCCTCGCCAGCCACCACCTCGCTGGGTGAATAGAAAAACATCAGGTTGTCATTGAAGGCGTTGAGCGCCAGTCCGATACCAATGCCGATACCGACAACCATCAGCAGGATCAAATACAGTCTCTTTTTGCGTTTCGGGTGCATCATGTTCTCCGGGCGCGCCGGGCGCGACGGGCAATGGCGGCCAGCAAGCGGCGCCTGTTGCGCATCGGCACCAGCACATTGAGTAGCAGCACGACCAGTGCAATGGCGTAGGAACTCCAGACGTAAAAGGCGTAACCGCCCATGTGAAAGAATTCATTCATCTCTGTTAGGACTCATTTCGACTCCGCCAGTTCACTGACCCACAGGGTATTGCGCTCACGCTCCAGCAGTTCGCAGCGCGCCCGCATCAGTACCACGACGGCGTAGTACAGCTTGAAGGCCACGGCCATCAACAGCAGCGGGATCAGCATTCTCATATCAATGGACGGGGCATCGAACTTGGTGACCGTCGGGCCCTGGTGCAGGGTGTTCCACCACTCCACCGAGTAATGGATGATGGGGATATTCACCACACCCACGATGGCCAGGATCGCCGTGGCACGCGCGGCCGTACGCTTGTCGTCGATGGCATTGTGCAGTGCGATCACGCCCAGGTACAGGAACAGCAGGATGAGTTCGGAGGTCAGGCGTGCGTCCCACACCCACCAGGTGCCCCACATGGGCTTGCCCCAGATCGAACCGGTGATCAGCGCCAGGAAGGTAAACGATGCACCGATGTGGGCACTGCTGATGGCAATGACCTCGGCGAGTTTCATGTGCCAGATCAGGGCGATGGCCCCGGCACCGGCCATCACCATGTAGATGAACAGTGACATCCAGGCACTGGGGACATGCACGAACATGATGCGGTAGCTCTCGCCCTGCTGGTAATCGGGCGGCGCCACCACCAGACCCTGGTAGAGACCGGCCAGCATCAGCACGGCACAGGGCACGGCCAGCCACGGAATCAGGCGTCCGGAAAAGCGGTAGAAATAGCGGGGTGATCCCAACTGGTGAAACCAACGACTAATCATATCAACTCAAGCTCACACGCAAGGACGCCGCCGTGGCCAGCGGTGACAGGCTCAAGGCCAGCACCAGCAGACCGCTTAGCATCGACAAATGGGCGGTTATCGGTAACCCGGCGGCGGCCGTTTCCACCGCGTTGGCCGCGAATATCAGCACCGGGACGTATAATGGTAACACCAGCAGCGACAGAATCATCCCACCGCGGCGCAGGCCGACGGTCAACGCCACCCCGATGGAACCGATCAGGCTCAGCACCGGGGTGCCCAGTGCCAGGGTCAGCATCAGGACCTTTATAGAATCTACAGGCAAATCAAGCAGTACGCCCAAAAGCGGCGCGATAATCAGCAGGGGCAGGCCGGTGACCAGCCAGTGCGCCAGGACCTTGGCCAGCACCAGGATCGAGACCGGGTGGGCACTCAGCAGGTACTGCTCGAGCGAGCCGTCCTCGAAGTCCGAGCGGAACATCGCGTCCAGTGACAGCAGCGATGCCAACAGGGCCGCCACCCAGATCACGCCCTGGCCGATGGCCTTGAGCAGCACGGGATCCGCGCCGATCCCGAGAGGAAACATGGCCGTGACCAGTACGAAGAACAGCAGCGGGTTGAGCAATTCAGAACGCCGGCGGAAGGCGAGGATCAGATCACGTCGCAGCAGCAGCATAAAGGCGGTACTGGAAGAGGCG
>CAMYJZ010000114.1 GCA_947258845.1 uncultured Ectothiorhodospiraceae bacterium | reverse complement strand
TCACGCTCCACCCGGGCTGATCAGCGCCACCAGGCGCGCCGTCACCATCGGCAGCCCCATGGGGGTGAAGCTGCCGGCCCTGCAGGCACAGATCCGGCATGCGGAGAAAGAGTGCGGTCTGAAGATACCGGTGGATGTGGAGGGCGCGGATTGCCTGTGCACCCTGTCCTCCATGGAGATTATGAATTTCCCGGAATACATCAGTGCCATTGCCCGCATCTTCGACCATGCCGGGGTGTCCTGGACCCTGAGCAGCGAGGGCTTCGAGGCCACCAACAGCGGCATCCAGATCGGGGTGTCGGAAATCGCCGCCGAACTGGTCGGGCGCGTGGTCAGGGCGGCGGAACGGCTCAAGGTGAAGGCGGTCATCAGCCCCGAGTGTGGCCATGCCTACATGGCGATTCGCTGGGAGGGCCCCAACCTGATCGGACGACCCTACGGTTTCAGGGTGCTGCACATCCTCGAACTGCTGGACGAACTGCACAGGGACGGCCGGCTGAAACTTTCGGGCAAGGAGACGCAGCGCCTGACCTACCACGACCCCTGCCAGATCTCGCGCCGCGGCGGCGTGTTCGAGCAACCGCGCCGGCTGCTCGACATGGTGGCGGAGGATTTTGTCGAAATGCCCGAGGCCGGCATCATGAACTGGTGCTGCGGTGCAGGCGGCGGGGTGAGCACCAACGAGCGTGCCGATGAGCTGCGGCTCAAGGTCTTCAATCGCAAGAAACAGCAACTGGATGCCGTCCGGGCCGAGGGCATGGTGTCGGCCTGCTCGAACTGCCGCATTCATCTCGAAGACGGACTGGAGAAGTATCACATGGAGATCCCGGTGTTGAGCCTGACCGAAACCATCGCCGAACACCTGGCCGACAAGTCACCGACCGGGGAAGGTGCGGCATGACCACCATCAGCAATGATGCCGAGTTCCGGCGGGCCCTCGACGGGCTGGACGCGGTACACCAGCGGGTGGTCGCGGCACGGTTCGTGGAACACGTCCTCGACCTCAGCAATGACGAGCGTCTCGATCTGGTGGCGCGGACCGCGGCCAACAGCGCGGCCACGGACAGCGAGCTGGTAGCGGCGCTGAGTTCGGCCCGGGCCGCCACCTTCGACAGCCACACCCGCTGTGGCTCCGAGGGAGACTGGTCGGCACAGGCGGGTTACTTTGTGGCGCGGGCTGCGGCCGCTGCCGTGACCCCGGCGGGCCAGTTGCCGGGCGGTTGTGCCTGGCAGGCGGCCGTGAGCAGCCGCATGGCGCGTACCTGCGAGACCATTGCGCAGGATGCGGCGGCCGATAACCCGGCCGCCGGGGAAAGTGCGGCGCAGTACCGCATCCTGTCCGAATTCCTGGATTCATAACTAGAGAGCGCCCGTCATGAACGAACGCATCGTTGTTGACCCGATCACCCGTATCGAGGGCCACCTGCGCATCGAGGCGCAGCTGGATGGCAAGCGCATTGCCCAGGCCTGGTCCTCCGGCACCATGGTGCGCGGCATCGAGATCATTCTGCGTGGCCGCGACCCGCGTGATGCCTGGGCCTTTGCCCAGCGAATCTGCGGGGTCTGCACCCTGGTCCACGGGCTCGCCTCCATCCGCGCGGTGGAGAATGCCCTGGACTATAAAATTCCGCCGAATGCCCAGCTGATCCGCAACCTGATGAACGCCGCCCAGTACGTGCACGACCATGTCATGCACTTCTATCACCTGCACGCGCTCGACTGGGTCGACGTGGTCTCTGCACTCAATGCCGACCCCAAGGCGACCTCGGAGCTGGCCCAGTCGCTGAGCAATTACCCCAAGTCCTCGCCGGGGTATTTCGCCGACATGCAGAAGAAGCTCAAGGACTTCGTCGAGGCCGGCCAGCTGGGGATCTTCGCCAAGGCCTACTGGGGCCACCCGGCCTACAAGCTGCCGGCCGAGGCCAACCTGATGGCCGTTTCCCATTACCTGGAGGCGCTTACCTGGCAGCGTGATGTCGCCCGGTTGCACGCCATCTTCGGCGGCAAGAACCCGCACCCGAACTTTGTGGTAGGCGGTGTCCCCTGTCCCATCGACCTGGATTCCGACTCGGCCATCAATGCCGAGCGCCTCGCCCAGGTCCAGACCATCATCAACCGGATGCGGGAGTTCGTGGACCAGGTCTACGTGCCCGACACCCTGGCCATTGCCGGTTTCTACAAGGACTGGGGCTCGCGCGGCGAGGGACTGGGAAATTTCCTTACCTACGGGGACTTCCCGGAAAAGGGCATGGACGACCCGGCCTCCTACCTGATCCCGGCCGGCGCCATCCTCGACCGCGACCTGTCCACCATCCACGAGGTGGACATGAATGCCAGCGATCAGATCCAGGAATACATCGCCCACTCCTGGTACGACTACGAGGACGGGAAGGAACTGCCTCTGCATCCCTACGCCGGCGAGACCAGGCTGAACTACACCGGCCCCGAGCCTCCCTATGAGCACCTCGACGTGGACCAGTCCTATTCCTGGCTCAAGTCGCCACGCTGGAAGGGCCACGCCATGGAAGTCGGTCCACTGGCCCGGGTCCTGATGCTCTACGCCAGCGGCCACGCCCAGACCCGGGAGCTGGTTGGCATGACGCTCAACAAGCTGGATATCCCGGTCGAGGCCCTGTTTTCAACCCTGGGACGCACTGCGGCGCGTACCCTGGAGACCAAGATCATCGGCGATACCATGCAGACCTGGTATGACAACCTGATCGCAAATATCAAGGCAGGCGGATCGTGATCGAGGACGGCAAGATCAAGAATTACCAGGCCGTGGTGCCGAGCACCTGGAATGCCGGCCCGCGTGATGTCAATGGCCAGCCCGGTGCCTACGAGGCGGCGCTGGCCGACAATCACGAGTTGCACGACCCGCAGCAGCCGGTCGAGATCCTGCGCACCATCCACAGCTTCGACCCCTGTATCGCCTGTGCCGTGCATGTCACCGACCCGCAGGGCGAGGAACTGGTCAAGGTCAAGGTGCGTTAGCAGCTGAAAAGATACGTTAGCGGAGTACCCATCATGCATTCGAGAATCCTGCAATCCACCCTGCTGGCAGCCAGTTGTTTACTGTCTGCGCCACTGGCCCGGGCTCATGTCGGGGAACATGCCGACATCGGTCTGATGGAACTGTTCGTGCATCTCCTGCCCCGGATCGACTACTGGCTTGTACTGACCCTGTTGCTGGTGGGCGCCCTGGCAGCGTTTCGGTTCTATAGACGTCATACACGGTCCTGATCAGCGGCCGTGCGGCGGCCATTGCCCCGGGTGTCATTCACATCCCGGCATCATCGGAGTGATTCCGTTAACCGTATCCCCCGCCCCGGGCAGCGATCGGTATTATAAGGGGCCAGGCCACGGAACCGGGCAGCCTCGCCGGGGTCACGGTCAGGAATGCCGCTCGCTGCATCCGGACCGGGTCGTCAGGCGGCGGTATCGATGGTCATCCGGGTTTGCCGGCTGACATAATTACAGGCAATTCAACCGGGAAGCGCCCATGGCCATACGCCTATTTGCTGTCATCATCATTCTTGGCCTGCTGTTTGGTGGCCTGTTCGGCGTCAAGTACTGGCAGTCGCGGCAGACGGCCGGCCAGGGTGGTATGCAGCAGCCCCCGGCCACGGTTGCCGTGGCGGCGGTTGAGCCGCGGGACTGGCAGCCCTATCTCGAGGCCGTCGGCTCGCTGGTGGCTACCCGGGAAGTGTCCGTATCCCTGGAGGTTGCCGGCCAGGTACGCGAGATCCTGTTTGAATCCGGCGCCAGGGTTGCGGCCGGTGACCTGTTGTTGCAGCTCGATGACAGCGTCGACCAGGCCGAGCTGAAGGGTCTGGAGGCGGAACGCCGCCTGGCACAGCTTGAGTTTGCACGGGCCGAAAAGCTGTTGACCGACAAGCTGGCCTCGCAATCGAACTACGACCAGGCGCAGGCGCGCCTGCAGAATGCCAATGCCTCACTGGATGCCAAGCGTGCGCTGGTGGCGAAGAAGGCCATACGCGCCCCGTTTTCCGGGGTGCTGGGCATACGCCAGGTGAATATCGGGCAGTACCTGGAGCCGGGCGCGCAAATCGTCTCCCTGCAGCAACTCGATCCGGTGTACGTGGATTACGCGCTGCCGGAGCGCCATCTCTCCCTGGTCTCGCCGGACCAGGAGGTCCGGGTCAGGGTGAAGGCCTTTCCTGCCGAGACGTTCGGCGGCCGGACCAGCGTCATCGATCCGCGGGTTGATCGAAATACCCGCAGCGCCCGGCTCCGCGCCACGCTGGCCAACCCGACGTTGCAGTTGCGGCCCGGCATGTTTGCCGAGGTGCAGACCCTGCTGCCCGGGCGTGACCCGGTGCTTACCGTGCCCCGGACCGCCATCACCTATAACCCCTATGGTGATGCCGTGTTCGTGGTGCAGGAAAAAGATGCTGGATTGTTCGTGGAGCGGCGCCAGGTACAGACGGGCAGTGTGCGCGATGGCCGGGTTGAGATAAGCGCCGGTTTAAGCCCGGGCGAGCAGGTGGTGAGTGCCGGGCAGTTGAAACTGCGCAATGGCCAGCAGGTGGTGGTTGACGACACTGTCAGGCTCGGCGGCGCGGCCGTCGCACCGTGAAATTCACCGATATCTTCATCCACCGGCCGGTGCTGGCGAGTGTCGTCAGTCTGCTGATCCTGGTCATCGGCCTGCGTTCCATGGCCGTACTGGAGGTGCGCCAGTACCCGGAGACCCGCAATACCGTGGTGACGGTTACCACCACCTATCCGGGCGCCAGCGGGGAACTGGTCAAGGGCTTCATCACCACGCCGCTGCAGCAGGCCGTTGCCCAGGCCGACGGGATCGACTTCCTGGTTTCGACCAGCACCCAGGGGCGCTCCGTTATCGAGGCCCACATGGTCCTCAACTACGATCCGAATGCGGCCGTTGCCGAAATCCAGGCCAAGGTGGCCAGCCAGCGTAACGTGCTGCCGGCCGAAGCCGACTACCACCGCGCTGATGTACCTGGCCTTTTTCAGTGATGCCATGAGCCCCTCGCAGATCACCGACTACCTGCTGCGGGTGGTGCAGCCGCGCCTGCAGGCGGTCCCCGGCGTGGCGAAGGCCCGGTTGATCGGCAACAAGACCTTTGCCATGCGTATCTGGCTGGACCCGGAACGCATGGCCGCCCTGGGCGTGACCGCCGGCGATGTCCGCCGGGCCCTGGAGGCGAACAACTACCAGGCCGGGGTGGGTGAAACCCGCGGAGACTTTGTGACCATCGACCTCGATGCCACGACCGACATCAGCAGCACGCAGGCATTCAGCAACCTGGTGTTGCGCGAGGACGACGATGTCCTGGTGCGCATCAGCGACGTTGCCGATGCTGAGCTGGGTGCCGAGGACTACGATTCCGGCAGCTGGTACAAGGGCAAGACGGCCATCTACATCGGTATCGAGCCCGCCCCGGGGGCCAATCCGCTGGACGTGGCCGGGCGCGTCCATGCCACCCTCGACGAGATCCGGGGGCAGCTGCCGCACGGCCTGGAGGCGCACATACCCTACGATGCCAGTGTCTATATCAACGACTCTATCGACGAGGTATTCCGCACCCTGGCCGAAGCGGTCCTCATCGTGCTGCTGGTGATTTTCCTGTCACTGGGCTCGCTGCGCGCGGCACTGATCCCGGCCGTGGCGGTACCGCTGTCGCTGATTGGCGGCGCCTTCCTGATGCTGCTGATGGGTTTCTCCATCAACCTGCTGACCCTGCTGTCGATGGTGCTGGCGATCGGGCTGGTGGTGGATGACGCCATTGTGGTGGTGGAGAATGTGCACCGGCACATCGAGAACGGTGAGGCGCGCATCAGCGCCGCACTCCACGGCGCACGTGAACTGGCACTGCCGATCATCGCCATGACCACGACGCTGGTGGCGGTGTACGCCCCCATCGGTTTCATGGGCGGCCTGGTGGGGACCCTGTTCACCGAGTTCGCCTTTACCCTTGCGGGTGCCGTGCTGATATCCGGGGTAGTGGCCCTGACCCTGTCACCCATGCTGTCGGGCAAGGTGCTGAAACCGGCCGGTGAGCAGGCCCGCTTCGAGCAGTGGGTGGAGCACCTGTTCGGGCGCCTGGCGCAGGCCTACCAGGGCGCCCTGGGCCGTTCCCTGGATACGCTGCCCGTGACGCTGGTGTTCGCTGCCGTGGTCCTCGGCAGTATCTATTTCATGTTCAGTGCGAGCCAGAATGAACTGGCGCCCACCGAGGACCAGAGCATCCTGTTTTTCCAGGCGCTGGGTCCGCAGACCGCCACCCTCGAGTACAACGAGGCCTATACCCGCCAGATCGTCGAGCTGTTCGAACAGGTCCCCGAGTACCACGAGAGCTTTTACCTGCTGGGATTCGGCGGCGACAACCGCACCGTGTTTGGCGGCTTCAAAATGCCGCCGCCCTCCGAACGCGCCCGCTCCCAGATGGAGGTGCAGCCCGACGTGCAGCAGGGGTTGAATCGGGTGGCCGGTTTTCAGACCGCGGTGTTTCCGCGCGCCAGCCTGCCGGGGGCCGGGCGCGGGTTGCCGCTACAGTTTGTGATCACGGCCCCGGCGGTGGATTACGGCCAGCTCACCGGGGTGGCGGATGAGTTGATCGGGCGCGGTATGGCCAGTGGCAAGTTCGCCTTTCTGCGCAAGTCGATCGAATTCACCCGGCCCAGGACCAGCCTGGTGATCGACCGAGACCTGGCCGCGGACCTCGGTATCAGCATGGAGGACATCGGGCGTAACCTGGCCACCATGCTGGGCGGCAATTACGTAAATCGCTTCGACCTCGGTGGCCGCAGTTACAAGGTCATCCCCCAGGCCGCGCAGCAGTTTCGGCTCGACCATGAAATGCTGGACAGGTATTACATCCGCACCCAGTCCACCGAACTGGTACCGCTGTCCACCCTGGTATCGTTCGAGCACAGTGTCGAACCCGACAAGCGCGTCCAGTTCCAGCAGCTCGACTCGCTGACGGTCGAGGGGGTGGTGGCGCCGGGTGCGACCCTGGGCGAGGCGCTGGAATACCTGGATGGGCAGGCGCAGGAACTGTTTCCCGCCGGCTTTGCATCCGACTTCGCCGGTGAGTCCCGGCAATACGCCCAGCAGGGTAGCGCGCTGGTCGTGACCTTCTTCATGTCGCTGCTGGTCATCTACCTGGTGCTGGCGGCGCAGTTCGAGAGCTGGCGCGACCCGATCATCATCCTGGTCTCGGTGCCCATGTCGATCGCCGGTGCGTGTGCGTTTCTGATGCTGGGTTTTGCCTCGATCAACATCTACACCCAGGTGGGGCTGATCACCCTGATCGGCCTGATTGCCAAGAACGGCATCCTGATCGTGGAGTTCGCCAACAAGTTGCAACTCGGCGAAGGGCTGGGCAAGCGCGCGGCGGTCGAGCGCGCGGCCGCCATCCGCCTGCGACCAATCCTGATGACCACGGTGGCGATGGTGATGGCGATGATCCCCTTGCTGATGGCCAGTGGCCCGGGTGCCGTGAGCCGCTTTCATATCGGGTTGGTGATTGCCACCGGGCTCGGTATCGGTACCCTGTTTACCCTGTTCGTGGTGCCGGCGGTCTACGTCCTGCTCGCCCGGGAGCACCGTGACGAACGTCGGCAATCCCCGGGGGGTGGCGCAACGGATGAACTGGCGACGGGCGGCTGAGTACGGCGGCGTGTGCAGGCCCCG
Source organism: uncultured Ectothiorhodospiraceae bacterium (assembly GCA_947258845.1). Classification (GTDB taxonomy): domain Bacteria; phylum Pseudomonadota; class Gammaproteobacteria; order UBA9214; family UBA9214; genus CAMYJZ01. The sequence goes on along the minus strand of CAMYJZ010000114.1, from coordinate 351 downwards.
GATCAGGGGGCGATGCTGGCGGCCACGATAGCGCTGCGGACCTGGCGGGCCTGTTCGAGTTTGATACGAATACCCAGGCTGAGGGTCTGCTTCTGGCCTGACTTCAGCCGGCCCTTGAGACTATGCCTGACGCTGCGGGTGCGCCCGTTGCTGTCCGGGTACTGCAGCGCCAGGACCAGGTTACTGACGTCACGCGGGGTGGGGTTGCTGATCTCAACCAGCAGCTCTCCGGTCTGGTTGACCCCGGTGCGTACCTTGAGATATTTGCCCGGATTTTCCGGCAGATCCAGTTCCACCAGGGCCGCGAAGGCCTCCTTGCCCGCGCTGCTGTCATGGTCTGCAGCTCTGGCG
>CAMYJZ010000113.1 GCA_947258845.1 uncultured Ectothiorhodospiraceae bacterium | reverse complement strand
CCAGCGAACCGGAGAACCCCAGGCGCTCACTCATTGCCTCGACCCGGCCTGCTGACCCTTCAGCACGATCGCGGCCTGCACGGGATCCAGTGCGACCTGTTCACCCTCCGCAAGACCCGCCAGCACCTCGCGTCGATCGTCGCCATACGTGCGGCCGACACGCACCTGCCTGAAGAACACTTCTTCTCCACGAATAACATAAACACCGGTCACTTCACTGCGATGGACAATGGCAGTTGCCGGTATCAACAACCGCTGTACCTCACCGGTTGTAACGGCCACCTTGATCGACATGCCCGGGTAAAGACCGGGTGTTGCATCGGGCAATGGCACACGCACCTCAAAGGTATGCGCCACCCTGTCCGCGCGTGGTGATACAGTGATCCCGTCGACCTGCACCGGCACAGCCGCCGGGTCGGGCAACAGAACACGTGCGGTACGCCAGCTGCGCACGGTTTCAACCAGACGTTCGGGGACCTGCGTGGACACGCGCAGCTTCTCCAGCGACAGCCCGGTCATCAGCGGCATGCCCGGCTGCACCGACTCGCCCGCCTCGATCAGCCGTTCGACCACAATGCCGCTGTATGGCGCGCGAATTACCGTGTGCTCAAGCTGTTCGCGTGCCTCGTCGATCTGCGCCTGTGCGGCATCGACGGCAGCCGCAGCTGTTTTGAGTGCTGCCTCGGCGCGCTCGAGTTCAGACTTGCTGATAGCCTGTTCCTTGTAGAGCTTCTGCTTGCGCCGGAGATCATCGCGCACCTGCGCATGGCGTGCACGCGCTTCCTTAAGACCGCTCTCGGCCCCGGTCAGTCGTGCGCGCTGTTCCGTATCCCGCAGTTGAATGAGAATATCGTCGCGAGTGACGTAATCATCGACATCAAATAGCACATCGATGACACGACCGGACGTCTGCGCCGCCACCGTGGACTGGTGCACGGCCTCGATGACACCATCGAATATTTCCTCGCGGGCGAGCGTGACATAGCTGGCGGCAGCGGTACCGATCGAAGGGCGTTCACCGGCCTGCAAGCCAGTGGCAGCGAACATCATGAGCAACAGGAATGATAATGATCTCAACATATCTGTTCGTGCTCCTCAGTCGTCATTGCCGTAGAAAAACCTGTTATTGCCACGCGTGAACGCCTGCCTTGCAACAGGCGACCGACGCATGCCCTCAGCTTTCTGCCGCCAGGCATGGCTGATACTCACCATAGCCGCCAATGTTCCATACATTCGAAAAACCAATTGACGCAAGTATCATGCGTGCCATTTCGCTACGCTGTCCGCTACGGCAATACACGATCACCGGGCGTTCCTGGTCCAGGTGTTCATGCGCACCGGCAACCCATTGCAGCGGCAGGTTAACCGCGCCAGGCAATGCACCGCAGGCATACTCCTGCGGCGAACGTACATCTACCAGTTGTGCGCCGGACTCCAGCGCCTGCCTGATACGGGCGCACACGCTTGTATCTGTCATTGTCAGCCTTCTCCTGTCCCTTTGTCATCAATAACGGGCGGGTGCTGCCGGTCCAGGTACTGATTACCGGCATTACACGCATTGTCACGCATCGTACAAACGGTCACGATTGCAGCCCCAATCAACACAATCACAATGATTGCGGCGACTGTCAGTGCATCAATAGCCATGACTACCTCCTGAAACATATCATAATATATTAATAGACTAATACTTATCGGCAAAGTTCATGGCTGCTTTACCTGGTAAATCACAGGTATTTAATGGCGTGGCACCACCAGGATAAAATACTTATCCTTTTGTTTATTATTGGTTTTTTTACGTACGCCGGGCAGGCTTGCTGGCTGGCACGCCTGTGGACGTTTGAAGGGTGGTTATTCCTGTCTGCGATGTGGCCTGGACGGCCGTCGGCGTATGCCTAGCCATGCGGTAGCGACCAGCAGCATGGCCGGGAACAGCGGATCCGGGCGCCCGCCGCGGCCCAGAGTGCAACCGCCACCACCACCGGATCCGGCGGCGCCGGCTACACCGATTACCGCATTCGCCATCGCCAGCACCTCGGCACCGGGCGGCGATGCCGCCACCATCTGCTTGAATGCAGTGACCTGGCTTCCGGTGGCGTGCAAGCTATCGATAAATGCCGGCTGTATCGGCTGGTACAGCAGGCGGGCCGACACGGAATGACTGACAGCGGGATTAGTGAGCGGAACCCGGTAATGCACCGTGTCGCTACCGCTGCCCTCGTTGCCGTTTTCGTGATTGAAGTCGGGGTCCTGGACAACACCGGCCGGCTTTGTCTGTGGTTCGATTGCATCCGCCTGCAGATTGGTAAAGCCCTCCGGCGGAATGCGGTTGTCTTTCAGGTAATTGTTGGCGTGCAGTAACACATGGGTCACGTGGTCGTTGGTATCACCCAGTACGGTCTCGTAAATGGCGACCTGCGAAGCAGTCGTTATCGCATCGCGGTGTGGTTCGTAACAACTGCCATTGGTAAAGCCGGGGGGTTTGGTCCTGGCCAGGCAATCTGTCGCCAGTCGGGTCGTATCCGTGGAAATTTCACCCAGCGCATTCGGTGAACCGGATTCGAAGATTACCTGGTTAGCCGCGTCCCGCACGGTCAGGTGCACCCACATGCGACGACTGGGATAACCGGTCGGCAACTTGTGACCCGTCTTGTTGGTAATGCGGACATCGATCAGCGCCTCGTTGCCGGCAACCACGGCCTGCGTAACCGCCAGGTCCGCCGCACTGCTGGACAGGAATGCGCGCGTCTCCGTAATCTTTTCATCGAAACCGGCAACCGTGGTGGAATTACCGATTTCCAGCGCTACACGGTTGTCTCGCAGTAATTCGAGCAGGTAGGCATTACCGCCTACCATGCTGTGCGTGTAAAACGGGGAGCGCACCGGCCACTGCGTGTTGACGGTACCGTCAGGCCGGGTCGCGATGCGCGTCGCGTAATTGCCCGGGTCCGGTTCCGGCATATGGCAATCCTGGCACTGTTGCGCCTTGCTGGCGCCCGTAGTGTAGAGACTGTTCTGCCACTCGAGGAATGGCGCCTGCTCGAGAAAGCTGGCGCCAGACGGCAATCCTGTATCGACATCCATC
>CAMYJZ010000112.1 GCA_947258845.1 uncultured Ectothiorhodospiraceae bacterium | reverse complement strand
CTGAAAGGGCGCAAAGAAAAATTTAAAAAAATATCACCGCGGAGGCGCAGAGAACGCGGAGTAGAATAACCAGTACAAACAAAAACCAGATATTAAAATTACTCCGTGCCCCCGTATTACGGCCTGCAGCCTTCATCCGGGCTACGATCTAGAATTTATTGCACATGTATTTTTTCTCAGCGTACTCGGCGTCTCTGCGGTGGGTGACGTCGTATTACGCTGATGCCAATTCGACCTGTGCGCTACTGGATCCCGGCTTGCGCCGGAATGACTAGAGAGGGGTCGCGCGCACTCCCTAGGGAATGCGGCTGTCGATGGCCAGCTCGATGGGTTCGCCACTCCCCGGCACGACGGGTGCCACCAGCCCCTGCAGGTCACCGCTCTGTGGCATGGCTGTACCGGATTTCGAAACCCGCGCACCGACTGCGACTTCCTCGAAGTTCGACAGTTTCATGCCGGGCGCCATGGCCGTGGAATCATCCAGGGTGACGGTCACCGGCAAATCGCTAACCTGTGTGCGCACGATGGCCAGCGGCATGCGCGGCCCGCTGACCGCGCGCGCGAATATGAACACCGTATCCCCGGGCGCGGCACCCGCGGCAACCGCCGGGTCCAGGTTGACGCTCACGCTGATGGCCTTGCCGGCAGCGGCAGCCGGCGCGGTGCTCGCCGCCACCTCAACGGGTTCCTCCTCGACCACCTCGCCGGGCACCAGGCGCCCCCGCGCCTGACTGATTTGCTGGGCAATCACCCGGGCGTCCTCGCCGCCGGGCGGCAGCAGGCCTGCGGCCCGTTGCCAGTAGCGTACTGCCTCGGCAAATTCCTGTTGCTGGTTCTTCCAGTGCCCGGTCAGCCACAGGGCCTTGACGTTGTCGGGCTGGACCTCCAGCGCCCTCAACAGCAGACCGCCGGCCTGGTCGGTGAATTCGCGGTTATTGGCCATCACCAGGGCATCGGCGTAATCGGCAAGCAACTCGGGGTTGTCACCGAGCAGGCGGTGGGCCATGTCGTAGGCCGCGGCGGCGTCGGTGAAGCGTTGCAGGGAGGTGTAACTGCGCCCCAGCATCATCCAGCCCTCGGCGTTCTCCGGATCCTCGATCAGGCGCTCGGCCAGCCGCTCCACCATCTCCTCGAGCGAGTGGGCGCCCGGCGGGCCCGGCGTGGGGGCCGGTTGGGGGGCGCCCTTCGTCAGCAGCGGAATGATCTCCTGGGTCCCGATCACCTGGTACAGACCGATAGTCACGCCCGGGATAAGCAGCATCAGCACCAGGGCCGCCCAGCGGCCACTGCGCACCTTCACGCTGGCGCCTGCACCGGCCGTTTTGTCTGACAGATCGGCCAGCAACTCGCGCTCCAGGTCCCCGCGCGCCGAGTCATACTGGGCCTGGTCGAGCCGCCCGCTGTTCAGGTCGGCTTCCAGCTCGGTGAGCTGGGCCTTGATCACCTCGGTATTCACTGCATCCAGATCGGTTTCCAGCTGCCGACCCGGGCGCAGGATCCAGGGCAGCGTGAACAGCAGCGCCACCATCAGCATAATACCGGCCAGTCCCCAGAAGATGGTCATGTGCCGCTATCCTCGTCAGTCTTGCCCAGCAGCGCATCCAGGCGCTGGCGCTCCGCGTCCGAGATCTCGGACGCCGGCACCTGGCGCTGGCGGCGCAGGGCGCGTACCAGCAGGAAACCGGCAATGGCCAGCAGCACGAAGGGGCCGAACCAGATGAACCAGGTCTGCGGCTTCAGCGGCGGCTTGTAAAGCACGAAGTCACCGTAGCGCTTGACCAGGAAGTCGATGATCTCTGCATCACTGCGGCCCTCCTGGACCATCTCGTAGACCTCGACCCGCAGGTCGTGGGCCAGTTCGGCATCCGAATCGGCCAGCGACTGGTTCTGACAGACCAGGCAGCGAATCTCCGCAATCAGGTCCTTGAAATGCACCTCTTCCGCCTCCGTGGCGAACTTGAAGGCCTCGAGGGTGGCGCTGGCTGATGCCGGCGTGGCGCCGAGCAGCAGCGACACAACCAGCAGTGCGGTAAACAATCTATTCATGAAGGGTCAGGATTTCAGTTCGGTTATCAACGGAAGCAGTTCGTTCTGCAGCACCTCGGTGGTGAGCGGGCCGATGTGCTTGTGGCGGATGATGCCTTGCGGGTCGATGACAAAGGTCTCCGGGGCGCCGTAGACCCCCCAGTCGATGCCCACCCGACCGTCCTCGTCGAAGGCGTTGGCGATGTAGGGGTCACCCAGCTGGCGCAGCCAGCGCTGGGCATCGGCGCGGTTGTCCTTGTAATTCAGTCCATAGATCGCCACTTCCCCGGTCTCGGCAAGTTCGAGCAGCACATCGTGCTCGGCGCGGCAGGAAGCGCACCAGGTCGCCCAGATGTTGAGTAGCGAGACCTTGCCCTTGAGATCGGCATCGCTGATGGTGGCATCCGGGTCATCGAGACGGGTCAGCGTGAACGCCGGCATGGGTTTGCCCACCAACGGCGAGGGCACCAGTTTCGGGTCGAGGCTCAGCCCCCGGAACAGGAAGGCGACCAGCACGGCGAAAATGCCCAGCGGCACCAGGTAGCGCAGGTAACGGGCCATCAGGAACGACCCTCTGCGGCCAGGCCGCCGGCGGCCAGCGCCTCGGCACGCCGCCGCCGGGTCATGCGATAGCGCTTGTCCGAGGCAGCCAGCAGGCCGCCCACGGCGATGAAGATCCCGCCCAGCCAGATCCAGCGCACCAGCGGCTTGTAGTAGAGCCGCAGGCTCCAGTCTCCCCCGCCGAGCGCCTCGCCCAGGGACACGTAGATGTCACGGGTAAACCCGGCGTCGATGCCGGCCTCGGTCATCGGCTTGGTCTGCACCAGGTAGGTGCGCTTCTCGGGCTTCAGCACCGCGACCTCGCGCTCGCCCTTGTAGACCCGCACGGTCCCCAGGTCGGAGCGGTAGTTGGGGCCTTTGTGTGCCTCGACTCCATCAAAGCGGAAGGCATGCCCGGCCAGTTCGACGGTCTCGCCCGGCGACATGCGCAGGTCCTTCTCGACATCGAACAGGGTGACCACGGTCACCCCGATGATGAACATCGCGATACCGAAATGCGCCAGCAGCATGCCGTAGTAGCTGCCACTGCCCTTGAGCCGCAGGTCGCGCCAGATCCCGGCCACACCCTTGCGGTAGCGC
>CAMYJZ010000111.1 GCA_947258845.1 uncultured Ectothiorhodospiraceae bacterium | reverse complement strand
TGTTTAGGCCAGTAGCTCAATTGGCAGAGCGGCGGTCTCCAAAACCGCAGGTTGGGGGTTCGATTCCCTCCTGGCCTGCCAATGAAGAGGGGACAGATTCAAATCTGTCCCCATAGAGATATGAACGCAAAAGTTGAGACGGAAAGCGGGCGACTTGATTCTCTGAAACTCGGGATGGCGGTGCTGCTGATGTGCGGCGGCATATACGCCTTTTATTATTTTGAAGACCAGCATGCGGTGTTGCGTGTGCTCGGGATACTGGCAGTGGCGGCTGTCGCGCTGGTTATCGCGTCACAAACCGCTATGGGGCGTCAGGTGACAGGGTTCGTCAGCGGCGCCAGGACCGAGGTGCGCCGTGTGGTCTGGCCGACACGTGCAGAAACGGTGCAGACCACTCTGGCCGTGTTATTCGTTGTCCTGCTGGTCGGGGTGTTCCTCTGGCTGCTGGATATGGTGTTGTTGTGGGCAGTTCAGATACTGACAGGACAGGGAAGCTAAACAATGGCATTGCAGTGGTATGTCGTGCACGCCTACTCGGGTTTCGAGAACCAGGTAAAGCGTGCTTTGGAGGAACGGATTTCGCGCGCCGGAATGGAGGGCAATTTCGGGGATATCCTGGTGCCGACGGAAGAAGTCGTCGAAATGCGCGAGGGTGCGAAACGCAAGAGTGAGCGCAAGTTCTTCCCCGGTTATGTGCTGGTGCAGATGGAAATGAATGATGACACCTGGCACCTGGTCAAGGATGCGCCCAAGGTCATGGGTTTCGTCGGCGGGACCAGTGATCGCCCGGCACCGATCTCGCAGCGCGAGGCCGATCTGATCCTGCAGCGTGTCCAGGAGGGCGTGGACAAGCCCAGGCCCAAGGTGCTGTTCGAGGTTGGCGAGGTGGTCCGGGTTACGGATGGACCGTTTAACGATTTCAACGGCGTGGTTGAAGAAGTCAATTATGAAAAGAGCCGACTGCGTGTGTCGGTGCTGATCTTCGGCCGTTCAACACCGGTTGAACTGGAGTTTGGCCAGGTCGAGAAGGCGTAGTAATTACAGGGGAGCCGCGAGGCGCTTGTACCCACTGGAGTAATAGATGGCAAAGAAAATCGAGGCATACATCAAGCTGCAGGTGCCTGCTGGCGAGGCCAATCCAAGCCCGCCGGTCGGACCGGCGCTGGGCCAGCATGGTGTGAATATCATGGAGTTCTGCAAGGCATTCAATGCCCAGACGCAGCAGGTCGAGAAGGGTCTCCCGATTCCCGTGGTGATCACCGTTTATAATGATCGCAGCTTCACCTTCATTACCAAGACCCCGCCCGCATCGGTGCTGCTGAGGAAAGCGGTCGGGGTAGCGAAGGGATCCAGTACCCCGAATACGGTCAAGGTGGGCAAGGTGACACGTGCCCAGCTTGAAGAGATCGCCAACACCAAGATGGCGGACCTGAATGCCGCGGATCTGGATGCAGCGGTTCGTATTATCGCCGGAAGCGCCCGCAGTATGGGCCTTGACGTCGAGGAGGCCTAGGTCATGAGCAAACTATCCAAGCGGGCAAAGGCGATCCAGGCGAAGGTGGTCCCGGGCAAGCAGTACCCTATAGAAGATGCGCTGGGCCTGTTGAAGGAACTCTCTGCGGTAAAGTTTACGGAATCGGTGGATGTCAGCGTCAATCTCGGCGTTGATCCGCGCAAATCGGATCAGGTGGTGCGCGGCTCCACGGTATTGCCCAACGGTACCGGCAAGACGGTGCGCGTCGCAGTCTTTACATCGGGCGCAAATGCGGACGCAGCCAGCGAGGCCGGTGCTGATATCGTCGGCATGGAAGATCTCGCTGAAGAGGTCAAGAAGGGCAATATGGATTTTGATGTCGTGATCGCCTCTCCGGATGCCATGCGGGTGGTGGGTACGCTGGGTCAGATACTCGGCCCGCGCGGCCTGATGCCAAATCCCAAGGTCGGTACGGTGGCCCAGGATGTTGCCACCGCGGTGAGGAATGCAAAGGCCGGACAGGTCCGCTACCGCACAGACAAGGCCGGCATTATCCACTCGCCGATCGGCAAGGTCGATTTCGAAGTTGCCGCCCTCAAGGAAAACCTGGCTGCGTTGCTGGCCGATCTGCACAAGGCCAAGCCTTCATCTGCCAAGGGTATCTACCTGAAGAAGATCTCGGTGTCGACGACCATGGGACCGGGTCTGCAGGTCGACCAGGCCTCGGTAGAGGTATAGATTTTTATTAAATCCCGCTCCCTTGCAGGAGCGGGAATGAATAAGGAAAAGGCATACGCCTTTTCAGGGTTTGGCGCTATCCGGCAAGAGCCGGTGGCCGTCAAAGACCGCAGGTGCCCGGCAAGGGTTTTTGCACATGCCGGGTTTAATTGTTCTGCAGAGATGCGGGACGGCCTGCGCAGATGGTGCGCGAAAAGACAGTAGATCGATGTACAGGGCAGGGCCGCGAGGCGGTCATGTACATCAAGTCGCGGGAGCGACCTGTCTTCAAGTCACCAGACAAGGTACGCCGGTTGTTGCTGGCCGGTGTGATGTTAATGAACGGGAACCAGCGGAAGGCGCTGCGCCGGATGCAAGTTTCTGAAGAGGTAAACACAATGGCATTAACGCTTGAAGAGAAAAAGGCTGTTGTTGCCGAGGTTGCCGAGGTTGCCAAAGGGGCCTATTCGGCGGTGGCTGCGGAGTACCGCGGCCTGACTGTCGAGGAAATGACCGCTCTGCGTGTCAAGGCGCGCCAGGATAATGTCTATCTGCGCGTCATCAAGAATACGCTGGCGCGGCGTGCCCTGGAGGATACCGACTTTGCCTGCATGAGCGACAGGTTGACCGGTCCGCTGGTCCTGGCTTTCTCCCGGGAGGATCCGGGTGCGGCGGCGCGCGTGACCAAGGACTTTGCCAAGGAGCATGACAAGTTCACGGTCACCATGTTGTCAGTCGCAGGCACGTTACTGGAGCCGTCCGAGATTGACCGTCTTGCGATGCTCCCGACACGCGACCAGGCCATCAGCATGCTGATGTCGGTCATGCAGGCGCCGGTTGCCAAGTTTGTACGTACCCTCAACGAGGTGCCGGGCAAGCTGGTGCGCACCACGGCGGCAATTCGTGACCAGAAGCAGCAAGCAGCTTAAACCTATTTATATTTACTAACCAAGGATTTAACAGGAGTATTCGTTATGGCCGTTTCACAAGAA
>CAMYJZ010000110.1 GCA_947258845.1 uncultured Ectothiorhodospiraceae bacterium | reverse complement strand
TCACGCTCCACCCGGGCTGATCAGCGCCACCAGGCGCGCCGTCACCATCGGCAGCCCCATGGGGGTGAAGCTGCCGGCCCTGCAGGCACAGATCCGGCACGCGGAGGAAGAGTCCGGGCTGAAGATCCCGGTGGACGTGGAGGGGGCGGATTACCTGTGCACCCTGTCCTCCATGGAGATCATGAATTTTCCAGAATACATCGCCGCCATTGCCCGCATCTTCGATCATGCGGGGGTGTCCTGGACCCTGACCAGCGAGGGCTTCGAGGCCACCAACAGCGGTATCCAGATCGGGGTCTCGGAAATCGCCGCCGAACTGGTCGGGCGTGTGGTCAGGGCGGCGGAACGACTCAAGGTCAAGGCGGTGATCAGCCCGGAGTGCGGTCATGCCTACATGGCGATCCGCTGGGAGGGGCCCAACCTGATCGGGCGGCCGTATGGCTTCAGAGTGCTGCACATCCTCGAGTTGCTGGACGAGTTACACAGGGAAGGCCGACTCAAGTTCGAGGGCAAGGAGGCGCAGCGCCTGACCTACCACGACCCCTGCCAGATCTCGCGCCGCGGCGGCGTCTACGAGCAACCGCGCCGGCTGCTTGACCTGGTGTCCGAGGATTTCGTCGAGATGCCCGAGACCGGCACCATGAACTGGTGCTGCGGGGCCGGTGGCGGCGTGAGTACCAACGAGCGTGCCGACGACCTGCGGCTGAAGGTCTTCAATCGCAAGAAATCGCAGCTGGATGCCATCCATGCCGAGGGCATGGTGTCCGCCTGCTCCAACTGCCGCATTCACCTCGAGGACGGACTGGAGAAATACCACATGGATATCCCGGTGCTGAGCCTGACCGAAACCATCGCCGCACACCTGGTCGACAAGCCTGCGACCGGGGAGGGTACATCATGACCGCCATCAGCAACGACACCGAGCTGCGGGCGGCCCTCGACGGGCTGGATGCGGTAGGCCAGCGGGTGGTCGCGGCACGCTTCGTGGAGCATGTCCTCGATCTCGCCAGTGACGAGCGCCTTGCCCTGGTCACCCGGACCGCGGCCAACAACGCGGCTACGGACAGCGAACTGGTGGCGGCGCTGAGTTCGGCCCGGGCCGCCACCTTCGACAGCCACACCCGCTGCGGGTCCGAGGGGGACTGGTCGGCACAGGCGGGTTACTTCGTGGCGCGGGCCGCGGCCGCTGCCGTGACCCCGGCGGGCCAGTTACCGGGCGGTTCCGCCTGGCAGGCGGCCGTGAGCAGCCGCATGGCACGCACCTGCGAGACCATTGCGCGGGATGCCGCGGCCGATAATCCGGCTACCGCGGAAAGCGCGGCGCAATACCGCATCCTGTCCGAATACCTGGACTGATAACCAGAGAGCGCCAGCCATGAGTGAACGCATCGTTGTTGACCCGATTACCCGTATCGAAGGCCACTTGCGCATCGAGGCGCAGATGGATGGCAACCGCATTGCCCAGGCCTGGTCGTCCGGCACCATGGTGCGCGGCATCGAGATCATCCTGCGCGGCCGTGATCCGCGCGATGCCTGGGCCTTTGCCCGGCGTATTTGCGGGGTCTGCACCCTGGTTCACGGACTGGCCTCCATCCGCGCCGTGGAGAATGCGCTGGACTACCCCATCCCGCCGAATGCCCAGCTGATCCGCAACCTGATGAACGCCGCCCAGTACGTGCACGATCACGTCATGCACTTCTATCACCTGCACGCACTCGACTGGGTCGACGTGGTGTCCGCGCTGGAGGCCGACCCCAAGGCCACCTCGGAACTGGCCCAGTCGCTGAGCAATTACCCGAAGTCCTCGCCGGGCTATTTCGCCGACATGAAGAAGAAGCTCAAGGGCTTTGTCGAGGCCGGCCAGCTGGGGATCTTCGCCAAGGCCTACTGGGGACACCCGGCCTACAAGCTGCCGGCCGAGGCCAACCTGATGGCCGTCTCCCATTACCTGGAGGCGCTCACCTGGCAGCGTGATGTCGCCCGGCTGCACGCCATCTTCGGGGGCAAGAACCCGCACCCGAATTTCGTGGTCGGCGGCGTGCCCTGTCCCATCGACCTGGATTCCGACTCGGCCATCAACGCCGAGCGCCTGGCCCAGGTCCAGACCATCATCACCCGCATGCGGGAGTTCGTGGACCAGGTCTATGTGCCCGACACCCTGGCCATCGCCGGTTTCTACAAGGACTGGGGTTCGCGCGGCGAGGGCCTGGGGAACTTCCTCACCTACGGTGACTTTCCCGAGAAGGGCATGGATGACCCGGCCTCCTACCTGATACCCGCCGGGGCCATCCTCAACCGTGACCTGTCCACCATCCACGAGGTGGACATGAATGCCAGCGATGAGATCCAGGAATACATTGCCCATTCCTGGTACGACTACGAAGACGGCAAGGAACTGCCCCTGCATCCGTACGCCGGCGAGACCAGGCTGAACTACACTGGTCCCGAACCGCCCTACCAGCATCTCGACGTGGAGCAGTCCTATTCCTGGCTCAAGTCACCGCGCTGGAAGGGTCATGCCATGGAGGTCGGACCGCTGGCCCGGGTCCTGATGCTCTATGCCAGCGGACATGCGCAGACCCGCGAGCTGGTCGGCATGACGCTCAACAAGCTGGATATCCCGGTCGAGGCCCTGTTTTCCACCCTGGGCCGCACCGCGGCGCGTACCCTGGAAACCAAGATCATCGGCGATACCATGCAGACCTGGTATGACAATCTGATCGCCAACATCAAGGCCGGTGACACCAAAACCTTCAACGAGGCCCTGTGGGAACCCGACAGCTGGCCGCGCCAGGCGCGCGGCGTGGGTTTCATGGAAGCGCCGCGCGGCGGCCTGGCCCACTGGATCGTGATCGAGGATGGCATTATCAAGAATTACCAGGCCGTGGTGCCGAGTACCTGGAATGCCGGCCCGCGCGATACCAATGGCCAGCCCGGCGCTTACGAGGCGGCGCTGGCCGACAACCACGTACTGCATGACCCGCAGCAGCCGGTCGAGATCCTGCGCACCATTCACAGCTTCGATCCCTGCATTGCCTGTGCCGTGCATGTCACGGACCCACAGGGCGAGGAGCTGGTCAAGGTCAAGGTGCGTTAGCAGCTGAAAGAATACGTTAGTGGACTAGCCATGATGCAATCGAGAATCCTGCAATCCACCATGCTGGCAGCCAGCTGTTCGCTGTTTGCACCGCTGGCCCCGGCACATGTCGGGGAACACGCCGGCAGCGGCCCGCTGGCGCTGTTTGCACACCTGCTGACTCGCGCTGATCACTGGCTTGTGCCCCCTGGTCCTGGTGTGCGTCCTGGTCGTGTCTCAGCTGCTGAGGCGACGTCTCCGGTCCTGATCTGATCAGCTGTTGTCACGGCTGCGATTTCCCCGGGTGTCCAACCCATGCCGCTAGCCACTGGCGTGGTTGCGCTGGCTGCCCTCTCCGGCCGGGCATCGATCTGTATTATCATGGGCCAAGCTGCGGAACCAGGCGGCCCCGCTGTGGTCACTGTCAGGGATGCCGCCCGCTGCACCCGGACCGGATCGTCAGGCGGCGGTATCGACGGTCATCCGGATTTACCGGCTGACATAATTACAGGCAATCCAACCGG
>CAMYJZ010000109.1 GCA_947258845.1 uncultured Ectothiorhodospiraceae bacterium | reverse complement strand
GCCAGCAACCCGACAGCGGATGCGACCCGTTTGGTTTTCTTCATCATCATTGCGTTTTCTCCGAGATCACGGGGTTGCCCCCTGTTATGAATACCGGGGGATGTCCCCGAACCCCTGTGGCAGCGACGAAGCCGCTACCGCAGATAAAAGCCCAGCACCATGAGCACGATGCTGGCGCGTAACACACTCCAGACCACGTCGAACAGTACCGCCTGCCCGTTCTGCCATGCGCGGAAGGTGCCGAGTGATACCCAAATCACCCAGACGAAGGTGAGTACCAGGATCACCGATGCGATACCCGTGAGCAGAGTTGCCGGCGTAAAACCGGAGCCCGCCTGGAATGCTGCGTTCTGCGCCGCCGTCATGACCGAACATCACCGACGGTAATCGCCACGTAGCGGCGGAAAGGTTCGTGGCTCCGAGCGCGGGGCATCGATGTGTTCTTGAATCCCGGCTCGAATGCGTACGAGGCCGGACGCGGGCATCCGGATTGGACTGCGAGGCGGCTTCAGTTATCAGCGGATCGATGGTCTGGAGTTCGTGGATGATCCGGGCCAGTGCCGCTCGTTCGCCGTCTGCGTCCGCAAATGCTAACTGCGCAGGCAGTGCAGCTGCCAGCAGCCCTGTGGCCATAAGATGGGTAATTCGCATGGATGTCCTCCCCGTATTGCGCATGACGCGTAGGATGGGGGATCGGGGGAGGACTAACTAGGGGAAATCAATTCAGAAAAGTGCGAGGTTTATAAAACTGGCGGCGATTGAATGCCTCTCCTGCAACGAATATACGTTCAGCAGGATAGAAACAGGGCTTCACGAGAGTCCACACTATTAAAGCCCTGTCACGAGCCAGTGGGTCAACTCTCTATATCCGGTTCCTGGGCAATGTTTGCCACTCGCTCGAAGAAATCACGGATATCGTATTCGCCATCCTTGTCGAGCGCGGCTTCTGCACCAGCATAGACAACAGCCGTATGGAGCTGGACACATCCAGGCTGGGACTTGTCTTCGGTCATCCAGCTTTTCAGTTCTTCGCATTTCAATATGGTGAGCATCGCGAAGAAACGCATCGTGACATTGAAATACATCTCTGAGTCATTCCCGCAGTTCTTCTTCAGGGCCAATATGGCTCTGTTGATCGGCTGATCGGTAAACCGTATTCGTGTTTCCTCGCCAAGTTCCTCATCGACCAAAGTGACGCCAAACCGTTTAGGATTATCTTCTGGGGTCGACAGGCTACCCGCTTCATTCGCAAGCTCGAATGCATAGGCAAACTGCTCCCGATCGACTGGCCCCATCTCCTGTGGCCGGATAAACGGCCCGACTTTGTGCTCTTCCATTGCTTTCTCCTTTTTCAAAGATATTTCTTGAACGTGCTCGCCGTGACCGCCACCGTCATCGCGAACAACGCCGCAAACGGTAAAATGACGAAGGTTGGATGCAGACTGAATGGCAAGGCGAGATAAATCACCCAGCTCAACACAACCACTGGTAATGCTGCCTTCTTGGCGTAGTGGTAGACGAACGAGCTCTCTCTTCCTCCACCCCATCGACGCAAATCCCGCTGCACCAGCCCGTCCACGAGGGCGACCAGACTGAACAGCAGGAAGATCGGCATGGCCAGGGTGAGAATCGCCAGGCGTACCGAGAACACCTGGGTGACCTGCATCATTGCGATTACGAACTCGGCAACCGGGTTATAGATCTTGTGCAGCGTGGGTCTGACGCCCTGCTCGTTCGCCACTGATGGCGGAGAGACCCAACGGATGAAATCGATGAACCGTGTCACCTCGAATAGGTAGTAATAGGTGTTATCGGCAAAGCGTTTGGCGAACCGCGCCGGATCTGAAGTGACGACGCTGCGTCGAAAGTCGGTATCGAGGTAACTGATCTCCGCCACCAGCATGTTGCGGCTGTGATCCAATCCTTCCTCCGGCCACCAGAGCACCATGCCTGCCCATTCGATAAGGATCGAAAATACCAGTGAGAACAGCACCCACTGGATAAGCTTCGCCGCGGCCGACAGGCTTTTCGAGAACAGCCCCTGCTGAACGACCCGCCGGCGGGGATCGGCGACCGCTTCAGCCATCCGAGACCTCGGCTTCAGTAGCAGGCTCGGTGAGATCCACTGGTGCTGTCCACCAGGACTCCTGGATCCGGTACCAGTGATCGTTGGTGATGTAGGTACGCTCCATCTCGTTGGCGATCTCGGTGAGCGACTCCGGCATATCGGCGTCCGTGGCCGGCAGCGGCATTCGGATCTTCCAAAGCTGCCCGCCCTCCAGCAGTGCAAAGGCCTGTCCCTTGGGCAGCGTGATCAGCTCGGCTGGTGTGAGCAACGGGACTTCCGAGACGCTGATGCGGTCCTCGTTTCGTGATTTGAAGTCGATACCTGAACCGGGATCGGAGGAATCGTCCACCCCGGAGACACTCATCAGCGTAAAGACCTCGACCCGCGGGAGCTGATCCGTCAGCATCTCGGCCGTGGCCAATTCCTTGACCCGGAGCATGATCAGCGTATTGAAGTTACCGGCCACCTGACCGGCCTTCGCCCGGTTACCGATGCGCGCCTCCACGTCAGACCAGGTCTGGGTGTAGGCCGTGACCTGAAAGCCGGCGCCGCCGGCCTTGTTCAGTAGCGGCACGAACTCTTCACCGATCAGTTCGTTGAACTCATCGGCGTGCATGGAGATCGTCGGCGGCGTGCCGATGGCCTCGCCGTCTACCCCATGCTTATAGATATGCCCGGCGACCGAGACCAGATCCGCGAACATGGAATTGCCCACGGCACTGGCCACCGTGGTGTCGGTCAGGGCGTCCAGTCCCACATAGACGATGCCTTTGCGGCGGATAACCTCCATCCACTCGAAGATGGGCCGGTTATCGCTCTCGTCCAGGTAATCCGGGGAGATTAGCTCGGCGATATTGCCGGTGGTGAGCTTCTCCATCAGAGGACCGACGGAACTCACGATCTTGTCGAAGTAGGTCTTATCGTACTTGAAGGCCGAGACCAGCCCGTCGAGTACGGGATCGTAGAGGTCCTGCGCCTGCAGGTGCCGCATCAGGGCAATCGCTTCTCGATTTCGACCCCGCAACGCCGCCGGCAGGTTGCGTTCCGAGATGGCGTTCGTCAGTTCTTCAACTTGTTCTTTCCAATCCTCCGCGCTGTGTGCATCCAGGTGCGCGCGGGCATACTCCATGAATAGCGGTTCGATGTCATTGATGTAGCGCCGGACCTGCTGGTAGTCCGGCCGCCGACCCAACGCCACGAGCGCCCGAGCGATGATGTTGACGAAGCGCCAGGCGAATTCCTTGAAGGCGGCCGAGTTGCCTTCGCTGGGAAGCTGATTGGCGATGCGGGTGGCAACCTCGGTGATGCGCGAGAAATTGCCGATGGCATTGTAGCGGGCCGAGACCTCTGGAAAGCCAAGGTGGAATAAATAGAAGTCCTGGGCCCGCCCGGCCCGCTTGGCCTCGGCATACACCCGTCGCAGCAAGCCGGCATCACCCTTGGGATCGAATACGATCACCACGTCTCCACGCCGGATGTCCTGGGTAATGAGCAGTTCGGCCAACCGGGTCTTGCCAACCCGGGTGGTGCCCAATACCAGGGTGTGTCCGACCCGCTCGCCGATATCCATCCACACAGCCTGTTCGTCCGGTTCCACCGCATGCAGGGCCGGTTTGCCGCCGACGGCAGGCAATGGCGAGTACGGATTCCACCACGCCCGCATGCGCAGCAGTCGCGCAAAGAGACTCAGAATCGGCACGGACTCCCAGGCCACCTCCTTGCGGCGCGCCCACTGATAGAGCGCGCCGGGTTGCACGTAATGTTGGACTTCCGGGCGGATGGTGTCGCGCAGGCGCTGGGTGTGCTTCTGGGTCCAGCGAAAGCCACGACCGAGAAAGAGCTTGCGCCGGCTGAGCGGGATCTTGCGGGCGCGGACCTTGTAGGTGGGTAGCCGACGCATGTTGCGCTGGTAGCGCAGCACCTGCCAAGCCTGCCGGCCCCGGATAATTCCGATCAGCGAAAGCACGGTGCCGGCACCATAGGCTACGCCCGGCGGCATCATCAGCGCCCAGGGAGCGAGAACGGCAATGGCCGCCGTGGCAAAGGCCACCAGCGCCGACCACAACTCGACCGGCGGTCGCAGTAGCGCCTCGATGGGGTGTTGACTCACTGCTCGATGCCGTGCGGTGTGATCAATACCGGGTAATGCGTAATCCCCAGTGCTTGTGCAATATCACTAGCCGACGCCGGCAGGATAGACAGGCCCTCGGCTAGCGCGGCGATGGCACGCAGGTCTGCAAGCGTATCAGCCTGGACCAGCATGCCGACC
>CAMYJZ010000108.1 GCA_947258845.1 uncultured Ectothiorhodospiraceae bacterium | reverse complement strand
GGCGGGGATGTCCACCACGAAGGCCATCATACCGATCATCAGCAAGGGTGCGGTTTCACCCAGTGCCCGGCCCATGCCGATGATGGTGCCGGTCAGCATTCCGGGCAGTGCCAGCGGCACCACGTGGCTGAACACCATCTGAACCTTGGAGGCGCCTATGCCGAGTGCCGCTTCGCGGATGGAGGGCGGTACCGCCTTGAGGACCGCGCGGCTGGAAATAATGATCACGGGCAGGGTCATCAGGGTCAACACAAAGCCACCGGCGATCGGTGCCGAGCGCGGCACCCCGAAGAAGTTGATGAAGACCGCCAGGCCGAGCAGGCCGAAGACGATGGATGGCACGGCCGCGAGGTTATTCACGTTGACCTCGATCAGGTCCGTCCACTTGTTCTTGGGGGCAAATTCTTCCAGGTAAATCGCGGCGCCCACACCGATGGGGAAAGACAGGCAGAGCGTCACCAGCAGGGTAAAGAAGCTGCCCACCAGGGCCCCCCAAATGCCGGCCAGTTCCGGTTCACGCGAGTCACCGGCGCTGAAGAAGGTGGAGTTGAAATGCTTTTTGAGCCGGCCCTCGCTGCGCAGCTGCTCCAGCCAGCCGCGTTGTTTTTCGGAGAGCCGCTGAGCGCTCGACGCTGCTCCGGTTGTGTCCCGGGGCGGGTGTTTGACATACATATCGACATCGTCATCGGCCGTCAGCCATACCTCGACGGATTGGCCAATCAGCGAGGGGTCTGCGATGACCCGATCACGCAGCTTGTACCCCGCGCCGGGGCTGACCAACTGGTAGAGGGCGCGCTTGTCACGTCGATGGGTGACATCGGGGAACTGTTTGCGCAGCGCCTTTTTTATCAGGCCGCTGTAATCGGCGTTGTAGAGCGCATCGGTTTCACCGGTCTGTGATGGAAAGGCATCCGCCTCCAGCTCAATGGCCATGTGGATATGCGTTTGCTGGAACGCGGTGTAGCCCTTGGCGACGATGTTGATGAACATCAACAGCAGAAACGCCAGCGCGATCAGGATGGATATCTTTCCATACCATTGAAAACGCCGCTCGGCCGCATAACGGCGCTTGAGCTTCTTCTGCATCAGGTCGACGGTCCGTTGTTTCATTTGAGCAGTCAGTCTCCGGTGACCGGGATCTCAGTCGTACTGTTCGCGATAGCGGCGCACGATCTGCAGGGCGATGATATTCAGGATCAGCGTGATAATGAACAGGGACAGCCCGAGCGCAAAGGCCGCCAGTGTCTTGGGACTGTCGAACTCCTGGTCACCGACCAGCAGGGTCACGATCTGTACCGTTACCGTGGTGACTGCCTCCAGCGGATTGGCCGTCAGGTTGGCGGCCAGTCCTGCCGCCATCACCACGATCATAGTCTCGCCAATGGCGCGTGATACCGCCAGCAGAACGCCACCGACAATGCCGGGCAGCGCCGCCGGTATGACCACCCGGCGAATGGTCTCCGACTGGGTCGCCCCCAGGCCATAGGAGCCCTCGCGCATGGCGCGCGGCACCGCGGAAATCACGTCGTCGGATATCGATGAGACAAACGGGATGATCATGATACCCATGACCAGGCCCGCGGCGAGGGCGCTTTCCGAGGCCACCTCCAGGCCCAGCCAGGTGCCGGCATCGCGTATCAACGGGGCCACGGTGAGTGCAGCAAAGAAACCGTAAACCACGGTAGGAATGCCGGCCAGGATTTCCAGTACCGGCTTGAGAATGGCGCGGATGCGACGGCTGGCATATTCCGCCAGGTAGATCGACGACATCAGACCAATGGGAACCGCGACCAGCATGGCGATGGCCGAGATCAGCAGCGTACCGGTAAACAGTGGCACGGCACCGAAGGCACCCGATGAGCCCACCTGGTCGGCGCGGATGGCCGTCTGCGGACTCCACTCCAGACCGAACAGGAACTCGCTGACCGGTACATGCTGGAAAAATCGCAGCGATTCAAACAGCACTGACAACACGATGCCGATGGTAGTCAGCAGGGCGATCAGGGAACAGGCAATCAGTCCGGCGACCGCGACGGCCTCTACCCGGTGCCGGGCCGGGTGGTCCGCGCGGATGCTGTGCCAGGCCCAGGCCAGACCCCCGGCACACAGACTCAGCGCCGTGACCCACAGCAGCCAGTTACTGGTGCGGGTCATGGCTGTGTAGCGGTCGCCGAGTTGCGCAATCAGCTCGGGATTGTCACTGGCGACGCTATATCCCTTTAGGCTGTTGCGTACGTCGTTGAGCAGCAGGCCCAATTGTTCCTGTGACCAGTCTTTAATCCCGGCGGGCAGGTCGGCGAGCAGGAGCACCTCGATGACCCGTGGGGCCAGCATGGACCAGAACAGCAGCATGGCCACGGCGGGAATGGCGGTCAGGATGAGGGCGTACAGCCCGTAGTGTCCAGGCAGTGAGTGCAGGGTTCTGATCGACTTGCCGCTGGCGGCATAGGCGCGCTGCCGGCCGAAGACATAGGCGGCGCCAGCCAGCAGGCAGATGACTATAAAAAGGTTGGTCGTGTCCAAAAGTTCGCTTTCTGGTTAAAAAAACAGGTGGGTGCGCCGGCCAGCACACCCACCCGTTTGATTGGATTTCGTTCCTGCCGATTGGCTACATCGGGATCAGGTTCCTGACGTTATCTGTGACCGCCTGGCGTTCCTCGTCCGGCATGGGGATCAGACCCTTGTCGGACAGGTAACCGTCCTCGCCCCAGGCCTTCTCGCTGGTGAACTCGGCCAGGTACTCGCGGATACCCGGGATCGAGCCCACATGCGCCTTCTTTGCGTAGAAGTAGAGGGGGCGAGAGATAGGGTACTCGCCGTCGGCAATGGATTCAAACTCCGGTGCCACGCCATTGATGATGGCACCCTGGACGCGGTCGGCGTTCTGGTCCAGGAAGCTGAAGCCGAAGATACCCAGGGCCTGCGGATTGGCCTCCAGCTTTTTCACGATCAGGTTGTCATTCTCGCCGGCCTCCACGTAGGCGCCGTCTTCACGGACGGTGTGACAGATCCGTTTGTATTCGTTTTTGTCTTGCGTTTTCATGGCTTTGATCCAGTCGAAGCTTTTGCAGCCGCCCTCCATGGCGAGTTCCACGAAGGCATCACGGGTGCCGGATGTGGGGGGCGGGCCGAGTACCTCGATAGCGGTAGCCGGCAGTTCCGGGTTCACCTCCCGCCAGGTCTTGTAGGGGTTCTTTACCAGTTTTTCAGAACCCCCCGGATCGGGGATCTCCTTGGCGAGTGCCAGGTAGATGTCACGCAGTGATACTGACATCATCGGAACGCTGTTGGATTGGGCCAGCGCGATGCCGTCATAGCCGATCTTGACCTCGATGATGTCCTTGACGCCGTTACCCTGGCACATTTCGATTTCGGAGTCCTTGATCTTGCGGGAGGAGTTGGTGATGTCCGGGTGTTCCACCCCAAGACCGGCGCAGAACAGCTTCAGGCCGCCACCGGAACCGGTGGCCTCGACCTTGGGCGTCTTGAATCGGGTGCTTTTGCCAAAGCGTTCGGCCACCACGGTCGAGAAGGGGTAGACGGTACTGGAACCGACAATGACGATATTGTCACGTGCGATACTGGTCTGACTGATTCCCAGTCCAACCAGGCCGGCTATCAGCAGGGGGGTAAGTTTGGTTTTCATGGCATCTCCTGACTTAATGGTATGGATCTTTACTGTCTGACTGAAACAATACGGCCGGAATATGACAGCAGTATTACAATCACAATTGAATATCCAGGATTTAACCGGCTAGTCAGGCAGGGATTTATGTCATATCTATGTCATAATCCCTGTATAGAATCAGTCAGGTCGTTATGACACAATAACTTAGCTACTGCGAGCGAGAGTTATGGACCCAACAAATCTTGGCGAGCATATCCATCATAGGTTCGACCGCGAGCTGGAAAGCCTGCGTAATAGGGTCGTGTCCATGGGCGGG
>CAMYJZ010000107.1 GCA_947258845.1 uncultured Ectothiorhodospiraceae bacterium | reverse complement strand
CAATGAACTGCTGTCCCGCCTGTCCGCCATGGTCGATGTCATCGTCGGCGACAACTGGTGGGTCGACCGGGACGCACTGCGCGCCAGGCTGCCGGTCAATTAGGCTTTGCGACCCAGAATAATTCGGGAAGATCTGAATATGTGTCATTGCGAGTCGCGAAGCGACGAAGCAATCTCTAACTCATTGCTCCACCCTCAAGAGATTGCTTCGCTACGCTCGCAATAACGTAATACACCAAAATTCTATAGTTCTTCAGTGTCAGCCGGGCAAGAATGAACCCGCTTGGACACACAGGGATGCGTATCAAACAGAATTACTTCATAACCGGCGTCTTCATTCTGGCCTTCATGGTAATGGCCTGGTCACCCTTCTTCGGTGGACCGCGCCTGTTCAGTTTCCTGCTGGCCCTCATGGGTATCGGACTGCTGTGGAAACAGCGTGACGCCGTCTGGCAACAACCCGCGGTACGCCGGCTGTCGATCATTTTCCTGTTATTGTGGATTCCGATCCTGATTTCGCTACCCGGCAGTTATGATTTCAAGGGCACATTGGTCGTCGCCTGCCTGCTGCTCCTGTTTTATCCGATGGGGGTAGTGCTGGTGCACGTGTTTCGGGACACCCAACTACGCGAGCGACTGGCATTGTGGATTACCGTCCTGCTGATTGTCTGGGTCATCGACGGCCTGATCCAGTTCATCTTCGGCCGCGACCTTCTCGGAATCCCGACCTACGACGCACGCCGGGTCGTAGGCATCTTCGGTAATAACACCCACTTCGGAATTTATCTCGCGACCCTGACGCCGTTATTGATAATGACCCTGCTGAGACGCTCACGGCTCCTGGCGGCAGTCATGGTCACGCTGACGGCAACGGTTGTAGTCTTAACGGGTATCCGCCATGCCTGGGTCATGTTTGGACTGGCCTGCGCACTGCTGTTGTATACCTATCCCTTCCGCCACAAGGTCCTGGCCCTGGGCACAGTAGCAGGCGTCGTCTGCCTGGCGGTCGCCGTAAGCTTTTCGCCAATTGTGCAAATGAAGTACGAGCAGACGGTGTCCGGATTTGAATGGAGCTATGAAGGTATCGACAGGGTACTGACGCACCGGCTGAAGATCTGGGAGACCGCCACACGTATGGCGAACGCGCGCCCCTTGACTGGCGTCGGTGTGCAGGCAATCAGGGAAGCGTATGAACACTATGAACGCGAGCCAGGTACCTTCCGCAAGGCCACTGGTGCATCGGTAAATCACGCGCACCATGCGTATTTTTCCGTGCTTGCCGAGAGCGGCTATACCGGGCTGCTGGGCCTGCTGGGCATATGGGGACTGCTGCTGCGATGGTATTTCAGCCGTCCACGAAAACAGCGCCGACAGGCCTTGCCCTATGCCATGGGACTGCTGGTAGCGATGTTCCCGCTGAATTCGCAGCCCATCCTGTATACCGGCTGGTGGTTTCCGGTCCTGCTGCTGTTGACCGCCCTGATGCTTGCCGCGCTGGATGACATACCCGCAGAAGTAGACTCAATCCGGCAATAGCCATGGAATCCATGCAAGAACACGGAAAGATAAATTCATATGAAATAAATTACCTGTAGAAATTGTAAGTTGTGCAAAGCCTAGCGTACCTACCAGGCTGTTTCATGTTGGGTACGTCGCTTTCGCTCCTTTACCCAACCTACCCATCGCTAATGTCAGGTTACATCAAACACCAGTACGGTTCTCACAACGTTAATCGCGCCTGCCCCCGTAAACGAGACGCTCCTACATTTAACGCCTACCGTCTCACGACTTATGCCTTAAGGCGAGTCCTGATGATAGTAGTCGTATTTTCCGAGCAGGTCGAAGGTGAAGTTGGATGCCTCGCTGTAGGACAGGCCGCTTCCCTCGGGTATGATGATCTTGACATAGAGACTGCCGCTGTATTCGTCCTTGAGCGCCGCCAGCCGTTGATGCATTTCCTGCTGGCTGACGGAACGGTAACTGCCTTCATCCATATCCTTCAGGCTGATCTGGTAATCGCCGTCCTTTTTGGAGTAACGCACCGCCACCACGAACTTGCCCTGGGCCGAACGCGCCGGCCGCACCAGCTTGTCATACTTGATCTTGATTTCATCATACTCGCCCTGCAGTGACAGCAGCTGCTGCTCGGCCAGGGAACGCTGCTGCCTGAAGGCAGCGAGTTCCGTCGCCTGCTCCTGACTGGTCTGCTCTATGCGCGCCAGTTCTCCCAGGACCTCCTGCAGGCGCTCCCGCTGGGTGGTGTGGGCCTCGGCCAGCTGGGTTTGTTGCGCCTTCACCTGGGCCAGCCGGTCTTCACCCAGTCGGGCCTCGCGCCGCGTCTGCTGCAGACTGGCCGCCAGGCGCTGCTTGTCCGCCTCCAGCGCCAGTAGGCGCCGCTCCCTGTCGGCCAGCTGGCGGGTCTTATCCTGGTTGAGTTCATTGGCCTGCATCAACTGCATGCGCAACTCCGAGATCATGTGCTGGGCCTGGGCGAGTTGCTCTTCAAGTGTGGCACTGGTCTGCGTGGCAAACCGCGCCAGTTCCTCGGCCTGGCGCTCCGCCTCGATGGTCGCACGCAGTTCCTGTACCAGGTCCCAGTTGCGCAGCATCAGCACGGTGCTGGCGATCATGAAGATCATCACCACCACCATCATGATATCCGTGAACGACGGCCAGAAGCTGTCCGCGCCGCTGCCGGCATAGGTGTTCTGACGCAGGTCGACGAAGGCCTCGTCCATGCTCAGTCGCCGGCAGCCGGGAGCCGGAAGCCGTCGCGCAGGATGACCTTGATGTTGCCGAGTTCATCCTCAGTACCCTGCATGCGCTGGTTGAGCGCCGTGGCGACCACCTTCAGGCGGTTGCCCGCCTCCGCGTATTCGCCCTGGGTCGCCTTCATCTGCTCCGAGGCCTCGCGCAGGCCGCTGATCAGGCCGGCCATCTCGTGCAGCATACTGGCGCTGTCCTTGGAAAACTTCGGCAGAAGGTGCACTGTGGTCACCTCCTCCACGCCACCGAGCAGGTGCGCCTGTGCATCACAGAGCTTGATGTAGAAATAGCCATAGAAAAGATAACACAGGATGGCTGTGATGGTGGTCGACAGGGCCGTGGACATACCGTGGATGACCAGCCCCATGTTGGCGGTATCCTGCGCCGTATCCAGCAGATTGGAGGCGCCCACCAGCGCGATCGACAGGGAGACAATCGTCCCGAACACACCAGTGAGGATGAGGATATTGCTGATATAGCGGGCAAAGCTGATACGCGCACCTTCACGGGCCAGCAGAGTCGAAGCCAGGGCGCTGTGATTGATCCTGGCATGTCGATTGCTCAAGTCATGAATCATGTTGTAGCGCCGCGCGATGATGGACTTCCGGCCGATGCCCTTTAACAGTTTTTTCGGTTCGCCATCCAGCTGGCGGGTAAAACGCGCCAGCGCAGCTTCTTCACGCATGTACTGCAGCAGCGACGTGACCACCTTCGCCAGGCCGAGCAGGAACACCAGCATGATGGCGCCGTTGATCATCAGTCCGAACGGGGTCTGCTGACGCTCGAGGTAGACATTGTTGATGAACTCGACATTGGCCAGCAGCAGGGCCAGGACCACCACGGCGAGGAGGATCAGCCGGAACAACATGCGCCGGCTGAAGTTGGGCTGGGTATCAATCATGGATCATTCCTTGAGATATAAACCACCTTGCGGTGGCACGACAATGCATGGGTTAAGAACCTAAGAAAGGTCTGATCAATTCGTCATTGCGATGACCGCGAGGCCGCAGGCCGTGGCGGGACGAAGCAATCTGTAACTGATTGATCGTACTGTCCAGAGATTGCTTCGCTGGCCGCTCCCGGCAGTCGCTTCGGGCTCCTGCCCTCTCGCGACACTTATACTTCCCTGTATGTCGTCCTGCCTCCCGCGGCACTTGTTCATGGCCCAGGCCAGCCTCTCGACC
>CAMYJZ010000106.1 GCA_947258845.1 uncultured Ectothiorhodospiraceae bacterium | reverse complement strand
AAAGCCGCGGGCAAACCGCCGAAAGTGATCAATATTGCAATCGCTCACAAGTTGTTGAGGCAAGCCTTCGCAGTAGCGACAACAAACAGACCATTCTCGACAGAATATGCTTGACTGCAAGCACAGTTCATTGCGAGGACCGCGAGGCCGTAGGCCGTGGCGGGACGAAGCAATCTCCAAACGCACGCTGTAACATCAGGGGATTGCCGCGCTGCGCTCGCAATGACGAATAAATCAGCGATTCCCTAAAACGACCGCGACGGTGTCGGGTGGAAGTGTTCCGGGCGGGCTGCCGTAAAGAGTGGTTTTGATCTCCCACTCCACCTCCGGTGCAATCGCTGCCAGGTAATTGATCTCGCCGCCGATGCTGGTGGCGATGGGCACGCCGTCGCGGTAGAGGATGCGGTTGTTCGCCTGGCGGACGACGCGGTCGCAGTGTCGAGAGCCATCGGTAGATGACGCTCAGTAGCGGAAACTGCCGGGCCACTCGCTGCAACAGGGACTCAAGGCACACGAAGGCGAACGAGCATAACGAATGCAGGTTAAATGATTGCTGCGCGGTGCTATTGCTGCTGTCGCTACACGCAGGCGCTGGTGTCGTCGGATGTACCGAGCCAGAATCCCAGGCTCTTGTCGAGGAATTCCTCCCAGGGCATGTAATGGGACCCGTCACAAGAGAAGGTCAGTCCGATGAGTCCGTTGAAGATGTTCAGCATACCCGAGCGCAGGTAAATGGTTTCATCCATGAACCGGAGGTCACGGAAACAGCGCAGGATCCGGATAACGGCATCCGCCGGGATGGCGGCATCCGCAGGATAGTCCCGACGGGGATAGACCAGGCAGAGATCGGGATTGGTGAGCTCGTCGATGCCATGGATGCGGAACCGATACGGGTCATCCACAGACCAGAGAGTCGCGCGGGAACTCGAGAAGTGCAGCTTGGCATGGAAAATCCCGTTGACCGCAATCAGTTCCGCAAGCAGGTCCAGCAC
This sequence comes from uncultured Ectothiorhodospiraceae bacterium, assembly GCA_947258845.1. GTDB lineage: Bacteria > Pseudomonadota > Gammaproteobacteria > UBA9214 > UBA9214 > CAMYJZ01. The sequence goes on along the minus strand of CAMYJZ010000106.1, from coordinate 3,092 downwards.
CTCGTCGATGCGCTCGTCCATCGGGCTGGTCACCCGCGCCTGGTAGAACAGGCCGGAGCGGATGGCCGGGTCGCCCTTGAGCTGCATCCAGTGACCCGGTTGCCGGTACAGGGCCTGCGTGGCGGGCAGTTCGCGCAGATCGAAGTCCGCCCCGAGGTAACCGAGCAGGCGATCGTCGTCCGCGTGGATTATCTGCACGGCCGTCAGTGTGGGGCGCCGGGCATTGCGACTGATGTAGGCCTCGGAGAGTGAGAACGGTTCGCCGGCCAGCGCCCCGGCAAGATACGGGCGCTCGCTGCGGTCGCGGCCGTACTGTACTTCCAGCAATCCGGCGCGGGACGCATTGGAAGTGACCTGGTGCGCCCGCTCATCGAGCAGGTAGAGATACTTGCAGTACGGTAGCTCAGCCAGCCCCTCGATCAGGCGGGCCTCCAGGGCCTGTCGATTTGGCCAGAGCTGTCTGCAGTCGTCCGTGATCCGGATGAGCGAGGCCGACAGCCAGCCCTTCAGGATGTCGCGCTGGCGGTCAATGGATTCTTGCAGCGTGGTAGTCATTATGGCTGGCCTGATTGATTACCGAACCATAGCACAGAGTAATAGGAGGCACAGGACCGCCATAAAAGGGTGGGTCGAATTCATTCGACCTGTTCAAAGGTGCCCAATGCGGCCAGACTCGATTGATTCGATGTTTCTATGACAGATCAATGGAATCTGACCCTATGATCAGTCGAGAGGCTGGCCTGGGCCATGTCGGTTAATTCAGGTAAAACGGGTAGGACAATGCCAATATACCGCTATCGTTCCGAAGGCCGGCGCTTATTCGGGTACCCCTACAGGCGGTCATAGAAACCACTGTAGGAGCGCCGTCCTCCGGCGCGATAGGTCGGGAAACCAATCGCGGTCAGGAGACCGCTCCTACAGGCCGTATAAAATGTGCTCTGATCTGATCCCGATTAAAGCGACCGCGGCGGCGGCGGGTGGAAGTGTTCCGGGCGGGTTTGCCGTAACAGGGTGGTTTTGATCTCCCATTCCACCTCTGGTGCAATCGCGGCCAGGTAATTGATCTCGCCGCCGATGCTGGTGGCGATGGGCACACCGTCGCGGTAGAGGATGCGGTTGTTCGCCTGGCGGGCGACGCGGTCGCCGGCGGTGATGGAGCCGGTCAGGTTGAGGGGGTCGGTGGCGGCGATGGCGATCAAGTCACCCTCCTGCGGCTGCTTGCGGATCCGGCGCAGGGTCTGCATGGCCTCGGGCAGGGCGAACTGTTCGCCGGCGAAGCCCTGCACGAAACGGCCGCCGCGCAGTTCGCCGCGCGCCTCCATGCGCCGGTAGACATACAGCAGGTCGCGCCACGGCGGCAGGCCGGTTTCGTGTTCAAGCAGCTTGCGGAACACCACGCCGTAGCGCTTCAGCAGCACCCGGGCGATGTGTTCGACGGAGACAAACCGGTCTTCCTTAATAGGGAACAGACCACGATTTTCCCTATCGTGCAAAATCGTGGTCTGTCCCCTATTAACCGGCCGCAAAATCGTGGTCTGTCCCCTATTAACCGGCCGCAGCAGTGACCAGCGCCCGGCCTGAGCCATCGGCCGGTAGCCCGGACGACGCTTCATTTTCCGGCGCAGGACCGGTTGCGGGGTAATCAGTGTGCGCAACCCGCTGAAGCTGTCTGCGGTGATCAGCCCCCAGGCCACCAGCTCGCCCAGCGCGGTCTCCAGCTGCGTAGGCAAGAGCCGGGTGTCGTCCTGCAGGTCCTGGACAAAACTGGCGCCCCATTGCTTCAGACTGTCGAGCACCGCGGCGGCCTGGCTCGACAATGAAATCTCTGCGGTATCGGCCATGGCACTGAAATCCCGCCAGTCGCCCAGGTGCTCGCGGCGGATAAAACTGATTGGGGTGCTCTTCACCGCCGGGTTTTTGTGGCGGGCATCCTTGCCAGTGTTTTTAAGCGTAGCTGGCTGCAGCCGCAGCCAGACAAAGCGGCCGGACTGGCAGAGGTGATCCAGTTGCGTGGTCGTGAAGTCACCGATGCGCGCCGGCAGGACATCCCGTTCCCAGCTCGCGGCCGCCAGCGGGATGCCTTCGAGCTGTTGCAGGCTGCGTTCCAGCGCGGCCTCCCCTTCCGCCGGTTCGTCCAGGCCGTGCCAGTGAAACAGGAAGCGCATCAGGTCCGCCGGGCTGACCGGCTCGATCTCGCTGCGCAACTGCTTCACGGTATATCGGTGGATGCGCGCCAGCAGGCCGCGCTCACACCACTCCGTTTCAGTCGCCCCCGTTTTATCAGAACGGGAGAATTGCCCCTGGATGGCGAAGCCTTCCTGTTGCAGGGCCAGCAGGCTTGTCTCGACTTCAGTCAACGGCAAGGCCAGCGGTGCGTTCAATTGCGAGACCGTCACCGGACCCAATCCTTCCAGCCGACTGCGCAACACTTCGGTCAGTGCATCGGCGCGGTCAGCGGGCACCGGTTCCACGGGTTCGATAGCAGGCTCCGGTTTTGCATCGGCAAACAGCGCCAGCACATGATGCAACCGCTCCGCCGCCACCCACAGGCTGGCCCCGTGTTCGAGGTGCACACACGTCGCGCGCCGCGCGTCCTGCAACCGCTGCATCAGCGCCGCCCAGCCCCCGCTCGCGCCCTCTTCTGCCGTCACAAACCCCAGCACCAGCAACCCATCGTGCAGCTCATCAACAGTGCCCGCCTGTGGCCAGGCCTCCTCCCGTACCTGCGCGATGGCCGCGGGATCGAGCCTGCCGATGGCGGCGGCATCCGCCGGGTCGAGATGCCGCGGCTGGTCGATGGCGAGCGTCCGGCGTTCCTCGGCGGCGCCGTCATCGAGAAAGGCATAGGGCCGCGCGTTGATGATCTCCAGCGCCATGGGCGACGGCGCGGCGAGATCGCGCGCGGTGATGGCGATGCGCCCTGCCTCGATCCCTTCCAACACCTCGATCAGGCCATCGATGTCCATGAGTTCATGCAGGCAATCGGCCAGCGTCTGGTCCACCAGCGGGTGCGCGGGCACCTCCCGGTCGCCGGCGATGTTCTCGACGCAGGCCAGCTGGTCGGGAAAGATCAGGGCGATCAGGTCCTCGGC
>CAMYJZ010000105.1 GCA_947258845.1 uncultured Ectothiorhodospiraceae bacterium | reverse complement strand
GGACCGGCCGGGCCGCGGATACCCTGGGCTGCCTGGATGCCGGAACACGTGTCGCGGGTCGACCGGGCCGTACGGGCCATGCCCGAGGACCTGGTGGTGGTGGTGCGCCGGCACTGGCTGCACGGGGAGAAGGTGCCCCGACACCGGATCACCGAGGTGCTGCAGTGGCTGGCGGGGCATATGCGATGAAAGCTCAACCGGCAGACGCTGGGTAATGGACGACTTTAATTGCAGGCTAAAATCTGGTATATTCGGGTACATCTGAAAGCTGCCACTGGGAACAGGGCGGCTTTCTTTTTGCCTAATTAAATCAGCCCTCTGGCACCTCGCCGCGAGAAACCAAAACCTTTGTCTTGCACGGGACTGAAGGGCCCGAGGGCTGATCCTTATGAGTATCGATGACTATGACCTCGAGCATGGACTCAGCAGCGATGATCGTGTTATTGCGCTGCGATGGGAGCACTTGAACGACGAGGAAAAGCTCGGAGTCCTGGTGCAGCTCGATGGGACTGACGTTACCGAGGCAGAGATCTACGCGGGATATTACCTGCGCGTTGATTCAAATACCGTGGTGTTCGTGGAACCTGCGGAAATTCATTAGTGGTACAAGGATTATACATATAGATCATGGGACGACGACAAACCTTTACAAAGTCCGAGCAGCAGAACATACGCGCTAACCTGGCGCGCAAGGCCAGTCAACTGGGTAACCGGTTGACCAAGTACGGGCTTGGTGAGCTGCCAGAGGATGCCATGAGCGCGAACCAGGTGCGCGCGGCACTGGGTGTGCTGTCCCATGTGTTGCCCAGCATGGTGCAGCAAGAGGTCGAGGATGTGACCGAGCGGACTATCAACCGCGAGGAAATACTCAAGCGTCAGAACGAGCTCAGGAAGCAGATCTTGAAGACGGTCACGCCGGAAGAGCTCGCGGGGCTGATGCACCCGGTCGCCACGCAGGAACACGGCGAGGCGCGTGTGCTCGAGTCCAGGGCTGTCAGTCTGGAGGTTGAGAGCCCGGAGGGCGGCGGGGATGGACCTCCCTCGCCCCCTCTCTCCCGTTCCGCGGGGTCCGGCCGCGACCGCTCGAACTGAGAATCATCTGCGTTAATCAGCCAACCTATTGATTAATAACGACCAGCTATTTTACATAATATACGTTACACGAATCAACACCCCTATCAACAGGACTTATGCCACGTAGAATCAGCCACTTGCAGGGCCCGAAGGGGGCCTGGGGGGACTGCGCGGCGCGAATGTTAGGGTCTACCCACCCCCGAATTTTTCGGAGAAAAAACAATGCCTTCTCACTACCGTGACACCAAAATGGCCAAGCGCTTACAGCGTGCACTCGGCCTATCCCCCAGCGCGCTCGGCAGCGGAATGGCCGCCGGCGCTGCCCAGGACATCAAGGGGCGCAAGTCGAAGCTTGAGCGTGAGATTGACCGACAGAGCAGGGGATCGAACAAGAAGCTATGAACAAGGGCCTGCGACCAACTCCGACCTCCAGGGTCTCGAACGCGCGTTATCGGGACAACTGGGACCGGATCTTCAGCAAGAAGAACTGGCGCAAGGGGACTGTCTGGGAGGATAAGCGGAAGACCGGTGAGGGGCAGGACAGATGAGCATCTTCCCGACTCGCCTGATGCCGGACCAGGGCTTCAGTGACACGACCAGCCTGACGCCGGGTTATATCCAGTTGCCGGATGGCCAGTGGATTCCGGACCCTCGTGGCGCCCAGTCGCCCGGGGTCCAGATGACAGATTTCCAGGCCCTGGAGGCCAGGCTGCAGCCGAACCTCTACGAGCTCGCCACGGGCACCAGGGCCGCGAATACGGAGCGTGACTTCACCCCCGGCGCCAAGGGTATCTCCCCGGTGAGGGGCGCTGTAATGGAGGCTGGCGCAGCCCTGCGGGATGCTGACCTGCCTTTAGGCGCTGGCGACTGGGTGGGGAATTACCTTGCCCAGGTTGGCAGTAACAACAAAATGGACGCGCTCAAGATGTTCGCCGAGATGGGCCTCGTGGGTGCTGACATTGCAACTGCCGGCAGCTCGAAATTATTGAGGGAGGGCGCCAGGGCAGGGATCAAGAACCTGGCGAGGCAATTACCGAAGGGCGAGACCGTCCCGGTTGTCCAGTTTAGTCCGCAGCCGACACCGGCCTTGCGGGACCCGAGTTTGTACGGAACAGGCGCCGCCGGGCAGGAAGCGGCGCGAGTGGCGTCAGCCACGGGCGACCCGTACCGCTCATTTTTTTATGCGACCGACCGACCCTTCACGCGCGAGCCTGGTGTTGGCACTTTCGGGCAGCGCGGCAAGGTCAAGCGTGTTCTGCGTGAGCCGGCCACATTAAGCAAGATATGGAAGCAGGCGCGGGAGAACGTGCTTGACGTTGACCGGCGTGCAAGTGGTGGTCGATGGACCCCGACAGCACCGCCCGGAGAGGTTGCCAACGAGGCCGAGTTCCTGTTGAGGGAAAAGGGCTTCACCGGGTACGAGCGTGGAGGGACGGTCACTTATTTTGACCAGGCTCGATTACCGCAGCCGACACGGACTATCGCGGCCACTGGCAAACTGCAGCCGGAGGAGCTGGTTAAGCAGATCCGGGACAACCCTGGTGGATCTATTGATCCGCGCACTGGAGAGTTACCGACGGGGGGTGTGGCGGTAGCGACACGCGGGAACGAACGTATTATTCCGGGGCGCGCTACGCCGGACCAGGTCCAGGATTATCTGCAGTCCAACAAGGAATTGCTGGACCGGTCTGATCACTACCTTGGTTGGTGGTATGACGATGACACCGGTAACACGTTCCTGGATATCTCTCAGGTAGTGCCGCCAGGGACGGCAGCACGCGCAACTGGCAGGGCGTTGGGTGAGTCACGTTACCAGCGTGCTGCGTATGACATTGGTCGGGGCGAAGAGATTGACATGTTTGCCCGGCCGACTGTCGAGAAGTACCAGGCGTGGCGTGCGGCGAATGCCGAGGGTGGCTTGCCTGGTATTGGCCGGGTCGGGCCGAACGCGCAGCGTGGGATGGTTGGTGGCGGCAAGCCGAAAGACGTTACCGAGGCCATTGCTGACCAGATCAGGTTATCGGAAATGCCGAACCCTCCACCGGCGCAGCGCATTTATGAATATCCGCGGGGACATAAAAACGCTTTTATTGTTTCAGAAAGCCACGCTTTTGGGGCGACCGGCAACATCACTGGTTTTGGCGGAACCCCGGAGGCAGCGCTTGCTGATTACAAGAAAAGATGGGTGGAAAGGTTAAAAGAGCTCGGGGCTAAGTCAATAGATGACATCGACCCTGATACCGGTAAGCTTAGAAGGCCAGCCAAGGGCCAGTCATTCAACCAGCGAGGCGCGGTGGGCGACCTGACCGCGAAGCAGCGCCAGGCTGAAGTGGGCGGGGAAGCGGGCGGCGTGGAGCCCGAGCTTTACATGCCGCCGCCACCGGCGATGCCGCAGCGTCCTACTGTCATTGAACCTTTTGAGAACGTGTTATCGGGTAACAAACTGGGGCGCGTAGAAGATGCCGTTTCAGGGTCGCCGACGTTACGCCGCGGAATGAAGTTCATGACGCCTGATGAGATCGAGTTAACATCCGGCAGCAAATCAAACCTGGCGAAGGTAGAAACAATCCTGCGTGTTTTGCCGAAGACATCAGAGATGGTTGCGGTAGCGAAGGCCGGGGCCGCAAAGCGTGGCTGGTATCGGTACAGCGCCAATGCAATTGTTGATACGTTTGGATTGGATGATGCGCCGAGATTTGCCGGCCTGTTGGCGGCGTTAAGCCCGCAGACAAGTGTGCAATTGAATTTACGCAATGCGCTGACGGTGTGGTCGAACTGGAACAATGCCGGGCGCCCGACAGATCCAGTGGCGATAAAGAATGTTGTGGGATCTGCATTGCCTGGTGGCCCGGAGGCCGCGGAGCGCATGTCGGCCTGGTTGAATAATGCGACTCGTGCATTAACTACTCGAGATCCTCGCCAGATTATTTTATCAGGGCCGAAGGTAGATTCGTTCCAGCGTAATTTATTTGATGATGTTGTCCAGGTAACGAACGACACCTGGGGTGCCAATTGGCAGTTCGGGCATGGGAATCAGTTGCGGCCTGATATTCTTACCGGGAAAAATGAATCTCAGGCGCTATTCGGCGGCAATGCCCCGGAGTCTGGTATTCAGTTGGCAAGTAGGT
>CAMYJZ010000104.1 GCA_947258845.1 uncultured Ectothiorhodospiraceae bacterium | reverse complement strand
CAGGTTGTCGAGCATGATTTTCCCGACCTCGCGAACATCGCTCTGGTCGCGGTGATGGATTACCATGGAACCGAAGGCACGCTCCACCACCTGCTGGGTCAGGTTGACGCGGGTCGCCTTCAGGGCGATGTCGGTGAACATGTGAATCGCCATACCCGGGGAGACCTCCATCCACAGGCAGGCATCGCCGGGAACCGGCGGAAAACCCTGCGACACCGATGCCATGTATTCGGCAAGCTGGGGCTGCAGGGAGTCTATGTAGACGTAGGTTCTGAGTTTTACGACTGTATCCACTGTATCGTCTGGCCTTGACTGGATGCGCAATCGATCAGCGCCGGTCATCCTTCCTTGCGGGTGCCACGAGACCTCGTCAGCTACCCGGATCGAGACAGGTTCCGCCGCGAGAAGCTTAGACAAGGCAACACTTCGATTCAAATAAATAAAAACATATTTTTAGATAGATATTCATCTATACGTGGAATGGGCACCCGAAAAACTACCCGGACGGGCCGGCGTGCCAGTGCGGCTTGAAATCGGATCAATGACGCCTTAAGGGGACGATTTCGGCCCGCTCCGGCCGACCCGGCCCGGCACGCTCGTATTTCTCCTGCCGATCCAGTGCCGGCGGAAATTCACTCATCAGACGAGCATGCAGATCGTTGGTATTTTCATGAAAGTAAAGGATTTCCACCGGGATCGGGTCGTTTAGCGAATCCCGCGGCTCCCGCTTCGAAAGATCCCAGGCCAGCATGATCAGCCGACCTCCGCGGCCTTCGTGCACGGCGTAACCGAGGTTATCCACGAAAATGACCTCATCCCGGGTGATGACGGCCAGCAGTTGCATGCTGCGGACCGGCACGAAGGCGCAGTCGGTCACGCTGCGGGCGAGCGCCTTCCGGCAGCGATTGAACAGGTCGGCCCGGATGCTGCTGGCCTCGCGCCGGATCTCTTCGGGACGGAAAAAGACCTCGGTGTCTATTCTCATGTTGACTGCCACCGTCAGTGTCCGATGCAAAGTGAGAGGGTACGGATGCGCGGCATCGCTGCATGCCCGCACCAGGGCGTCCTGGCCTGATTCTACCTTAGCAGCCAGGCATGCGGGAGAGCGGACAAGAGCGCGATTCCATGCCGTCACCGGGGAAGCGCGGCCGCAATTAACAGGGTAATATTCAATCGGCCGGAAAAAACCCTCTCACCGTCTGTCACCTGGCGCTTGCCACCACCCGGAGATGATGAAATGCCCGCAAGCAGACCCGCTCCCGATGCGCTGTTGTTGATGGGGACCCACTGCCCCTGGTGCCCCGGGGTGCTGGCGTCACTGAAAAAATTACTCGCGGATGGGGCCATCGCATCACTGGAAACCGTGAATATCGAGGAACGACCCGACGTTGCCGCCGAACTCCACGTCAGGACCGTGCCCTGGGTACGCATCGGGTCATTCGAGCTGGAGGGTCTGCGCTCCGAGCAGGAACTCAGGGAATGGGCGGGAAAGGCGGGTTCTGCCGAAGGGCTCAGCCGCTACCTGGACGAGCTGCTGTCGAGCGGTGGTATCGCCAGGGCGCTGGACCTGGTGCGCGGGGACCGCGCCGGCCTCGATGCCCTGCTCAGCCTGTTCGCCGACCCTGACACCCAGCTCAATACCCGGATCGGCATCAGTGCCATCATGGAAGACCTCGCGGGCAGTGAATTGCTGCAGGGCCTGATCGAACCGCTGGGCGAACTGACCCGGCATGCGGAGGCACGCATTCGCGGCGATGCCTGTCATTACCTCGCGCTGAGCGGCAGCCCCGAGGCGAGCACCCATATCCGTCCCCTGCTGGGGGACAGCGATGCGGATGTCAGGGAAGTGGCCGCGGAAAGCCTGGCCGCGCTGGCGAAGGACTGATTAGACAGCCCCTCGCCTTCAATCGATGCCGCACATCCCGCCGCCGCAACAGGGACCACTGCTGCAGGCCGGTGCCGCGGCATCGCCGAGACTGCTGCTGCGCACGACCTGGCCGCCGGTAATCAGCTTCCTGACCGGAGCATCCGGCGGCGTTGCGCCGGTTTCGATCCCGGCCAGGACACACAGCTCGCCCCAGGTCGCCACCTGTTCACTCATCCGGTGACGTACCTCTACCACCTCACCGTTAACCTCGCAGCAATAGTCATAGCTTGGCATTGTCCTGCTCCATCAACAAACTTAGGGAGATTATAACCCGCGGGCGGGTTGTCCTGTAACAGGAGAGAAGCGGACGTGGCCTCAGGAGACCTTACGGGAATCGTCGCCGAGCCCGGATCGAGACTCCTCGAGGTACTTCCCGGGCAGGGTGAAGGCAAAAGTGGAACCGGCCCCCGGCCGGCTGCTGATCTCGAGAAAACTCTCGTAACGCTCTAGTACATGCTTGACGATGGAGAGCCCCAGGCCGGTGCCGCCAGCCTCACGGGAACGGCCCACATCCACCCGGTAGAAACGCTCCGTCAGTCGCGCCAGGTGCTGCGGCAGGATACCGACACCGGTATCGGTCACCTCAAAACGCACACCGTTCGCCACCGGCGTAAGCGTGACCCTGATGGTGCCATCCGCCGGCGTGTAGCGTACGGCATTCATGACCAGGTTCGATACCACGGCGTACAGGTCCTCCTGCTGGCCGCGCACCCGCACGTCTTCAGCCACTTCCACGAGAATGTTGTGACCACCGTGCTGTGCACTGGCAGCCTGCGCCTCTTCCACGACCTCTTCAATCACGCTGGACAGGGGTACTGCCTGCAACGGCCCGGTTTCCTGGCGACTCTCCAGCCGGGCCAGGGTCAGCAGATCCTGCAGGATGGACATCATGCGCTGACTCTGGCGCTTCATGCGGGCCAGTGGTTTCCCCAGGTCCGGATGGCTGCCCATCCCGGCCTCCAGTTGCTCGATAGAACCCTGCAAGACCGACAGGGGCGTGCGCAATTCATGCGAGGCATTGGCAATGAAGTCACGCCGCATCACCTCGATGCGGTGCTGCTCGGTCACATCACGCGCCAGCAGCAGGTACTGCTGCTGGCCATAGGGCACGACCGTGATCGCCAGCCGGGTATCCACGCCGGGCTGTGGTGCCATTTGCAATGGTCGCTCGAATTCCCCGGCATCCAGGTAATATTCCAGGTCCGGATGCCGGATCAGGTTGGTGACCGGCTGACCGGCGTCGCTCTTGCGCACGCCGAGCAGTGTCGTGGCTGCCTTGTTGATCCACTGGATATTGAAATCACTGTTCAGCACGATGGTGGCATCCGGCAGTGCACGTGTTGAACTCTTGAACTCCTTGAGCAGGCGGCCAATCTGCTTCTTGCCGCTTTTTACCTTGCGTCGGCGCACCTCGAGGCGATGATAGACATACCCCCAGATGCCGGGTGTCGAGAACGGCAGCTGCCTGGAAGAACGGTCCAGCCAGCGGATCAGCAGGCGCAGGTGATAGAGATGCCAGACCAGGTAGCCGACTACACCCGCCGGGACCAGCCAGCGCGCGAGCCCGGTCAGCAACCCGACCAGCCACAGCACGACCAGCAGGCCACCGATGACCCAGAGCTCTTCCCGCCATGCCTTTAGCAGCATCATGTCAGTGATCCCGGGTACTGAAGCGGTAGCCGGTACCGCGCACGGTTTGCACCAGTCCAGCCTTGTCCACCGGCTCCAGCGCCTTGCGCAGCCGTCGAATATGCACATCCACGGTACGTTCCTCGAGGAAGACCTGCTGCCCCCATACCGCGTCGAGCAGCTGGTTGCGGGAAAAGACCCGGTCCGTATGCGTCATGAAATGCTTCAGCAGGCGGAACTCGGTGGGGCCAAGCCTGATTTCATCGCCATCCACCGTCACCCGGCGGGTATCGATCTCAAGCACGATACCTCCGAGTTCGATCCTTTCCAGTGCAGAACCACCGTCCTGTTTGCGTAATTGCGAACGAATGCGCGCTTGCAATTCCTTCAGTGAAAACGGCTTGACCAGGTAATCATCAGCACCACTATCGAGGCCTGACACACGGTCACTGACCTGGCCGCGCGCGGTCAGCATTATGACAGGCAACGTCAGGTATTTACCCGTGCGCCTGATCTGGCGCAGCCACTGCAGGCCACTGGCGTCTGGCAACATCCAGTCCAGCAACAACAGGTCGGGAGAAGTGCGCTCCAGCTGCTGCCGTGCCTCGCTGATAGTCCCTGCAGTCAGGGTGTCATAACCGGCCTGTTCCAGTGACTCGCTCAGCATGTCACGCAGGTCAGTC
>CAMYJZ010000103.1 GCA_947258845.1 uncultured Ectothiorhodospiraceae bacterium | reverse complement strand
TAGACCAGTGCCAGGTTGTGGTGTGCACTCAGGTTCTCGGGTTCGATTTCCAGTGTTCGGTTGAACCAGTCGCGCGCCAGGTCGAGCACCTCGCGGCGTTGTGCCTCGTTCGCCGCACCGCGTAATTGCCGGGAACGTTCGTACAGGATGCGTCCCAGTTCGTTCAGTACCCGGACATCCCGGGAGAAGTCGAAGCCACGCTTGCGGGCATCCTCGAAACGGGTCTCGATGATGTTCTCAAGCGTCTGCATGGCCTCGTTCAGATAGCCGTTTTCGCGATCGATCAGTGCGCTGAACCAGGCAATGGTCCAGGGGGGTGCCGGTGCATTGCTGATGGTGGCGCGCATCAGGGCACGTGAAGCCTCCTCCAGCCGCCCTTCCCTGAAATAGACCCGCGCCAGGTTGAGCGGGCCAGTACCGTCACCCAGTGCTTCGACCTGCTGGAAGGCGTTTTCCGCTTGGCGCAGTTCACCCTTGCCGCTGCCAGAGACCGAGCTGCCCTCGCGCAGCAGCCCGATACCGTAATCGTTCCAGCGCTCGATCACGGGGATCGCCGACGTCTGTTCGGGCAGTTCTCCCGACTGCGGCTGCACCGGCAGCGTGATCCTGTCTGTTGCCATGGTGGTGATGGGCAGGTCGTTGTAGGTAAAGGCTTCGCCCTGCAGGTGGCGCAGGTAGGTGGTGTCGAACTTGCGGTAGTTCAGCCTGGCCTCGATCTCGATGGGGCCGCCCACATCGACAGGCACCTCCAGCAGGTAATGCACAACGGAAGCCGCACCCGGCGGGATCTGGTGGTTGTAGAGCGCCACAAAGATATCCTGGGCGTTGCGCCGGTCGATGCGGTTGCCCTCCCGGTCCAGGACATAGGAATTCACGAAATAGGACCAGGGGTCGACGGCCCCGTCCGCGTCGAGTTCGCCGCTGCGGCCGATTTCGCTGCCATTGGCCGTCGCGCTGACGTCGATCCAGAGCTCGTTGGAATCCGCCGTTCCCTGGGTCAGGTGATGACCGACACCGGTGGTACGCACGACCAGTTCGAGCAGGTAGCGCTGTCCCGGCCGGAGGACGGGCAGTTCTGGACGCAGCGGGGCGTGCAGCTTGCCGTCGATCCGGCCGCCTTCCTTGATGCCGAAGATGTCGAGGCGCGTCACGTCACGCAGACGATCCTGGTGGGCCTCCATGACCCAGTCCGGCAGGTCCAGCAGGTGGGCGATACCGGTATTGGCTGCCGGGAACTGGTGATTGTGCGTGCTGCGCTGGCCGCTGCCGTCGAAATCACGGGCCGCCGGGTCGTCGGAAGGCGTCAGCTGCATGTGGCAGTCACTGCAGCGCGAGGCCGCCTGTGGCGGATAATAGAAGCTGTCGACCCGGTGTCCGGACACGCCGCTGAACAGGAAGCTGTCGTAGTGGTTCTGCCCGCGCAGCCAGCGGTAATGATTGACCTCCTCGGGAATGTGCGCCTTGTGGCAGGTCGAACAGAAGGCTGCCGTCCGATGAAACGGCTTCAACAGCGTCATGCTGTGAAAGGCCGGCTTGGCCTTGATCAGCTGATGATTGATGCCCTTGAACAGCCCTGATTTGCTGAAGGCGAACGGATAGCGTGGCGGGTCCACGATGGTGTAGTTCCCGTTACCATAGGTGCCGTCCAGCCGGGTGATGGCGTGACACGTCATGCAGGTGATCCCGGCCTGCCCCGTCGGGTCGTTGTCGGTGTCATATTGCGGATCGTCAAAGCGCCCATCGAACAGGGGGACCGGGTCGTGGCAGGCGGCACAGAAACGCGAGGCCTGCACCGTGCCGTCGCGTTGCATGACGACCTTGCGGGTTTCCTCGACGCTGAACTTGTAGACCGGATTATTAAAGGAGCTGAAGCGGTGCACACTGTGCTCGTGCTGGCGGGCGATTTCACCGTGACATTCCGCGCATTCATCATCCGTCATCAGGTGGCTGGCCGGCAGGCTGTCGCTGCCGGCGAGCACCGCCAGTGAGGGCAGGAATTGCACAGCCTGTTCCGGTGCATCGGTGGTTCGGGTACTGATATGCAGTACCAGCATCACGGCCGCAAAGCCGGCCGCGGCAAGCGACCAGCGCAGGCCCCGCTGCCAGCGGATCGGCCGGCCAGCGAGGCGGTGCAGGACAAACAGCCAGGCGACGGCAAGGGGGCTCACGATATGCACCCAGTAGGCAACGCGGCGCACCAGCGGGTCGTTGATCTCGAAGAAATCGAAGCGGGTCAGCATCAGCCCGGTGAACAGCAGTACCAGGGCGATGCTGAACAGTGCAATCCCGGCGCGCACCGCATAGCGGTTGGGGCGCCGCCAGGCGCGGTGCATGTGCGTGAGTCCGAACAGAACCACCGGTACGGTGAGCAGCAGTCCCATCGCCAGGTGCAGCAGGAACATCAGCAGGTAGAAATAGTCCTGGTGGATCTCGCCGCTCGAGTGTTCCAGGTAGGTGATGGCGGCCAGGTAGACCGAGTTGACAACCAGCAGCGCAAATAGCAGAAAAACCAGCTCAAGCAGGCGCCTGAGGTGCTCGCTCACCACCGGTTTGGGGGTTGCCCTGTTCAACTCTGCCGTAGTCATCGTGTCCCGCCTTCAAGTAATTCCGGCACCTCTCTGCTGCAGGCAGCCGCCTGCAGGCTTGCCGTTAAAGCAACCCTGAAATCAGCAGTCCTCGCTCACATGCCCGCTACCCGCACACCAGCAATACCTCATTCCGGGACTGCGCGCAGTCCCGAATAATCAAAGTATCGCTGGATTTATGTGGCTGCCGTCTTGATATTGATCAACTTTTTTAGACTTTTTCTAACCCGGCGGTCATGCCCATCATCCCCGGCTGGCGCATTCCCGGAAATACTGTATATAATTACAGTAGTCGGGCGGCCCTGCCCGGCCTGTTACCAGCAACCCCTTGCCATGGACATTGTGCATGCCGTCTGCCAGCCATTGCTTCAGTCCTGACGATCCGGAAGGTACCGGCCACTGTCCCGTGGTCTGGCCCCGGGCCATCATCCTGGTCGACATGAACGCCTTTTTCGCGTCCATCGAGCAACGCGACCGTCCCGAATGGCGCGGACGCCCGCTGGCGATCACCAACGGACGCCAGGGCACCTGCATCATCACCTGCTCCTACGAGGCCAGGGCCTATGGTATCAAGACCGGCATGCGTCTGAAAAAGGCGCGTGCGCTGTGTCCGGAACTGATCCAGTGTCCGGCACGACCGGAGCGTTACGCCGCTACCTCCGCCGCCATCATGGAGGGGCTGCAGGACGTGACGCCCGATATCGAGGTGTTTTCCGTGGATGAGGCCTTTCTGGATGTCACCCATTGCCAGCGCCTGCTGGGTACGCCCCTGCGCATGGCCCGGCTGGCGAAGCGCAAGGTGTTCGAGGCCTCCGGGGTGCTGTGCTCGGCGGGGGTCAGCGGCGACAAGACCACGGCCAAGTTCGCCGCCAAGCTGCACAAGCCGGATGGCCTGACGGTGATCCCGCCCTGGGAGGCGGCGGCCCGCCTGCGCGAGGTACCGGTGACGGAGCTGTGCGGCATCGCCGAGGGCATCGGTGGCTTCCTGGCGCAGCACGGCGTACGCACCTGCGGCGAGGTCAGGCACCTGCCCATCAGCGTGCTGGCGCGGCGCTTCGGCAATCCCGGGCGGCGCATCTGGTACATGTGCCAGGGGCGGGACCCCGAGAAACTGCAGTGCGAGGTCCCGGCGCCCAAATCCATCGGTCACGGCAAGGTGGTACCGCCCGCTACCCGCGACCGCGAGCTGCTGCTCACCTACCTGTTGCACATGAGCGAAAAGGTCGGCACGCGCCTGCGGCGCCACGGATTACAGGCGGCGACCTTCTTTATCGGCCTGCGCACGGCCGGGGGCTGGGTCGGCGGCAAGCTGCGCTGTGCCCTGCCCGCCGACGACGGCCGCGAGATTATGGCACTGTGCCGCCGCGTCATGGATGAGATCTGGACCGGCCAGGGGGTGCATCAGGTGCAGGTGACGGCGCTGGACCCGGTGCCCGGCGGCAACCAGCTGGAACTGTTCGATGTCCTGGACGAGGAACAGCGCGAGGTCAATGCCGTGATGGACGAAATCAACCGGCGCTACGGCGAGTTTGCCCTGGCCCCCGCGCGCCTGCTCGGACGCTCCAGCATGCCCAACGTGATTGCCCCGGCCTGGAAACCCTACGGCCACCGCCAGACGATTTGAGGAAGCGGTCGTGTTGAGTGCAATCATGAATCACCCTCAT
>CAMYJZ010000102.1 GCA_947258845.1 uncultured Ectothiorhodospiraceae bacterium | reverse complement strand
GGAGCGCGCCAACCGCGAACTGGGCACCACCACCGCGCTGATCACCCACAACGCCGGTATCGCGGCCATGGCCGACCGGGTGGTGCACATCACCGACGGGCACATCGGCGCCATCGAGCACAATGCCGAACGCCGGCCGGCCAGTGAACTGACCTGGTAGCGGACCATGCAGGCGCTGCACAAAAAACTCTGGCGCGATCTCTGGGCGATGCGCGGCATGGTGCTGGCCATTGCCCTGGTCCAGGTCGGCGGCATCGGCACCTTCGTGATGTCACTGTCCACCTATGACTCGCTGGTGCTGACCCGTGACAGCTACTACCGGGAGCAACACTTCGCCGAGGTGTTCGCCTCCATGAAACGGACCCCGGACAGCCTGATCGAGCGTATCCGCGACATCCCCGGCGTCGACCAGGTGCACACCCGCGTGGTGGCAGCCGTACGCCTGGCCGTGGCCGGCTTCGGCGACCCGGTCACGGGCACCCTGGTATCGATACCGGACACCCACCCGCCCCTGCTCAACGGCCTGCACCTGCGCCGCGGCCGCCTGCCCGAGGCCGGGCGCAACGACGAGGTGGTGATCAACGAGTCCTTTGCCGACGCCCACGCGCTGGAACCCGGCGACCGGCTCACCGCGACCATCAATGGCCGGCGCAAGTCGCTCACCATCACAGGCATTGCCCTGTCTCCCGAGTACATCTACGCGGTGGCGGCCGGCGCGGTGTTCCCCGATGACCAGCGCTACGGGGTGCTGTGGATGGGCCGCACGCCGCTGGCGGCCGCCTATGACATGGAAGGCGCCTTCAACGACGTCGCCCTTACGCTCGCACACGGCGTTAACCCGCAACAGGTCATCCAGCGGCTCGACCTGCTGCTGGCGCGCTACGGCAGCCACGGGGCCTATAAGCGCAAGGACCAGATCTCACACCGCTTCCTGACCGAGGAACTCCACGGCCTGGAGATCATGGCGCTGGTCTTCCCGGTGATCTTTCTCGGGGTGGCGGCCTTCCTGCTCAACGTGGTCATCAGCCGGCTGATCGACACCCAGCGCGAGCAGATCGCCATCCTCAAGGCCTTCGGTTACAGCAACATGGATGTGGGCCGGCACTATGCCGCCATGGTGCTGCTGATCGTGCTGCTGGGACTGGCCGGCGGCATCGCCACGGGCATCTGGATGGGCCGGGGGCTCAGTGGCATCTACGCGGAGTTCTATCATTTTCCGTTCCTGCACTACGTGCTGGAGCCCTGGGTCATCCTGCTCGCCGCCCTGGTGAGCGTCGTGGCGGGACTGGCCGGCACCCTGTACGCAGTGGCGCGCGCCGTGCGCCTGCCACCCGCGGAAGCCATGCGCCCGGAGTCCCCCACCGCCTACCGCCCCACCCTGATCGAGCGACTCGGCCTGCAGCGCTGGCTGTCCCAGCCGACCCGCATGATCGCGCGCCACGTCGAGCGGCGCCCGTTCAAGTCGCTGCTGACGGTGGCCGGCATCGCCGCCGCCTGCGGCGTTATCATGGTGTCCAATTTCCAGGAGGACGCCATTCACTACATGATCGATGTGCAGTACGCCATGAGCGAACGCCAGGACCTGTCAGTGATCTTCAACGAACCGAGTTCCCATCACGCCCTGTACTCGCTGGCCGGACTGGAGGGGGTCGAGCAGGTCGAGGGGATACGCACGGTGCCGGCCCGGCTGCGCTTCGAGCATCGCACCTACCTCGGTTCATTGCAGGGACTGGAACCCCATGGCCGGCTGCGCCGGCTACTGAACGCGCAACTCGACCGCGTCAGCCTGCCGGCCGAGGGCGTGGTGCTGACCGACTACCTGGCCGAACTGCTGAATATCCGCCCGGGGGAACTCCTCACCGTGGAAGTCCTGGAGGGCAATCGCGCCGTGCTGCAGATCCCGGTCGCCGGGCTGAGCAATGAATACCTCGGCGTCTCCGCCTATCTGCGCCGGGATGTCCTCAATCGTCTGCTGCGCGAGGACAACGCCATCACCGGCGCCTACCTCGCGGTGGACAGTGCCCACCATGACCGGGTCTATGCAAACCTCGACGAAATGCCCCGGGTCGCGGGCACGGTGGTGCGCGAGAGCGCCATCAAGAGCTTTTACCAGACCATGGAAGAGACCATCCTGTTCTTCACCTTCATCACCGCGATACTGGGCGGCACCATCGCCTTCGGCATGATCTATAACAGTGCGCGTATCGCCCTGTCGGAACGCGACCGTGAACTGGCCAGCCTGCGGGTACTCGGCTTCACCCAGGGCGAGATCGCCTACATCATGCTGGGCGAGCTGGCCGTCCTGACCCTGGCCGCCCTGCCGCTGGGCTTCCTGTTCGGCCACGGGCTGTGCGCCATCCTGTCGCATGAAATCCGCTCCGACCTCTACCGGGTGCCCCTGGTGCTGGAACCCAACACCTTTGCCTTCGCCGCTGTCGTGGTACTGGCCTCGGCGCTGGTATCCGGTCTCATGATGTGGCACAAGCTGAAACGCCTGGACCTGATCGGCGTACTCAAGACACGGGAATAGACCAGGGATATTTATATTTTAAAACTGAGACTTATATGATAAATATGAACTGTATTATCAAAAAGGAATCGCCATGAACCGATCGCGAACCATCGGTCTGATTGCCCTTGCCATCGCCCTGCTGGTCGCGCTGGCCTGGGGGTTCCGGCCGCGCCCGGTGCTGGTGGAGGTGGCCGCGGTCGAACGCGGCCCGCTGCGCATCATGGTCGAGGAGGAAGGCCAGACCCGCGTCAAGGACCGCTACGTGATATCCGCGCCGGTGGCCGGCTACCTGCAGCGCATCGAACTGGACGTCGGGGACAACGTGAGCCAGGGCCAGACCCTGGCGCTGCTGGAACCGCTTCGCCCCGAGGTGTTGGACCCGCGCAGCCAGGCCCGCGCCGAGGCCCAGGTCGCCGCGGCCGAGGCCGCACTCAAGGGCGCCGACGAGGCGGTCACCGCGGCACGTGCCGAGGCCCGCTATGCACGCTCCGAATATAACCGCAAGCAGAAGCTGCGTGCGGATGCCCTGATCTCGCAGGATGCACTCGAGCAGGCCGAGAACCATAACCGCCAGGCCAGTGCCGCCCTGCGTTCCGCCGAATTCGCCGTGGACGTGGCGCGCTTCGAACTCGAGGCCGCACGCACCTCCCTGAGCTATTCACTGACCGAGAACGGGGAGACCGGCCTGCCGGCCGTCAAACTGAGAGCACCGGTGCACAGCCGGGTATTGCGCATCGACCATGAGAGCGAGGGCGTTGTCAGCACGGCCCAGGACCTGCTCGAGATCGGTGACCCCGCAGCCCTGGAGGTGGCGGTGGATGTGCTGTCGGCCGATGCCGTACGCATACAGCCGGAGAGCCGCGTGATCTTCCGTCGCTGGGGCGGCGACCAGACGCTCGAAGGGGTGGTGCGGACGATCGAACCGGTTGGCTTTACCAAGATCTCCGCCCTCGGTGTGGAGGAACAGCGGGTCTGGGTGATCGCTGACCTTACCTCGCCGCGGGATATGTGGCTGACACTGGGCGACGGTTACCGGGTCGAGGCCAACTTCATCCTCTGGGAGGCCGGGGATGTGCTGCAACTCCCCGCCAATGCCCTGTTTCGGCACGCCGATGGCTGGGCAGTGTTCAGCGTGGAAAACGGCCGCGCCCGGCGGCGTGAAATCGAAACCGGGCAGCGCAACGGGCTGGTCGCCGAGGTGCTCGCGGGAATCGACGCGGGTGCCCGGGTCATCCTGCACCCCGATGACCGTATCGAGGACGGGGTCCGGGTCGAGGTACAACAGCCGGGCCAATAAACCGGCACCTGCTTGAAAAACATAAAGTTGACGCCGGTCAATACATTCCCTGCAGAACCGGCTATTCTTAATGATGAAAAAGACAGAGGAAAAAATATGCAAATACCATTACAGATAATCTTTCATAACATGGAGCCGTCAGACGCCGTAGAAGCCAACATCAAAGAAAAGGCGGCCAAACTCGAACGATTCAGCGACAAAATCACCAGCTGCCGGGTCACGGTAGAAGCACCACACAAACACCACCACAAGGGCAACATCTATCACATCGCCGTGGATATTGTCGTGCCTGACGCGGAGGTCGTCGTCAGCCGTAGCCCGCAGGACAATCATGCCCATGAGGACATTTATGTGGCGATACGCGATTCCTTCAACAGTGCCCGCCGCCAGCTGGAAGACTACGAGCTGAAGCGCCGCGGGAAAATCAAGAGCCACCAGATCTACGAGCCGATCCCCGGCCAGGCTGCTGAATAGACCATAGCCCGGGGTGGCGAATCGCCACCCCGGCATTCAACCACTCCCCCATGTGGCGGCA
>CAMYJZ010000101.1 GCA_947258845.1 uncultured Ectothiorhodospiraceae bacterium | reverse complement strand
TATGCCGTGGATCGGCTTTTTTTACAATAATGTTTCTTTGCGTCCTTTGCGTCTTTGCGGTTAATTGGTACTTATAATGTATTTTCTCCGCGACCTCTGCGTCTCCGCGGTGAAAAAACTGGTCTGGAAGTTTTTCTGACAATCGACCTCTCGGGTTCTTTACTCCATGGCACGCAGCAAGAGCAGTCATCGCTGGCTGAAATCGCACTTTGATGACGAGTACGTGAAACGTGCGCAGCGCGAGGGTTACCGCTCGCGTGCGGTCTACAAGCTCGAGGAGATCCAGAAAAAGGATCGTATCCTGCGACCCGGCATGACGGTCGTGGATCTGGGTGCGGCACCGGGTGGCTGGTCTCAGTACGCCGCGCAGCTGCTCAAGGGCAACGGCCGCATCATCGCCATGGACCTGCTGGCCATGGAACCCCTGGACGGGGTGGAATTCCTGCAGGGGGATTTCAGAGAGGAAGAAGTGCTTGATTTATTGATGGAAATATTGGGCGAGACCCCGGTAGACCTTGTAATGTCTGATATGGCCCCCAATATCAGTGGCATGGAGGCCGTGGATCAGCCGCGCAGCATGTACCTGGCCGAACTGGCGGCCGATTTTGCCGCCCGGGTCCTGCGCGAGGGCGGCGATTTGCTGTTCAAGGCCTTTCAGGGCGAGGGGTTTGATGACCTGATCAAGCTGCTGCGCTCACAGTACCAACAGGTCAAGATACGCAAGCCGCGGGCCTCCCGTCCCCGAAGTCGCGAGGTGTACGTGGTGGCACGGCACTACCGGGCGGCGAATGTGTCATAATAATTTAAAGTAAGATTATAATCCGTCGAAAGATTGTGGTAATGCAGGCCCTTTCCTACTGGCTAACGAGGTATCCCGTTTGAACGATCTCGCAAAAAATCTGATTCTCTGGCTGGTCATCGCCATTGTGCTGATGTCGGTTTTCAATAACTTCGGCCCGAAGACGTCCAATACCCAGACGATCAGCTATTCCGATTTCATTGCCGAGGTCCAGCAGGGCCAGGTGCAGCGTGTGGACATCGAGGACCATACGGTCGAGGGCCTGCGTGCCGACGGCACCCGCTTCACGGTGCAGACCCCGCCCGAGGACCCGAAGATGGTCGATGACCTCCTCAACAGCAATGTCGAGGTCAACGTGAAGTCACCCAACCAGCAGTCCCTGCTGATGCAGATCTTTATCTCCTGGTTCCCGATGCTGCTGCTGATCGGTGTATGGATCTTCTTCATGCGCCAGATGCAGGGCGGCGCCGGCGGGCGCGGTGCGATGTCCTTCGGCAAGAGCCGCGCGCGCATGCTGGGCGAGGATCAGGTCAAGGTCAATTTCTCAGACGTGGCCGGTGTGGAAGAGGCCAAGGAGGAGGTCGCGGAACTGGTCGAGTTCCTGCGCGACCCGGGTAAGTTCCAGCGCCTGGGCGGCAAGATCCCGAGCGGTGTGCTCATGGTCGGTTCCCCGGGTACCGGCAAGACCCTGCTGGCCAAGGCCATCGCGGGCGAGGCCAAGGTACCGTTTTTCACCATTTCGGGTTCGGACTTTGTCGAGATGTTTGTCGGTGTCGGCGCCTCGCGGGTGCGTGACATGTTCGAACAGGCCAAGAAGCACGCGCCCTGCATTATTTTCATCGACGAGATCGACGCGGTGGGCCGTCACCGTGGCGCCGGCCTCGGCGGTGGCCACGATGAACGCGAACAGACCCTCAACCAGCTGCTGGTCGAGATGGACGGATTCGAGGGCAACGAAGGGGTAATCGTGATCGCGGCGACCAACCGGCCCGACGTGCTCGATCCCGCGCTGCTGCGCCCCGGCCGCTTCGACCGCCAGGTGGTGGTGCCGCTGCCGGATGTACGTGGCCGCGAACAGATCCTCCGTGTGCACATGCGCAAGGTACCGATCGACGACAACGTCAAGCCCGGCCTGATCGCTCGCGGTACCCCGGGATTCTCCGGTGCCGACCTGGCCAACCTGGTGAACGAGGCGGCGCTGTTCGCCGCGCGTGCCAACAAGCGCCTGGTGGACATGGACGACCTGGAAAAGGCCAAGGACAAGATCATGATGGGCGCCGAGCGCCGATCCATGGTGATGAGTGAGGAGGAAAAGCAACTCACCGCCTACCACGAGGCGGGCCATGCCATTGTCGGCCGGCAGATGCCCTCGCATGACCCGGTCTACAAGGTCTCCATCATCCCGCGCGGGCGCGCGCTGGGTGTGACCATGTTCCTGCCTGAAAGCGACCGTTACAGCCTGAGCAAGGAACACCTGAAAAGCCAGATCTGCAGCCTGTTCGGTGGCCGCATTGCCGAGGAGCTGGTCTTCGGGCCTGAGAAGGTGACCACCGGCGCGTCCAACGATATCCAGCGCACCACGGAGCTGGCGCGCAGCATGGTGACCAAGTGGGGTTTGTCCGACAAGCTGGGCCCGCTGACCTACAGCGACGAACAGGAAGAGGTCTTCCTGGGGCACTCTGTGGCACAGCACAAGCATGTGTCGGACGAGACCGCGCACGATATCGACCAGGAGGTTCGCTCCATCATCGATAGCGCCTATGCCCGTGCCGAGGAGATCCTGAAGACCAACATCGACAAGCTCCATGCCATGGCCAAGGCGCTGATGAAGTACGAGACCATCGACAGCGACCAGATCGACGACATCATGGCCGGCAAGCCGCCGCGGCCGCCGCAGGGTTGGGATGATATCGAGCCCACAGCGAGCTCCGGGAGCGCGGACGGTCCGCAGGGCGAGGATGACGACACCAAGGAGGGCACCATCGGCGGACCCGCCGGGCAGCACTAGCCCGCTGGCTCGGCCGTACTCCAGCAGCTGACCGCACACTCGTGGCGATGACAGCCGGACTGCAAATCGCCCTCGACTGCGGCGGCAAATCACTGGACCTGGCACAGCCCCGCATCATGGGCGTGCTGAATATCACCCCCGATTCCTTCTCGGACGGGGGTGATTTTTTTTCGCTGGACCGGGCCGTCGAGCGCGCGCAGCAGATGGTCGAGGACGGCGCTGCGATTATCGATGTCGGCGGCGAGTCGACCCGGCCCGGGGCCGCCGCGGTCCCGCTGGACGAGGAACTGCGCCGGGTCGTTCCTGTCATCGAGGCCCTGCGGCCGGCACTCACGGTACCGATCTCCATCGATACCCGGAAACCGGAGGTCATGCGTGCGGCCGTAGCGGCCGGTGCCGGCCTGATCAATGATGTCAACGCGCTGCAGGCAGGTGGCGCCCTGGAGGCCGCTGCCGGGCTGAATGTGCCGGTCTGCCTGATGCACATGCAGGGCGGCCCGGAGACCATGCAGGATACGCCGGCCTACCGGGATGTAGTCATTGAGGTCGGTGACTTCCTGGCGGCGCGCGCGGCTGCCTGCCTGGATGCGGGTATTGCGCGCGAACGGATCCTGCTGGATCCCGGTTTCGGTTTTGGCAAGACGGTGGAGCACAATCTGCAATTGCTGCGGCAACTCGATCGGCTGGTGGCCCGGGGCTTTCCGGTGCTGGTGGGTCTGTCACGCAAGTCGCTGATCGGCAAGCTGCTGGACCTGCCGGTCGACCGGCGCCTGGCACCCAGTATTGCGCTGGCGGTGCTGGCCGTGTGGCAGGGTGCCGCGATCGTGCGTGCCCACGACGTGCGCGCGACCCGCGAGGCGATACTGATGTGTCAGGCGGTCCGGGATGTGGACTAAATAATATCAATTCACCGCGGAGACGCGGAGGACGCAGAGAAAAACAAAATACAGATCAATAAATAATTACAGAATTAACCGCGGAGGCGTCGAGGGCGCTGAGAAAAAATTACAGATTGATACAATCACTACAGGACAGTAACTGATAGATGTCATCTATTGATATGTTTGTTGACTAAATATGATATGAAGATAATTCCTGGTTTTTACTCCGCGCTCTTTGCGCCTCTGCGGTGAATAGCTTTTAGTTCAATCAAGCAAACAAGGAACAGGCGTGGCTAAAAAATATTTCGGTACCGACGGAATCCGTGGCCGGGTGGGGGAGCATCCCATTACGGCGGAATTCATGCTCAAGCTGGGCTGGGCGGCCGGGCGCGTGCTGGCATCCAAGGGCGGAAAACTGGTCATCATCGGCAAGGACACACGCATCTCCGGCTACCTGTTCGAGTCCGCCCTGGAGGCGGGCCTGATCTCGGCCGGTATCGATATCCGTTTGCTTGGCCCCATGCCGACGCCGGCGATTGCCTATCTTACCCGCACCCTGCACGCCAGCGCCGGCATCGTCATCAGCGCCTCGCACAACGCCTTCGCAGATAACGGCATCAAGTTCTTCTCGGGCGAGGGCACCAAACTGGCGGACGAGGTCGAGTTGGCCATCGAGGACGAACTCGGCAAACCCATGGTCACGGTGGATTCCGCG
>CAMYJZ010000100.1 GCA_947258845.1 uncultured Ectothiorhodospiraceae bacterium | reverse complement strand
CGCCAGAGCTGCAGACCATGACAGCAGCGCGGGCAAGGAGGCCTTCGCGGCCCTGGTGGAACTGGATCTGCCGGAAAATCCGGGCAAATATCTCAAGGTGCGCACCGGCGTCAACCAGACCGGAGAGCTGCTGGTTGAGATCAGCAACCCCACCCCACGGGACGTCAGCGGCCTGGTACTGGCACTGCAGTACCCTGACAGCAGCGGGCGCATGCGCAGCGTCAGGCACAAACTCAGCGGCCGCCTGCAGTCAGGTCAGAAGCAAACCCTGAGCCTGGGCATCAACGTAAAACTCGAACAGGCACGCCAGGTCCGCGGCGCTATCGTAGCCGCAAGTATCGCTCCCTGATCCAGCTTATCCGCAGGCAGCAGCGTTCAGTCGCGCACCACCAGTTCATCAGTTGATACATCATCACTTGCCTGCGGGTTTTCTGCCCGGTGTTCCTGTCCCAGCAGGACATAGACGGCCGGCACCACGAACAGGGTAAACAGGGTACCGATACCGAGCCCGGTGGCAATCACCAGCCCGATGTGAAAACGGCTCACGGCACCCGGCCCGCTGGCGGCCAGCAGAGGGATCATCGCCATCACCATGGCCACCGTGGTCATCAGGATCGGCCGCAGGCGGATGGCGGCCGCCCGCTCAACCGCCGCGCGCTTGCCCAGCCCCTCGCTTAGCTGCACCTTGTTGGCGAATTCCACGATCAGGATACCGTTCTTGGTGATCAGGCCGATCAGGGTGATCAGCCCGACCTGGGTGTAGATGTTGACCGAGGCAAACCCCAGCATCAGGAATACCAGGGCACCGGCAATCGACATGGGCACCGAGACCAGGATGATGAGCGGGTCACGCCAGCTCTCGAACTGCGCCGCCAGCACCAGGTAGATCACCAGCAGCGACATGAAGAAGGTCATGACCAGGGCGCTGCCCTGCTGCGCGTATTGACGCGACTCGCCGGCAAAATCCCTGGCAAAGCCGGTCGGAAACAGCTCGCGGGCCTGTTCTTCCAGGTATGCCAGCGCCTCGCCCAGGGTTGCTCCCGGCGCCACCACGCCCTCGACCGTCAGCGAGTCAAGCTGCTGGAACTGGACGCGCTTGTTGGGTTCGACGCCGCGCTCGAATGACACCAGGGTGGACAGCGGGATCAACTCGGCCGACTGGGTGCGAACGTAATACTTGTCCAGCATCTTACTATCCAGCCGGAAATGCTGTGCCGCCTGGGGGATGACCTTGTAACTGCGACCGCCGAGATTGAAACGATTAACGTAGTTACCCCCCAGCATGGTCGCCAGGTTACGTCCGATGTCCTCCATGCTGATGCCGAGGTCTGCGGCCAGTTCGCGGTCGATCACCAGGGTGGTCCTGGGCCGGGTGAATTCGATCGACTTGCGCAGAAAGGCGAACTTGCCGCTGGCCATGCCGCGACCGATCAACTCATCCGCCACCCCGGTAAGCTGGCCGTAATCGACTGCCGGGGCCGTGATAACAAACTGCAGCGGCAAACCGCGCCCGGCGCCCGGCAGGCTGGCGCGCGGGAAAACCGCGGTCTGGAAGCCGGCCACCTTGTCGAGCCCCTGCTGGACGTCGGGCTGTATCTCCATCTGGGAGCGGACACGTTCGGAGGGTGGCGGCATCTTGAAGCCACCGAACACCGTGCGGTTGTCGCCGCCGAAACCCAGCAGGAAAAAACTCTCGTGGTACTCGGGGACCGCCTCGAACTGCTCGACGATCTGGCGGGTATAGGCCTCGTTGTACTCCAGCGTGGCAGTCTGCGGACCCAGCGCCTGGAAAAACAGGATGCTCTGGTCCTCGGTCGGTGCCAGTTCATTCTCGCTTGCACTGAACATGAAATAGATACTGCCGAGGACCACGGCGGCGAACACCAGTGTCACCGGCAAGGTGTCAAGCGAGGACCGCAGGGCACCCTGGTAGGCGCTCGACAGGCGCCCGAAGAAATGTTCCACCCACTGCTCGAAGCGGGCCTGTTCACCGGCCGGCTTCAGCACCTTGCCCGACAGCATCGGTGACAGGGTCAGTGCCACGATCCCGGAGATCAGCACGGCACCCGCCAGGGTAAAGGCGAATTCGGTGAACAGGGTGCCCACCAGTCCACCCATGAAACCGATGGGTGCGTACACCGCCACCAGCGTTGTGGTCATGGCGATGATCGGCAGGGCGAGTTCACGCGCCCCCTGGAGTGCCGCGCTCATGCGTGCCTCACCGTTCTCGATATGCCGGTGAACGTTCTCGACCACCACGATGGCGTCATCGACCACCAGCCCGATCGCCAGCACCATCGACAGCAGGGTCAGCAGGTTGATCGAAAAGCCCATCAGCAGCATCAGGAAGGCGCCGCCGATCAGCGACAGCGGCACCGCCACGGCCGGTACCAGGGCCGCGCGCATCGATCCCAGTGACAGAAAAATCACCAGCAGCACGATGAGGATTGCCTCGGCCAGGGTGCGAAACACCTCGTCGATGGAGTCGTTGATATAGACACTGGCATCGTAGGGGATGTGTGCCTCCAGGCCGCGCGGCAACTGCCCGCGAATCCCGTCGACAGTTGCATGGACACGGGTAGCCACGTCCAGCGGGTTGGCGCCGGGAGCGGGTTCGATACCGATGTAGATGGCCGTCTTGCCCTTGTACCAGCTGCCCGAATCGTAGTCCTCGGCACCCAGTTGCGTGTCGGCAACATCACTGACGCGCACCAGGGCGTCGCCATCCTCGCGCAGCACCAGGTCGGCGAAATCCTGCGCGCTGCTGATATCGGTGGTGGCATCCAGGTCGATGGTCACGTAGTCACCCCGGGTCTCGCCCACCCCGGCCTGGTAATTGTTCGCCTCCAGCGCCCGGTGGACATCGCTGGCGGTCACGCCCAGGGCCGCCATGCGTTCCGGATCCAGCCAGATGCGCATGGCAAAGGTCTTGTTACCGATCAACTGGGCCTTCGCCACCCCCGGTACCGCCTGCAGGCGCGGCTGCGCAACCCGCAGCAGGTAGTCGGTGATCTGCGAGGGACTCATGGCGTCGCTGAAAAAGGCCAGGTACATCAGCGCGGTGGTATCGCCCGTGGTCGAGTCGATCACCGGATCATCGGCCTCGGCCGGCAACACGTTGCGCTGACTGGCCACCTTGGCCTGGATCTCGGCCACGGCCGCATTCGGATCGTAATTGAGGACCATGTTGGCCTCGATCACGGAGCGCCCCTGGGTACTGGTGGAAACCAGGAAATCGATCCCGTCAGCCTGGGCAACGGCCTGTTGCAGCGGCGTCGTGATAAAGCCCTTGACCAGGTCGCCGCTGGCGCCCGGGTAGGTGGTGGTGACCGTCACCACCGTATTACGGGTCTCCGGGTACTGGCGTACCTCCAGTACGGCGATGGAACGCAGGCCGATGACGAGGATCAGCAGGCTGACGACACTGGCCAGTACCGGCCGGTGAATGAAGATGTCGGTGAATTTCATCGCGCGACGGCCGGTTCTCCCAGCCTGACGCTGTTGTCGATCACCACCCGGGTGCCGTTGCGCAGCTTCAGCTGGCCGGCGCTCACCACCTGCTCACCGGGGATCAGCCCCGCCGTGACTTCAACCCGATCGTCACGCACACTGCCGGTCTCTACCTGGCGTCGCTCCACGATCCGATCACCGTCCTTTTCCTGTACCACGAACACGGCGTCGCCGTAGGGGTTGTAGGTGATGGCGGTCCGGGGCACGGTCAATACATTGTCACGCTCGGGCAGCAGGGTCTGCACCTCGGCAAACATCCCGGGGCGCAACTGCAATTCCGGGTTGGCCAGCGTCGCGCGGATCCGGGCACTGCGGGTATTGCGATCAACCCGCGGATCGATGGCGCTTATCCGGCCGGCGAACTGCTCTGCGGGAAAGGCCTTGACCCTGATCCGCACCGCCTGTCCCGGCGCGAGCAGCGAGAGATGGCGCTCAGGCAGGGCGAAATCCACATACACCGGATCGAGCTGTTGCAGCGAGACGATTTGTGCCCCTGGCTCCAGGTACTGCCCGATATTCACCTGGCGTATGCCCAGCTCACCGGAAAACGGGGCGCGAATGGCCTTTTTGGCGATCAGGGCAGTCTTGGCGTCCAGCTGGGCATCGGCATTCTGCAGCCGGGCCTGGACCTGGTCGTAGTTCGACTGCGAGGCCAGCTTGTCGGTCAACAGTTTTTCGGCGCGGGCAAATTCCAGCTGTGCCAGGCGCCGTTCCGCCTGCAGGCCCTTCAGCTCGGCCTGGTCGACGCTGTCATCGAGTTGCAACAGCAGCTCACCGGCCGTGACACGGGCACCGGACTCGAACAGGATCTCGCGGACCTGGCCGGCAACCTCCAGGGATACGGACACTTCCCGG
Source organism: uncultured Ectothiorhodospiraceae bacterium (assembly GCA_947258845.1). GTDB lineage: Bacteria > Pseudomonadota > Gammaproteobacteria > UBA9214 > UBA9214 > CAMYJZ01. Next base: position 48 of record CAMYJZ010000100.1, on the reverse strand, counting down.
GTAGCCACCAGCGAGCCGACGGCCTCGAGATAGGGCTGCCAGTCCCGC
>CAMYJZ010000099.1 GCA_947258845.1 uncultured Ectothiorhodospiraceae bacterium | reverse complement strand
CATCCATACCTTCATCCGTATCCCCGCCGGGGCCATCCTGGCCGCCGGCGCCGTGGGCGAGGTCGGCGCGGGTGCCCAACTGGCCGCCGCGCTTGCCGGCGGCACGCTGGCCACCGGCAGCCACCTGACCAAGGCAGGCAGCCGCGTGATAATCAACACCTCACCGGAGCCCGTCAGCAACTGGTTCGCCTCGGTGGGCGAGGATGTCGCGGTGATTGCCGGGCTGTGGACGGCCCTGACCCACCCGATACTGTTCCTGGTACTGTTGGGCCTGTTCATCCTGCTAATGATCTGGCTGCTGCCCAAAATCTGGCGCGGCATCAAAAAGGTCTTCGGCTATCTGGGCCGGCTACTGGGTAGCGGGAGCCCGGATTTGGGCGGCGAAAAACCCGCCGCCGAATCCAGATCGAAGAAATGAGGCCGGGAAACATCGCTATCGGCGTAATGGCCGTGGTCGCAATTGTGGCCATCGGCTATCTCACGCTGCCACCCGCGGGACCCACGGCCAGCCCCGCCATCACCCTGGTGACCGCCGACGGTGAACAGCTCGCCCTGGAGAGTCTGCGCGGCCGGCCGCTGCTGGTCACCTTCTGGTCCACCACCTGTTCGACCTGTATCCAGGAGATGCCACACCTGATCGAACTCCACAGGGAACTGGCACCGCGCGGCCTCGAAATCATCGGCATTGCGATGTACTACGACCCGCCCAACCAGGTGCTGGCCATGCGCAAGTCGCGCAACATCCCGTATACTATCGCGCTGGACATACGCGCCGAGGCCGCGCAGGCCTTCGGGGATATAAGCGTGACGCCCAACACCTTCCTGATCGCACCGGACGGTCGCATCGTCTACCGGCAGGCCGGCATGCTGAGCATGGAACGGGTGAAGAAGCGCATCCTTGCATTGCTGGACGACGAGGTTGCCGAGAACCGGGTGTTTTCAGGTGACCCGAACACCTGAAAAAGGTTTAATAAAACCGTCATTCCGGGCGTAGCGTCGCGGAGACCCGGAATCCAGTAACAGCTAATCAACGCATCACTGGATTCCGGCTTTCGCCGGAATGACGAATGACGGGTTAATCAGACCACCCTGAAAAACGACGACAGGAAACCACAACCACCATGCTCTGGATCAAGGCCCTGCACATCATCTTCCTGGTAACCTGGTTTGCCGGGTTGTTCTACCTGCCCCGGCTGTTTGTCTATCACGCCGATGCCCGCGACGAGCCCAGCCACGCGCGTTTCCTGGTCATGGAACGCAAGCTGTTTGCCATCATGACCATCGGCGCCGTGCTGACCACCATCTTCGGTGTCTGGCTGCTGATCGACTATGCCTGGCTGGCCTACCAGCACACGGGCTGGCTGATTGCCAAGCTGGTCCTTATTGTCATGCTGATCGCCTACCATGTCTCCAACGCCTACGTGATCCGCGCCTTCCGTGAGGAACGCAACCGCCACAGCCACGTGTATTATCGCTGGTACAACGAGGTGCCTTCATTCCTGCTGATCGCCATCGTCCTGCTGGCCGTGGTGAAACCCTTCTGACTGCGGGGGAACGGGGCAAAGCACCCGGATTCGGGTTACAATATCTGCAAGCTTGATGAACAGAGGTACACACCGATGAGCCGTATTGTCAATTGCGTCGTACTCAAACGCGAGGCCGAGGGCCTGGACGCACCACCACATCCCGGTTCGCTGGGTGAACGCATTTACGAGAATGTGTCTGCGGAAGGCTGGCAGAAATGGCTGGAGCGCCTGACCATGATCATTAACGAAAACGGCCTCAACACCGCCGACACCGCCAGCATCGAGGTCATCGAGAAACACATGGTCGGCTTCCTGTTCGACGAAGGCGATTACGGCGCCACCCCCGAAGGTTTCCAGCCACCGGGCGCCAAGAAATAGCCGCGCAATATGTGAAAAACAATATTCACCGCAAAGACGCGGAGAACGCAAAGAAAACGCAAAGTAGAATATTCAATTCAAAACAACACGGCTGCAGCACTTCCCGCTTTTCTATTTTCCCGTGCGCCTCCGTGGCTGATATATTTCTGGATTGATCGCGCCTGCACCCGATTAGGCGCCGGGCATAAACGAGGCGCTCCTACTTCACCATTTCAGTTTCCCGTCCTTTACGGGTTGTTTGCACTATTTTCTTGGCGCTTTCTTTGCGTCCTCTGCGCCTTTGCGGTGAAACGGTTATCGCGCCTGCAAGGCGCTCCTACAAAAACTTTTTTACGTTCCAGACTTTTGTCTTGTTGTTTCCAGTATTTCCCTTTGCGCATTCTTTGCGCCTTTGCGGTTATTGATTTTTTTGAATCTTTTTTAGAATGATCTATCTCTGCGCACTCTGCGCCTCCGCGGTGAATATCCTGTCTTTAAAGTTTCACCCACCCCGCCCGTCCTCCAGCACCAGCTTCGGCGCCACGACGATCTTCAGTTTGGCATGGGCCGCGCGCAGGGCCGCCTCGGCCTCTTCGGGTGTGTCCGCCCGCGCGAACATGAACCCCAGGTAACTCGCCCCCTCCGGCAGGGGCACCAGTTCATAGCCCTCGCGGATATTGATCAGGATCTCCTCGATGCCGGGTACGGTGCGCGCCGCGGTGATGCCCTCGATGCGCCGCAGGATCCCGCCCTGCGGTATCGGGATCATCAACACCCCGGCACCGCCGGTCGCTGACTTGACCGGCAGCGGCTGGCCGACGGCATGCGAAATCACCAGGTCCTCCAGGCCCTGGCCGGTGCCGAAGCGCAGCAGGCGCGCACACTCCCCGCCAATGGTCCGCGAGGCCACCTCCATGATGACGCCATCCTCCCCATTGATGCGCAACTCGGCGTGCACCGGCCCCTCCCTGAGGCCCAGCGCCCGGCAGGCCTGCTCCACGCGTCGGGTGAGTTGCACCTGGATGGCCGCATCATGGCGCGAGGGGGATATGTAGTAGGTTTCCTCGAAGAACGGGCCTTCCAGCGGGTCCGGCTTGTCGAACAGGGCCAGTACATCCAGCCTGCCTTCATGCAGCAGCCCTTCCAGCGCCACCTCCGGGCCGGAGACAAATGCCTCGATCAACAGGTGCGTGGTCACGAAACGTTCCCGCGTCCCCTCCCCGGCCAGTATCGACTCAACCCGCCCGATGGCGCCCTGCAATTCGGCCGCATTGTCGGCACGGATCACGCCCCGGCTGGCCGACAGCGCCAGCGGCTTGACCACCACGGGGTAGACCAGGTCCTCGAGCTGGGGCGCGTGATCCCGGGTCAGGTCGAGAAGACGATACGCGGGCACCGGCACACCCGCGTCCGCAAGGACCTGGCGGGACAGGTCCTTGCGGCGCGAATAGAGTGCGGCCTGCGGCGGGTTGTGGGGCAGGCCCAGCGTCCCGGCGATATGGCTGCCGAGTTCCACGCTGGCGTCATCGGTGGCCACCACCCCGGCGAATGGCTGCGCGGTATTGGCCGCCAGCAACTGCTCCAGGGCCGCCGGGTCTTGCAGGTCGATGTGCAGGCCGTCAGCGATTTCGCTGACCAGGGAGAAGCGCCCCTCGGAGGCAACCAGGGCATCGATGCCCCGCCGCCGGGCGGCGTCAAGATAGGAAACAGTGCGGTAACTGTTCGGGGGTGCAATCAGCAGGAGGCGGGCTGCCCGCCTCCCGTCCGTCATCCTCAGGCACAACCTCCGCCGGCCGCACCACAGGCGCCACAGGTACCCGATCCGCCGGTCATGGCGAAGGCATTGTTGAACACGAAACTGGCGCCCGTGGGACGCTCGACATAATCGATCTCCACGCCGCGCAGGTAGTTCAGCGCCACCGCGTCGACGTAGACGTTGAAGCCCTCTTCCCGGCGTGTGTAGTCGTACTCCGTCTGCTTGTCGGTAAAGGTCATGCCGTACCCCATGCCACCGCAGCCGCCGCCCGAGACGAACACGCGGATCGCCTGCAGATCATCGTCCTCGGCCTGGCTGAACAGCTCGGTCATTTTCGATCGCGCGGCCGGTGTCAGGCTCACGTCGGACTCGGAGAGTGTCATCATTTCGCTTGCTGCAGTTGCCATATTGAACCTCGTCTTATGAAAACGTTTTCCTGAAAGAAAACAGGGAGGAAAAGTCTAATCAAGTCGTCATTCCGGGCGTCGCGCAGCGCAAACCCGGAATGACGTGAAAATCAGACTTCCCCGCAGTTAGAACCAATATAAACCCCAACCGCCCCGGACGCCAGCCTCGGGACCCGACAACCGGATGCCCCGGAATCCTTCGCCAATCACCCTGCGCTGAGATTAATTATTCAACAATACAGTTAGATAGGATCTATTTTCTGATAAAAGCAATCAGGCGAGGGTATTGATTTCGCTTATCCAATTCTTAATGCAAACGATTTGCATTTAGTTTTATATCGGGTAGAATATCAGTTATTCGTAATACGTTTATTTTACAGGAGACCCCGATGAAACGCCCTATCTTGCTTATCCCCCTGCTCGCCGGCCTGCTCACGGCCACCACCACCCATGCCGCCACCCCCACCGTCGAGGAACTCTGGAACATCATCCAGGAACAGCAGGCGGAGATCG
>CAMYJZ010000098.1 GCA_947258845.1 uncultured Ectothiorhodospiraceae bacterium | reverse complement strand
TAATCATGACTAATCGGGAAACACTGTGCATTGACATCGAACTCAGGACATTGCGCGTACCTTCGGAGAACACGGTCACCGGATCGCGCGTCGGACCGATACCGATCGCGAAAACCACGGCATCGTGGTTTTCGACTGCGGCGTCAACCGAGGCACTGTCTGAAACGTCGCCCTTGACGGTACCCAGGTTGTCATGAGTTAAGGTCATTCTTTCCGGGCGACGCGCCATGGCAGTCACTTTATGACCGCGATCCAGGGCCAACTTGACGGTTTCGAAACCGATACCGCTGGTTCCACCTACTACGAGCAGACGCAGTTCCTGCGGCGCCTGGCTGGCCAGTGCCGGCGCGGGGTCTCCGGACGTCGCCCGGTCGGTGCCGCCACAACCTGCAGTCAGGAGTGCTGTTAAGCTAAAAAGAAAGAATCGCCGATTCTGCATGGTGAAGGCCTCAATTTGTTCAGTCATGGTACATAATTCACACTTCCCCCGATTGTATTATTGTCTCGTATGATGCATCTGGCCATCGGTGAGCAAACCATGCGCAGACTGATGTTGTCGCCATGTACTTTAAGCCGGGAGAAATTCGGGCAAGCCAACACCTTTTATCCTTTAGGGTTTCTCCACTCCTTCTGGTGCAACCGTTGTTTCCCGGGAGGTTGAATGTTGAATAAGCGCCTTATCCCAGCATTCCGAGGCTAACTGGAAGCCAATACGCAACGACAAAGGACCGCCTGGTATGTCATCTCTTTCACAAATCATCCGCCATACTGCACAACTCCATGGGGACAAAATCGCGACCCGGCTCGGAGGCCGCAGCCGCACCTGGCGTGAAATACAGGACCGGGTCTCGCGCCTGGCCTCCGGCCTGCAGGGCCTGGGTATTGAAGAAGGTGACCGAGTGGCGGTGTTGGCGTTGAACAGCGACCGCTACTTTGAATTCTATTTTGGCGTGTCCTGGGCGGGCGCGGTTTACGTGCCGGTCAACAACCGCCTGCTGGTCTGGCACACGGAGACCGGCTAAAAAAAACCGGCCCTGCCATGGTGGCGAGGACCGGTCTGCGGGTACACACAAGCGACGGTGTCGGGGCCGTCATACGGTGAAACTAGTTTTCCAGCTGTGATACGACCCAGGGTGTTGCCACCAGCGCAAGAATGGCCACCATGACCGCCTCTCTCACCTCACCGAACTGCGCGAGAAAACTCAGCGTCGGATCACCCAGAAAAAGAATTGCCGTCAACATCAGGAATAATTTGTACATAACCCTCTCCATCTCACGTCATGTCGTTGCTTATATTATCGGCATCACGCGGGAAACATCCGTGACGTACGCCACAACAGGGTGTGAGATTGATCGCAGAAATGGCTCGAAACGGGCCAAATCGCCGTTTTATCCGCATCACACCTGCCCGGGCAAGTGCAACAGCGTAACCGTGATCAGAGGTTTCCGAGAGAGGTCTTGATGGAATGGGCAGTGACTGCCTGCCTGTCAGTGTCGCGTACCCGGTCGTCCTGGCGCTCGGCAACCTCCCGGATACCGTTCTCCGCCACCAGTTTACCCAGCGTGATTTCATTCAGAAACTGGTAGATCTGGTGGCTGAGGTCATCCCACAAATCATGCGTCAGACAACGGCGGCCCTCGTGGCAGTTGTTGGCGCCACTGCAACGCGTGGTGTCCATGGTTTCATCGACCGCTGCAATGATTTCAGAGACTGCGATATCGTCAGCCGCACGGCTCAAGGAATAACCCCCGCCCGGGCCACGGGTGCTGATCACCAGCTGGTGCTTGCGCAGACGGGTGAACAGCTGCTCGAGGTAGGACAGCGAGATATCCTGGCGTTGCGAGATATACGACAGGGTGACCGGGCCAGACTTGTCGTGAAAGGCCAGGTCCAGCATCGCTGTGACGGCGTAGCGCCCTTTACTGGTGAGTTTCAATTGGCGGGACCTGCATAATGGGGCTGTAACGGTAAAAGTGGCACACGCAAGCAGACCAGTCAAGAATCGGATTTCGGATCGGGTTCAGTGTCCTTGTGCTCAACGATCCCGCTGTCCTTTATTTCCTTATTCTCCACATGGTGTAATTCGCACGGTCCCAGGTCGGGCAAATCGATATCACCCACCTCGGCACCCAGTGATTTCATACCCTGGCACATATCCTCGAGACGCTCGTCCATGGCGTGAATGTGATCGAGAATACCGTTGATCGCAGTCGCGACGGGGTCCGGCATATCGCGGGTTGAGCCATAGGCATCGAAGCCCATCTTCCTGGCAATCTCCTGGCGCTTCTTGTCAGGCTTGGAAACACCCGACACCAGCCGGCCCGGCACACCCACCACCGTCATGCCCTCGGGCACATCCTTGATCACGACGGCATTGGAACCGATGCGCACACCCGTGCCGATGTAGATCGGGCCCAGCACCTTGGCGCCCGCGCCGATGACCACGTCATTGCCCAGGGTGGGGTGGCGCTTGCCCTTGTCCCAGCTGGTCCCGCCCAGGGTGACACCGTGGTAGAGGGTGCAGTCGTCACCGATCTCGGTGGTCTCGCCGATCACCACACCCATGCCATGGTCGATGAAAAAACGCCGGCCAATGTTAGCGCCCGGATGGATCTCGATCCCGGTGAACAGACGAGCGATATTGGAGAGCACCCGCGCCAGCCATTTCAGGCCCTGATTCGAGAGCCAGTGACTCAGCCGGTGCATCAGGATCGCGTGGATGCCCGGATAGGTGGTCAGCACCTCAAAGGTGGTACGGGCCGCCGGGTCGCGCTCGAAGGCGCACTGCACATCTTCTTTTATCCTTTCAAACATTTTTATATATTACAATCAGTAACGTTATTTTCCTACATTACGATTTATGAGTTATTTACGTGCCGCCTGGGCGGCCGTGAGGATCCCCCGCAGGATATTCATCTCGTTCCCGTCGGGGCGTGCGCGGTTGAACAGGCGCCGCAGGCGCCGCATCAACTGGCGCGGATTGGCCGGGTCGAGAAACTCCAGCTGCACCAGGGTCCGCTCCAGGTGCTCATAGAAACGCTCCATTTCATCCGCCCCCACCGGGCTGTGGTCTACCCCGGCAGCCTCCTGTGGGGCCTCCCTTGTAACATGCGCGGCAAACAGTTCATAGCAAATCACCTGCACGGCCGCGGCCAGGTTCAGGGAGCTGTACGAGTCGCTGGCCGGGATCCGGACCAGTGCATGGCAGCGATCCATTTCCGCGTTGCTGAGACCCGACTGCTCGCAACCGAACAAAATCGCCACCGGGCCGCGCTCACTCTCCGTCCACAGCTGCTGTGCGCACGCCACGGGATCGACGATCGGACAGGGAATGCTGCGTGGCCGCGCACTGGCGCCAATCACAAGGCGACAGGCCTCCAGGGCCTCTTCGAGCTGCGTATACACGCCCGCACGCGCGAGCACATCATCGGCACCGGAGGCCCGCGCCGTCGCCTCGGCATGCGGAAACTGTTTCGGATTGACCAGCCGCAGGTCCTCCAGGCCCATGGTCTTCATGGCACGCGCCGCGGCCCCGATATTCCCGGGGTGACTGGTATTCAACAAGACCACACGGACACTGGACAGCATAACGGCCTTGGAATCAGGGCTGGTGATCCACGCAGAACTGCGCCAGTTCCTGCAGCAGTTGCTGCACGGCACGGTTGGCCGCCACAACCCCCCCATAGGCATCCTCTGTTGCTGCAGCCTGCCTGGCATCGAACAGGCGCGTGGCCAGCACCCGGCCGGCCTGCAGGTCGACCAGCTGGGCCCGCAGCGTGACCCTCATGGCACTGGGCTGCACCGTGAAGTCCTGGTGGAAGCGAATCAGTTCCGTATCCAGCCGCAGGTCGGCCGCTACCGAGCCGGGCGGCCGGTGCAGGGCCTGGAAGCGGCCGGTCTCCTGGATGGCATCGGCCAGCAGGGGCGCAAGCATGCGCGCCGGGGTGGCGGCCCAGCGACTGCGCGTGTAGTAACGCAGTCCATAGGCCTTCTCCATATAGGCGATACGGGCACTGTCATAGCCGCCATGCGCGCGCGGCGCAGACACAATCAGTACCGTCGCACCGCTGCCCGGGGCGACAGCAATCTGCGGGTCTGCCGTGTATTCCAGCGTGTACTGCTCGGTGGCCTGCGGAGGCGGACCGGGCAGCACCGAACAACCCGCCAACAGCATCAGCGGTAACAACACGAGGCCAGGCAGTGTACTAGCAGTCTTCATGGCTTATTCCCCCGGTCCCGGAATGACCTGTTCACGTCCGTAAATGAGCAGGCTGGGATCGTCTTCCAGTTTCTCCCCGATGTCCTGCATGGTATCCGCCAGTCGTCGCAGCTCGCTCACGAGCTCCCCTACCTCCGGCAAGGTCTGTTGCGTGAATTGCTGCAGGCCGGTTTCACTGCCTTGCACAAAGCGGTTGATGCTGGCACTGGCCTCCGAGATCTGGTTCGCCATTTCCTCGAAGGCACCGGCCGTGGTTTCTACCTGGGCCAGCAGGGGTTGAAGTTGCGCAGCCGCATCCGCCCCATCGGCAAACAGTTTCGATGCGTTCTGTATCGTCTGTTCTAGCTCCATGTTCTGGCGTGCAAAGACGGCACTGACTTGCCGGCTGTTCTCGAGGATGTCACGGATCTTCCGGCGCCCTTCCTCATCCAGCAGCTCGCCCAGCCGGTTGGCCAACGTGTTC
>CAMYJZ010000097.1 GCA_947258845.1 uncultured Ectothiorhodospiraceae bacterium | reverse complement strand
TGATGCGGACTATGGCAGTGTGGTTGCGGCCATGGTCCTGTTGCAACAGGCCGGCGTTCCGGCTGTCGGCCTGGTCACGGAACCCCCGGGCAACGAATAGCGTAACCATGTGGCAGGCGATACGCGAGAATCAACGCGCCGTGGTCTACGCGGTGCTGATGCACCTGGTGCTGCTGGCATTGCTGATGTTCAGCCTGGACTGGACACCCAAGACCAGCCGCACGGCCGGGGAGTCGCGGCCGATCCAGGCCGAGTTGATCGATCAGCGCCGGCTGGAGGTCGTCGAGGAACGCAAGCGCGAGGCGGAGCAGGCGGCCAAACAGAAGGCCGAGGCGGAACGCAAGCGCAAGGCGGAACTGGCAGCGAAGCAGAAGGCCGAGGCGCAGCAGAAGCGCAAGGCGGAACTGGCGGCGAAGCAGAAGGCCGAGGCGGAGCAGAAGCGCCAGGCGGAACTGGCGGCGAAGCAGAAGGCCGAGGCGGAGCAGAAGCGCAAGGCGGAACTGGCAGCGAAGCAGAAGGCCGAGGCGGAGCAGAAGCGCCAGGCGGAACTGGCAGCCAAACAGAAGGCCGAGGCGGAGGCCGCCCTGCAGGCTTCGATTGCGGCAGAACAGGCGCTCCTGGAAGAACAACGCGTTCAGAGTGCGCTGGGTGAATACATCGGCTATATCGCCGAGAAAGTGGAACGCAACTGGTTGCGCCCGGCGGGTTCACCCAAGGGCTTGAGGTGCAAGGTGAATGTCAAGGTAATCCCCGGCGGTGATGTGGCCAGCGCCCGGGTGATCGAGAGCAGCGGTGATCCGGTGTTTGACCGTTCTGCCGAGAATGCGGTGTTGAGGGCGGCACCCCTGCCGATGCCAAAGGACCCTGCCATCGCCAGGCATTTCCGCGATTTCAACTTCAATTTTGAACCGTTATGACCAAGGGAAGGCTATTCATGCGTATGATTTTCAGGGCAGTCCTGCTCTATCTGACCATCGGGGCCGGCGCGGCCCCGGCGGCACTGACCATCGAGATTACCCAGGGCATGGAGGGTGCGATGCCGATTGCCGTGGTCCCGTTCGGCTGGACCGGCAGTGCCGCTGGTGCGCCCGAGAATATCGCGGCGATTATTTCATCCGACCTGAGCCGGAGCGGGCGCTTTGCACCGTTGCCCGATCGCGACCTGGTGGCCCACCCGACCGCCGCCGAACAGGTGCAGTTCCACAACTGGCGCATGCTCAATGTCGATAACCTGGTGATCGGGCAGGTCACGGAAACGGGTGCCGGAGGCTATACCGTTCAGTTTCAGCTCTTCGACGTGTTCCGCGGCAAGCAGCTCATCGGCTTCAGCTTCCCCGCGAGCCATGCCGACCTGCGCCGCGTGGCCCATCACATCAGCGACCTGATCTACAAGGAGCTGACCGGTGAAGCCGGTGCCTTCAATACCCGTATCGCCTATGTCACGACGGCGAACCGGGGCGAGCAGAAATCCTACACCCTGCTGGTCGCGGACTCCGACGGCTATAATCCCCAGACCATACTGAATTCCGGCCAGCCGCTGATGTCGCCGGCCTGGTCGTCCGATGGCAAGCGGATCGCCTATGTCAGCTTCGAGAACAAGACAGCTGAGATCTACACCCAGGACATTGCCAGCGGGGCGCGTCGCAAGATGGCCTCGTTCAAGGGAATCAACGGTGCACCGGCCTGGAGCCCGGACGGACGCCGCCTGGCGTTAACGCTGTCACAGGACGGTAACCCGGAAATCTATACCATGGACCTGGCCAGCCTGGCGCTGAAGCGACTGACATCCAATGCTGCCATCGATACCGAGCCGGCCTGGTCGCCGGACGGCAGAAGCCTTGTATTTACATCGGACCGCGGGGGGGCACCCCAGCTCTACCGGATAGCCGCCAGCGGTGGCCAGGCGCAGCGTGTGACCTTCGAAGGCAAGTACAATGCCGGTGCGGATTTCTCGCCGGATGGTCGTAAACTTGCTATGGTGCACGGCGACGGCGGGGCGTACCGGATTGCAGTGCTGGACATCGAGACAGGCCTGCTGCGCGTACTGACCGATGGGCAGCTGGATGAATCCCCCAGCTTCTCGCCCAACGGCAGCATGATCATTTACGCGACCGGTACAGGTAATCGCGAGGTACTGGCGGCTGTCTCCGTGGATGGCCGTTTCCGCCAGCGCCTGTCACTGCAGGCTGGCAATGTGCGGGAGCCGGCCTGGTCGCCGTTTGCTGATGATTGACATGTTTGTCTGGACAGGGCGTATTTCCATACCCGGGAGCTATATGATGAGAGATCAGTTGAAAAGTTTGTGTGCCTTATTAGTGATTGGCGTACTGGCCGGTTGTTCCACCACGGGGGGCGACAAGTCCGCTACCGGTGAGGCGGCGGTCGAGGACCGCAGCATAACCACCGAGGGTGGGGCCGTGTCCACCGGGGTAGCCGGTAGCGGCAGCTTCGCCGGTTATTCACTGGACGACCCGTCGAGTCCCTTGTCGCGCCGGGTAATCTACTTTGAATACGACAGCAGCAATGTCGGGGCGGCAGACCAGGACCTGTTGTCCGCTCATGCCGCCTACCTGGCAGGCAATCCCGGACAGACCGTGACCCTGGAAGGCCACGCGGATGAACGCGGCTCGCGTGAATACAATATTGGCCTGGGTGACCGACGCAGCCAGGCGGTGCGACGCATACTCGAATTGCACGGCGTTGCCCCGCATCAGGTCAACACCGTCAGTTATGGCGAGGAGAAGCCGGCAGCGGAAGGGCACCATGATGTCGCCTGGCGCCTGAACCGTCGGGTCGAGATCGTCTACATGGGACGCTGATATGCGCATGTCTTGTTTCCGCATGGCAGTGGCTGCCGTGCTGCTCGGCCTGTTTACCGCGACACCCGCACTGGCTGTCAGTAAACAGGAACTCGAGGCGCGTATCGAAGGCCTCGAACGCAAGCTCGAGGGCCGCGGCCTGGTCGACATGCTCAACCGGATCGAGCAGCTTCAAGGTGATGTCCAGCAGTTGCGAGGCCAGATCGAAGTACAGACTCATACCCTGGATGATATGCAGCGTCGCCAGCGCGAGCTCTATCTCGATATCGATCGGCGCCTGCAGCAACTGGAGTCAGGGCAGATGGCCCAGCCTGTCGAGCCGCTGGCACCGGCAGCAGATGTCCCCGTGACGGCGGCGCCGCCAACCGCCTCCCCGCCAACGACCCAGGGCAGCGTGGCAGTAGCACCGCCGCCCGAACCCAGCGCTGAGGAACAGGCGGAATACGAGAAGGCCCTGGCGATCCTCAGGGAAGGGCGTTATGCGGATGCGGCAGCAACGTTCAACCAGTTTCTGGCAAGCTATCCCGGCAGCGCCTATGCGGATAACGCCAGTTACTGGCTGGGCGAGACCTATTACGTCACCCGTGATTTCGATCGTGCCCTGGCGACCTTCGACAAGCTTATCAATAGCCACCCGCAGAGCCCCAAGCTACCGGATGCCCGCCTCAAGATGGGTTACATCCACTACGAAAAGAAGGACTGGGCCAGCGCCCGCCGGGAACTCGATGGCCTGGTTGCCGATCACCCGGGTAGCACGGCCGCACGCCTGGCAGGTGACCGCCTGGCAAGGATGAAGAAAGAGGGGCATTGATACAGAAGCCCACCGCGGAGACGCGGAGGGCACAGAGTAATACAAGATATTCACCGCAAAGACGCGAAGATCGCAAAGAAAAGATACGAATATTTAAATGAAATTATAATCAATGTGATGCGTAGGTTGAGCACGCCACCAACACTCCTTTGCCCAACCTGCACACTGAAAAAATTGTACTGAATCATTTTATCTTTGCGTCCTTTGCGTCTTTGCGGTGAATGCTCCTTACGATTTCCTAAGACATGAACATGTCATCGTCTGGCAAACTGCGCATCACCGAGATCTTCTATTCCCTGCAGGGCGAGGCACTGACGGCCGGCTGTCCCACGGTCTTCATACGCCTGACCGGGTGCCCGCTGCGATGCGGCTATTGCGATACGAGCTACGCATTCAAAGGCGGTGAATGGGTGGACATCGATAGCATCCTGGAGCGCACGGCCGGGTACCAGGCCCGCTATGTCACCGTGACCGGCGGCGAGCCGCTGGCCCAGAAGGACTGTCCGGACCTGTTGCGCCGCCTCTGCGATGCCGGCTACCGGGTCTCGCTCGAGACCAGCGGTGCGCTAGATATCAGTGCTGTCGATCCGCGGGTCACCCGGGTCATGGATCTGAAAACACCCGCCTCGGAAGAGATGGAGCGCAACCGCTACGAGAATATCCAGGCGCTAGGGCCGCACGACCAGGTCAAGTTCGTCATCTGTGACCGTGAGGACTATGAATGGGCGAAGGCCATCATCACGCAATACGGCCTCTCTGATATTTGCGAGGTCCTGTTCTCACCCGGCCAACCGCAGCAGGATGCAACCGAACTGGCCAACTGGATACTGCAGGACCACCTGCCGGTGCGCATGCAGATCCAGCTGCACAAGTACCTGTGGGGAAACGAACCCGGCCGGTAGATAATTTTACGATTTTTCACCGCCGAGGCGCAGAGAACGCAGAGGAGAACAAGATATTCACCGCAAAGACGCAAAGGACGCAAAGAAAAGATTCAATGTAAAAAAACCATGTCGTTTCTTCTGTCGTCATAATTGCTTTGGAGTTTTATTGTTATGTAATCCTTGCGTTACTTTGCGCTCTTGGCGCCTTTGCGGTTTCTTTTGTTCTTCTCCGCGTTCTCTGCGTCTCTGCGGTAAAATAGCCTTTCGCTGTTGCAGCGAATCTTAACTTGATTATTTATGCATAAACCACCGCAATGACTAAAGCCGTCA
>CAMYJZ010000096.1 GCA_947258845.1 uncultured Ectothiorhodospiraceae bacterium | reverse complement strand
GACCACCATGCCTTCCTGCAGGCTTTCCAGCAGCGCCTCGCGCTCGGCGCTGAACTCGGTCTCCACCACGGCGCGGCGCGAGACCACGACATTGTTGCGACGCTTGTCGAGCTTGATAACCTTGAACTCGAGTTCCTTGCCTTCCAGGTAGACCGGGTCACGCACCGGACGCACGTCCACGAGTGAGCCAGGCAGGAATGCGCGAATGTCCTCGATATCAACCGTGAAACCACCCTTGACCTTGCCGCTGATGACTCCCTTGACGATGGCTTCGTCCTCGACTGCCTTTTCAAGACGACGCCAGACCTGATCACGTTTTGCTTTTTCGCGGGACAGCCGGGTTTCACCGAATCCGTCCTCGACGGCCTCGAGCGAGACCTCGACTTCATCACCCAGTTCAATTTCCAGTTCGCCCTGCGAATTCTTGAACTGCTCGATGGGGATAATACCTTCGGACTTCAAACCGGCGTGGACCACCACCATGTCGGATTGGATATCAACAACAGTACCGGTTACTACTGCACCTCGCCGTAACTCCTGATGGGCAAGGCTTTCTTCAAACATTTGCGCAAAACTTTCGGTCATGGGAATCACTCGTCCTTGAACTGCATTGGCTGCAGTTCATCTAACTCAGCCGCGGTATCTGGCGACACCGTGGGTCAGGTTGAAAAAAAGACCCGGGGCAGGCCCCGGACCACCAGAACGTCATATTATACGTGTATCCTCTTCATTGTATACGATTTTTCAGCTTTTTAAGTGGATCTGCCCAAGGATGAGGGCAACGGTGGTATCGATATCCAGGTCACTGCTGTCGATGACCAGGGCATCCTCCGCCGGCACCAGCGGTGCGGTCGCCCGCGTCCGGTCGCGTTCATCACGCGCCCTGACCTCCGCAAGGATCTCATCCAAAGTGGCATTATTTCCCTTTTCATTCAGTTGGTTAAAGCGCCTCAGCGCGCGCTCCTCGGGACGCGCATCAAGGAAGATCTTGAGGGTCGCATCCGGGAACACCACGGTCCCCATATCGCGGCCGTCGGCGATCAGGCCCGGCGGACGCCGGTAGCGGCGCTGCCAGGCCAGCAGGGCCGTGCGTACCGCCGGCAGGGCCGCGATTCGGGAGGCCGCGTTGCCGGTATCCTCGCAACGCAAGGTCCGCGTGATCTCCACCCCGTCCAGCAGCACGCGCTCCTCACCGTTCTCTGAAAACCCGAAATCCGCGTCAATGCGACCGGCCAGGTCCGCCAGGGCGGACGCGTCATCCAGGTCGACGCCATCCCGACGCGCCGCGCAGGCCAGCAAGCGGTAGAGGGCGCCGCTGTCGAGGAAGTGCCAGCCGAGCTCAGCGGCCAGCCGCTGGCTGACCGTGCCCTTGCCGGAACCGCTGGGCCCGTCGATGGTAATTACCGGTACCGGGGAAGAAAGGGTGTCAGCACACATTGTCCTGTTAAATATTGTATTGAATGCGAACTGACAACTAGTCGGAGTCGATGTGCAGGCCGGCCCGGGCGGCCAGGTCGACAAAGCCCGGGAACGAGGTGTTGACGTTGGCGCAGTCGTCGATCCCGATCGGCCCCTGCGCCCGCAGCGCGGCCATGGCAAAGGCCATGGCGATGCGGTGATCGCCGTGACTGTCGACGCGGCCCGCGCCCATCGTTCCGCCCTCGATAATCATGCCGTCCGGTGTGGCTTGTGCATTCACACCCAGCGTAGCGAGGCCGTCGGCCATTACCTGAATGCGGTCACTCTCCTTGACGCGCAGCTCTTCCGCCCCGGTGAGCACGGTCCGGCCCTCGGCACAGGCCGCGGCCACGAACAGGACGGGGAATTCATCGATCGCCAGCGGTACCAGTTCGGGCGGGATGTCGATACCGTGCAGCGGCGCCGCGCGCACGTGCAGGTCGGCCACCGGCTCGCCGCCAACCTCGCGCCGATTTTCGATCCCGATAGACGCACCCATTTGCGTGAGGATGTCGATCACCCCGGTGCGGGTCGGATTCATGCCCACGTGTTCCAGCACCAGCTCGGAACCCGGTGCGATACTGGCGCCGACCAGAAAAAAGGCAGCCGATGAAATATCTGCCGGCACATCGATGGCAATGCCGTGCAGGGTATGCCCGCCCTCGAGGCAGACCCGGTTGCCGTCACGCTGCACGGGATAGCCCATGCCGTCCAGCATGCGTTCGGTGTGGTCGCGGGTCGGGGCCGGCTCGGTCACGCAGGTCCTGCCGCCGGCATACAGGCCGGCCAGCAACACACTGGACTTGACCTGGGCACTGGCGACCGGCATGGCATAGTCAATACCCGTCAGCGTGGCACCCCCCTGGATTTCCAGCGGTGCCGTGCCCCGGTCGGTGGTGCCGATGTGCGCGCCCATGCGTGTCAGCGGCTCGACAATGCGTTTCATGGGGCGACCGGACAGCGAGGCATCACCCGTCAGCGTGGCATCGAAGGCCTGGCCGGCGAGCAGGCCGGTCATCAGGCGCATGGAGGTCCCGGAATTGCCCAGGTACAGCGCTTGCGATGGTGCCTGCAGGCCGTGCAGGCCCACGCCCCGGATGCACACCTGGCCGTGCTCCGGTCCCTCGATAGTCACGCCCATCGCCTTGAAGGCTGCCAGTGTCGCCAGGCTGTCTTCACCCTCGAGGAAGCCGCTGACCCGGGTCTCCCCCTCGGCCAGCGATCCCAGCATGATGGAACGGTGCGAAATCGACTTGTCGCCCGGCACGCGCAGGCGGCCCCGGAGCTGCCCTCCCGGGGCCACGCTGAAACGCACGGTCTTGCTGTTTGTAGCGGACATGAGGGCGTGGCCTATTTCCCGGTATGGCGATCGCGCGCCTGCTTGGCCGAGGTAAAGATCTCCAGCAGCTTGTCGCCCTCGTGCGCATGCACCGCACCCTTGAGCGCCTGCAGGTCCTCAATGAAGCGCTCGATCTGCAACTCAATGGCATCGCCGTTGGCCAGGCAGATATCGCGCCACATCACGGGGTCGCTGGAGGCGATCCGGGTAAAGTCGCGAAAACCGCCGGCGGCATATTCGAATATCTCGTCCTGGTCACCGAGACGTGCCAGGCTATCGACCAGGGTGTAGGCCAGTACATGCGGCAGGTGACTGGTCGCGGCCAGCACCGCATCGTGGTGTACCGCCGTCATCTCGGTAACATAGGCACCGGCCGCCTCCCACATGGCGCGCACCCGGGCGGTGGCCCCGGGGTCGGTGGTGTCCGCGGGCGTCAGGATGACGCGCCGGTCCCGGTAGAGTCCGGCAAACGAGGCAGCGACGCCACTCTGCTCGGTACCGGCAATGGGGTGGCCGGGCACGAAATTGCCCGGGACCGCACCGAAGGCACGCTGCGCCGCCTCGATTACACTGCCCTTGGCGCTGCCCGCGTCGGTGAGTACCGCGTTTTCGGCCAGGTGGTCGCGAATGCTCTCGAATACCGACTCCATCGCACCCAGCGGGACCGCAACCAGCACCATGTCCGCACCGGCCACGGCACGGGCGGGATCGGTATCGAAACGGTCGATGACGCCAAGATCGACCGCTTGCTGCAGATGTACGGGGTTGCGCCCGCAGCCCACCACTTCATTGCAGAATCCGGTCTCGCGCAGGGCACGCGCCAGCGAACCGCCGATCAGGCCAACCCCGATGATGCACAATCGTTCAATCAACTCAGCACCTTTTCCATTGCCGCCAGCAGGCGTTCGTTTTCCGCCGGCAAGCCGATCGTCACCCGCAGGTGGTTCGGCATGTCGTAGTTGGCAACCGGACGCACGATCACCCCGTTCTGCAGCAGGCCCTCATAGACCGCCGCCGCGGGCCGACCCACGTCGACGGCGACAAAATTCCCGACCGATTCTACACAGGATAACCCGAGCCGCCCGAAACCCGACACCAATTGCGCCATACCCGCACGGTTAACGTGCAGGGTCTCCTCCAGGTGCCTGCTGTCATCGAGTGCGGCCAGTGCCGCCGCCTGCCCCACGGTGTTGACGTTGAAGGGGTGGCGCACCCGGTTCAGCAGGTCGGCGACCTGCGGGTGCGACACGGCATAACCCACCCGCAGGCCGGCCAGGCCGTAGGCCTTGGAAAAGGTGCGGGTCACGATCAGGTTGGGACACTCGGCCAGCCACTGACTGCTGTCGGGGTAGTCCGCCTCCTCCACGTATTCGAAATAGGCCTCGTCGATGACCACCATGACATGCGCCGGCAGGTTATCCACGAAGGCACGCAGCTCGCTTGCATTCAGCCAGGTCCCGGTCGGGTTGTTGGGGTTGGCGATAAATACCAGCCGGGTCTCCGGCCCTATCAGCGCGGCCATGGCCGCCAGGTCATGGCCATAGGCCGGGCCCGTGCTGCCGTCGGCCGCCGGGGCGACGCGGGCCGTGGCACCGGTGGCCTGTACAACGATCGGGTAGACCGCAAAGGCATGCTGCGAATAGACCGCCTCGACACCGGGACTGAGGAAGACCCGGGCAATCATGTCGAGCACATCATTGGAACCGTTGCCCAGGGTGATGGCCGCGGGCGAAACGGCGTGTATCCCGGCCAACCGCCCGGCCAGCAGGTAGCCACTGCTTTCCGGGTAGCGCGACAGGCCGGTCAGTACCTCGCGCGCGGCGGCGACGGCCAGCGCACCCGGTCCGAGCGGATTCTCGTTGGAAGCCAGCTTGACGGCGTCGCGGATACCATAGTCGCGCTCGAGTTCCGCCAGCGGCTTGCCCGGCTGGTAGGGTTGCAGGCCGCGCACGCCCGGTGCCGCGAGTTCCATGTAGTCCGGTAGCGTCATCGTTGTGTGTGTTGTTTACAAGGTCTCTTGTTCACCGCGGAGACGCAGAGATCGCGGAGTGATTATTTCATTAAGGAAACTCTGATTAATCTGTCATTGCGA
>CAMYJZ010000095.1 GCA_947258845.1 uncultured Ectothiorhodospiraceae bacterium | reverse complement strand
CGTGTTGGGATTGGCACCCTACATGCTCATTGGTTTGGTATTGTGGGCAGCCGTACTTAAATCGGGTGTGCATGCAACGCTGGCAGGTGTAGTCACCGCCTTCTTTATACCCTTCAGGAAAGAACCGGGAGAATCGCTAACCCAGCTGGAAAAACTGGAACACGATCTCCATCCTTCTGTTGCCTACGGCATCCGGCTAGCATCCAGACACACGCCATCATGCTTGCCCCGGACAAACCGACCATGGATACAGGCCGCCTTAATCGCCAGTGCAATCTCCACCGGGCGGTGTACCGGGGATTTACCGAATAATTCCTAAAGCAGTCCCTGGTATCTCAAGGGGCCAATAGCCCGAATAGAAGCTACAAATTTTTTCCATGCCTAATCGGATTTTGAAACCCTTAATACCATCACCGTCAATGCCGGCAGGAACGTCAGGCTGACAATTGCCGTTCCGAGCAGGCCGAACATCACGATAACGCCCACACCCCGGTAAAGCTCCGTACCCTCACCCGCCAGAAACACCAGCGGTGCGAGGCCGAACACGGTCGTGAGTGTCGACATCGCGATCGGTCGCAGGCGCGCATCAACGGCGTGGTGCACGGCATCAACGGCGTTCATACCCCCCTTGCGCACGTTGGTCATGGCCTGGTGAACGATGAGGATCGGATTGTTGACCACGGTGCCCATCAGGATGAGGAAGCCCAGCATCGCAATCATGTCAAAGGACAGGTGGAGCTCGGCCAGGCCGACCAGTGGCAGCCACCCCCCACCGAGGTTGAACACCCACAGGCCGAGGATGCCGCCGGCAACACCGAACGGGATCGTGGTCATGATCAGCAGCGGGTAACCCCAGTGGGTGAAGATGGCGACCAGCAGCAGGTAGATGATGATGATGGCGACGACGTAGTTGGTAGCCAGTGCTTCGCGTGTGGCCTGTAGTTGATCACTGGCGCCGGAGATGGTCATGCTGATGCTGCTTGGCACGGCCCCGATCTCGCGCAGGTAGTCCACCACGTCACGCCTGACGATATCAACACCGGTCTCGAGCGCCACCTTGTCCGGCGGGATGATGTTAAGCGTGACCGTGCGCTGGCTGTTAAGCCTGCGGATGATATTCGTATCCACTGTTTCCTCGATGCGACTGATGGAAGACAGCGGTACGACGGCACCGATCGGTGTATAGATGGAAATCCGGTCGAGACTGTCAAGCGAAGCGCTGCGGCCGGCCTTGCTGTACAGGTAGATGTCAATCTTGTCGTCGTCGAGGTAGAACTCGTCGACGAAGGCACCGTCGGTAAGCGCGGCGATGGTATAGCCGAAATCCTGCGTGGTCATGCCGACTTCGCTGGCGCGCGTCCATTTCGGCCTGACCTCGATCAGCGGCTGCGAAAGTGAAAGCGTGGACGGGTCGGCGCGCAGGCGTGGCGACTCGAACACTTCCTCGGCACGGCGGTACGCGGCCAGCGCGGCATCGTAAATATCCGACAGGCTGGGTCCGGAGATATCCAGGTTGACGCTGCGTGTACCGCCCGAGTTGCTGGTGATGATGGAGCCACGTGTGACGAAGGCACGCATGGCCGGGTACTCACTGTACTTCTTCTGCAGCGCTTCCATCATCGGCTTGATATGCGCCGGATCTTTCGGTTGCGAAATAATGCGGATGCGCTGCGCCTCGATACTCATGTTGATATACATAAGCGCCGGCACCGCGGTCTCGCCACGATCGAACTGTTCCGGCTCGTGCTCGATAAACGGCAGGAAGTAATCCTGCAGCTCGCTGCCGATCCCGGTCATGGTCTCGAGATTATAACCGGGCGGCGAGGTCAGCGAGGCGAAGGCCTTGGGTTCCTCGCCCTCGGGCAGGTATTCCGCCGGCGGTGTCAGCAGCGCAAAAATACCGGCACTGAGCAATGCAACCGCGAGTATGAGGGTGATGCGTCTGGACGGTCTCGCAATCAGCCAGTCTATGCGATCGAGTACACGCTGGTGCAGGTCGTGCCTTTGGCCTTCGACATGCAGGTTATCGGTTGAGAATTCAAGCCGTGCGGTGGCGGTGGGGATCACGGTGATGGCGACCAGCATCGAGGTCAGTATCGAGGCCGATATCGCGATGGCGATATCCGAGTAGAGCTGGCCTGCCTCTTCCTGGATAAACAGGATGGGTATGAACACGAGCACGGTGGTCAGCGTTGAGGCGAGCACCGCCGGCCACACCTGCTGCACGCCAACCACGGCTGCGCGCAACCGGTCGAGGCCCTTGCGACGCTGGTGCTCGATGCTCTCCAGCACCACGATGCCGTTGTCCAGCGTCATGCCGATCGCGAACGCGATACCGGCGAGCGAAATCACATTGATGGTGCGGCCGCCGATAAGCAGGCCGATGAAACCGGCGATGGCGCAGATCGGGATACCCATCACGCCAACCAGCGTGGCCCTGCCGGAGCGGAGGAACAGGTACATGACCAGGCTGGCCAGTACTGCACCGATGCTGAGGTTGGTCCAGACATTGGTCACCGAGGCCTGGACGTAGCCGACATCATCGGCAATCAGGCGCATGCGCATGCCGGCCGGATTGAGGATGTCATTATTGATGTGCTCCATCTCGACCATCAGCTCTTTCTTGATGTCGATCACGTTGGAACCCGCCTGGCGCCTGACCGACAGGCCGATCACGGGATCGCCGTCGGTGTAGGAGATACGGCTCAGCTCGTAGTGGTCCAGCCTGACCTCGGCAACATCGCCAAGACGGATCAGCGAGTCGCCGCGGCGCACGAGGATCATGTCGCGCAATTCCTGCAGATCTTCAAAACGCCCCACGGTGCGCAGCAGGTAGCGGCGCTTGCCGGTTTCTATATCACCACCGGAGATGTCCCGGTTGCGTTCGGTTATGGCGCGGCGGACATCCTGTATGCTGATGTCGCGTTCGGACAGGCGCTCCGGGTCGAGTAGCACCTGTACCTGACGCTCCGCGCCGCCGTAGACGTTCACGAGTGACACGCCCGGCACTGTTTCCATGCGCGTGCGCACGTGATCATCAATGAAATCCTGCATCAGTACCATGTCAAGCCTGCGCGGATTACCCGGCAGCGGCGCAACGCGGAAGTACATGAACGAGTTGCTGGAGAACGAGGTGGCGTAGATGCGCGGCTCATTAACGTTGACTGGATACGACGGCACCTGTGATAGCGCATTGTTGACGTTGATAAGAGTCTCGTTGAGATCGATGCCGAACGGGAACTCGAGCTCGATCGACGCGCGTCCGAAGGATGAGGATGCAATGATGCGCTGCAGGCCGGGGATGCTGCGCAGGTATTCTTCCTGCTCGATCACGATTTCCTTCTCGATATCCTGCGGCGTTGCGCCGGGCCAGGATGTGCGCACGGTGATGGTACGCACCTCGAGGTCGGGTATCATCTGCACCGGGATGCGCAGCGCGGCCATCACCCCGAGTACGCTCACGATCAGAATGATCACCGTCATCAGGGTGCCACGCTTTACGATGGCTTCGAACATGTACGAGGGTCCGGTTAATTCCTGTGCTGGATGCGGACCTGCTGGCCTTCCTGCAGGGACTCGTTGCCGCGCACAACGATGACATCGTCAGCCTGAATGCCTTCGAGTATCGTAATCAGCCCGTCGAAGCTGTACCCGGTAGTGACGTGTTTCTCGGTGACGATCGGCGGCTCGCTGTCCGGTTCGACAACCCACACGGTGATTCGCCCGTCAGGGTAATGCAGGATCGCATCACGCGGGATCACAACACCCCGGTGGCCAGTGCTCAGGTTGAGCATGCCGTGCACGGACATGCCCGGCGTCGGGCGGGCGTCGCCGGCAGCCACCCGGACGTGGATCAGGAAGGTGCGTGAGCTCGCGTCGCTGACCGGGACCACGGCACCGATGACGCCGTCGAATTCACGATCGGGCAGGGCATCCAGGGTGACCCTCAGCGTGCTCTGTTCATTGATGCCGGAGTAGAACTCCTGCGGCACGCGAAACTCGATGCGCAGATCATCGACGGCGACCAGCGTGAGCACCGGTCGGCCGGGCTCGATCCATTCACCGGCTTCGGTCTGGCGTTCGCTGATCACACCGTTGAAGGGCGCCTTCAGGGTATGGCGCTCGACCCGTGCCTGCTGGCGCCGCTCCTCGGCCTGCTTCTGTTTAAGCGTGGCGCCATCGACCTCGACTTCCGACTGGAGCAGGCGCAACGCGTTTTCGGAGATGTTTTTCTGCTCGCGCAGGTGCTGCGCGTCCTGGTAGCGACGCTTCGCATCGGTAAGCTCGGCACTCGCCTGCCTGGTCGAGGCGGCCAGCGCCTCCAGCGTCAGCTGTTCGATTTCCGGGTCAATCTCAAGCAGCGCAGCGCCGGCCTCTATATGATCACCGACTTCGACATTCACCGCCTCAACCTGGCCGCCTACCTCGGCCGAAAGCCTTGCAACCCGCGCCGAGGTAACCGTACCGGTCAACGGCACCTGCTTGATCACGGTGTCGGTCTGCGCGGTACTCACAACGACGAGTGGGGAACGATCGGCTGCGCCGTAAGCGTTGCCGGCTGCCAGGATCAGGAGCACGGTTGCAAACACTTCAAGAGTCCGCCAATGCAAGCGCAGTCCTGCCTCGTCCAGCTCCGTGCGTACTGAAATACCGGAAAGACATGCTGCCCTGACAAGCCTGTGCATGGTTACGTGACCTTGCTGTTGTTTCCGGGCTATTGTACAGCCAATGCCGGATATTCTTCGATAACCCCTAAAACGATGGCACCGGCAAGGTTGCTGCGCGTAATAACTTGTCCCGGCTCCTGAACCCGCCGCCCCGCCCTGACGGTATCGGCTACCTGATTGGATCCATGCGCGGCCCTTCCAGAGCCTGGCCTGCGGAGCGGTCTGTCAGAGCACCGTCCTGGTATAAGGAATGGTTACTACTTGTTATCTCTGGGAATGTAGTTGGTGGCCAGGGACAGAATCGAACTGCCGACACGGGGATTTTCAGGGCCAGTAAAATCAATAACTTACTGATTAGCTTGAAACAGGGGTTCTTCGGTAC
>CAMYJZ010000094.1 GCA_947258845.1 uncultured Ectothiorhodospiraceae bacterium | reverse complement strand
GGGTGAACGCGATGTGGCCACGGCCAACAAGTCGCTGGGGCGCTTCGACCTGAGCGATATCCCGCCGGCCCCGCGCGGCGTGCCGCAGATCGAGGTCAATTTCGACATCGATGCCAACGGTATCCTGCATGTGTCCGCCAAGGACAAGGCCACTGGCAAGGAACAGTCGATCCAGATCAAGGCCTCCAGCGGCCTGTCGGATGATGAAGTCGAAAGGATGGTCAAGGACGCCGAGGCGCATGCCGACGAGGATCGCAAGTTCCACGAGCTGATTGACGTGCGCAACCAGGCGGATGGCCTGATCCATGCCGCCAACAAGTCGCTGGCAGACCTGGGCGACAAGGTGGACGAGGCGGAGAAGAAGGATATCGAGGCCGCAATCGAGACCCTGCAGGAGGCCATGAAGGGTGATGACAAGGAGGCTATCGAGGCCCGCACCAAGGAGCTGGGTGAGAAGTCCGGCAAGCTGGCCGAACGGCTCTACCAGGAGCAGGCCGCCGAAGGCGGTGCCGAGGCCGCCGCGGAGGCTGGCAGCGGTGAGGCCGGCGGGGGCGAGGGCGACGTGGTCGATGCCGAGTTCGAAGAGGTCAAGGACGCCGACAGCAAGTAACGCCGGCGCGTTACCAGACGTTGCAGGTCCGGGGCCGGCATAGCCGACCCCGGACTTTTGCTTAACGGGAAAGTCTTCTGGTTGGTGTATTAATTTACCGCAGAGACGCAGAGAACGCAGAGGAAAAATTTATCCCATACAGGAAGGAAAAGGTATTTACAGGATTATTTGTTAATCTCGTGAATTATTCAGGCATAATTTCGCAGCATTTGGAATGATAATGTTCTTCTCTGTGTCCTCTGCGTCTCCGCGGTGAATAATCAAGGTTGAAACCATAAAGACAAGTCATGTCAAAACGCGACTACTACGAAGTACTGGGCATATCCAAGAACGCCAGCGAGGCCGAGCTGAAAAAGGCCTATCGGCGCGCAGCGCAGAAATACCACCCGGACCGGAACCCGGATGACGAGTCCGCCGAGCACAACTTCAAGGAGTGCAAGGAGGCCTACGAGATTCTCAGCGACTCGCAAAAGCGTGCGGCCTACGACCAGTTCGGTCATGCCGGCGTGGACCCCTCCATGGGCGGCGCTGGTTACGGGCCGGCCGGTGCCGGCGCCGGTGCCAGCTTCAGCGACATCTTCGGCGATGTCTTCGGCGACATCTTCGGTGGCGGACGCACCGGCGGTGGTGGTGGGCAGCGCGTCTACCGTGGTTCCGACCTGCGCTATAACCTGGAGCTGTCACTGGAGGACGCCGTTGCCGGTACCGAGGTGAAGATCCGTGTACCCACGAAGGTGGCCTGTGATGGCTGCAATGGCAGCGGCGCCAAAAAGGGCAGTACCCCGACCACCTGTACCACCTGTGGTGGCCATGGCCAGGTGCGCATGCAGCAGGGTTTCTTTTCCCTGCAACAGACCTGCCCGCGCTGTCACGGCAGTGGCAACATCATCTCCGATCCCTGCCCGAAGTGTCGCGGCCAGGGGCGGGTAGAGGAACACAAGACCCTGTCGGTCAAGGTGCCGGCCGGTGTCGACACGGGTGACCGTATTCGCCTGGCCAGTGAAGGCGAGGCCGGGGAGAGCGGCGGGCCGCCGGGAGATCTCTATGTGCAGATCCAGGTCAAGCAACACCCCATTTTCACGCGCGAAGAGAACAATCTCTACTGCGAGGTGCCCATCAGCTTCGTGACCGCGGCGCTCGGCGGCGAACTCGAGGTGCCTACCCTGGTTGGCCGCGTGAACCTCAAGATCCCGGCGGAGACCCAGACCGGCAAGATGTTTCGCATGCGCGGCAAGGGCGTGAAGCCGGTACGCGGCGGCCCGGTAGGCGACCTGGTGTGCCGGGTGAAGGTCGAGACACCGGTCAAACTCAACCGCAAGCAGAAGGATCTCCTGAAGGAGTTTTCCGATGCGGTCGAAGGCGGTGGCAGTCACCACAGCCCGCAGGCCAGTTCCTGGGTGGATGGGGTGAAGAAGTTTTTCGATGGGTTGGGGGGCTAGTCTTGTTACGGGCTTGCACGCCCTCACAACGACAGTCTTAGGTTTCGCCTGACATCTAAGGAACTTTCCTCTTCGGGTTTGCACAAGCGCCTGACTCTGGTCTCGATTTTCGCCCGAGGGGCGAGGTACTTTCTCTTGCCTGCCCAAGAGAAAGTACCCAAAGAGAAGGGCACCCGGTGCCCTCATCGGCTGGCGCCGATCCCCTGCGTTCCTCGCCAATCCGGGGGCCGCGCACAACTCGGAGCCAGAACGGGATTAGCCACTCCCGTTCTGGCTTGCCTCAAACAGGGTGCGCGCCCTGATCCCGGATTGCCTGCGGTACTCGGTGAGGGCAACGGGACCGGGGGTGTATTGATGACCCGTAGGCGCCGCCGAGCATCGCAGCAGCAATCGGGGAAAGTGAGTCGCCTGTCTGAGCAAGCGCGACGTGTGCGATTGCGAGTTCGACGAGCGCCGATTGCTGCGAGAAGCGCAGGGGAATCGCGCAGCGATCAAGCCTCCGGGCGCCTTTTCTTTTCGTCCCTTTTCTTTGGGCGAGCAAAGAAAAGGGACCCGCAGTGCGAGCGCGGGAGCTCGCTTAAAATGAGAGTACCTCGCCGTCAGGCGAAACCTGACACCATGCCGTGAGGGCATGGAAGCACACAGAGAAGGCGCTCCGCCTGCCTGGGCGAAGCCTGATACCCATTCACCTCATCCCGTCATTCATATTGACTTGGGTCGATGGAACTCTCACTCTTGCATCTTCCCCACAGACAAAAAGTTTCAACCATGACACGAATTGCCATAACGGGAGCCGGCGGCCGCATGGGCCGCAACCTCATCGAGGCCTGCCACCAGACCGACGGGCTGGATGTGACCGCGGCACTGGAGCACCCGGACAGTTCATTGCTGGGGAGTGACGCCGGTGAACTGGCGGGTGTCGGCAAGTTGGGCGTCACACTGGGTGCCGATCTGGCCGCCGTGGTGGACGCCTTCGACGTGCTGATCGACTTCACCCGGCCCGAGGCCACCCTGGCCAACCTGGCGGTGTGCCGCGCCTCCGGCCGCCGCATGGTGATCGGTACGACCGGCTTCGACCCTGCCCAGAAGGAACAGATCACCGCGGCGGCAAAAGACAGTGCCATCGTGTTTGCGCCGAACATGAGTGTCGGCGTCAACCTGTGCCTGAAACTGCTCGACCTGACCGCCCGGGTGCTGGGCGACGAGGTGGACATCGAGGTCATCGAGGCGCACCACCGCCACAAGGTGGATGCCCCCTCGGGAACGGCCCTGCGCATGGGCGAGGTGGTGGCCGCGGCCCTGGGACGTGACCTGAAGGACTGCGCTGTCTACGGGCGTGAAGGCCAGACCGGCGAGCGTGACCGCAGGA
The DNA here is from genome assembly GCA_947258845.1 of uncultured Ectothiorhodospiraceae bacterium. GTDB lineage: Bacteria > Pseudomonadota > Gammaproteobacteria > UBA9214 > UBA9214 > CAMYJZ01. Next base: position 6,407 of record CAMYJZ010000094.1, on the reverse strand, counting down.
CCATCGGCTTCGAGACCATCCGCGCCGGCGATATTGTCGGTGACCACACCGTGCTGTTTGCCGGTACCGGCGAGCGGATCGAGATCACCCACAAGGCCAGCAGCCGCATGACCTTCGCCAACGGCGCCGCCCGCGCCGCCGGATGGCTGATGCAGCACGACACCGGCCTGTATGACATGCAGGACGTCCTGGGCCTGAGGTAGTCGAATGGAAATATTACCGCGGAGACGCGGAGGACGAAACGAAAAGCAATTATTCACCGCAGAGGCGCAGAGGACGCAGAGAACGCAGAGATAAAAACAGGGCAAGAAGTCATGACACCGAAAATGATAGTGAAACGCGGATTCCAGGACCAATCTCTGGGCCGCACCAATTAACATAATCGCAGAATAGACAGGAGGTTTCGTTGTTTTTGAAATAAGAATTATTGTTATTGGTATCTCCGCGTCCTCTGCGGTGAATAGCCGCTTTGCGTCCTCCGCGTCTCCGCGGTGAAATAGCCACTTTTCCACCCGCCGCGTAGACAGCCAGCCCCCCGATCCATTACAGGTCTTCTTGAGGAAACCGGCCCTGTTGGCTTTGCAAGACGGAAGTCTGTTCCGGGGTGTTTCTATTGGTATTGAAGGCCAGATCAGCGGCGAGGTGGTATTCAATACCGCCATGACCGGCTACCAGGAGATCCTCACCGACCCGTCCTATGCCCGCCAGATCGTTACCCTGACCTACCCGCACATCGGCAACGTCGGCACCAATCCCGAAGACGAAGAGGCCGGCGAGATTCACTGTTCCGGACTGGTGATACGCGACCTGCCGGCCCGCACCAGCAACTGGCGCAGCACCGACTCGCTGGAAGACTACCTGCGAGAGCGCAATGTCATCGGCATTGCCGATATCGACACCCGGCGCCTGACCCGCATCCTGCGCGAGCAGGGCGCCCAGAACGGCTGCCTGGTGGCCGGCGCTGCCATCGATGAGGCTGCGGCGCTGGAGGCCGCGCGGGGTTTCCCCGGTTTGCAGGGCATGGACCTGGCGAAACAGGTCTGTACCCGGGAGGCTTATGAATGGCGCCAGGGCAGCTGGTCGCTGGCTGACGGTCTCCCGGGGGACGCGCCGGCCGGGGACCTGCCACGTTACGTGGTGGCCTACGATTTCGGCGTCAAGCGCAATATCCTGCGCATGCTGACCGACCGTGGCTGCCGGATCAGCGTGGTGCCCGCCCAGACACCGGCCGACGAGGTCCTGGCGCTGCAGCCGGACGGGGTATTCCTGTCAAACGGACCTGGTGATCCGGAGCCCTGTGACTACGCCATTGCGGCGGTCAAACAACTGCTGGCCACGGGTGTACCGCTGTTCGGCATCTGCCTCGGCCACCAGCTGTTGTCGCTGGCCAGCGGGGCGCGTACCGTCAAGATGAAATTCGGTCACCACGGGGCCAATCACCCGGTCCAGGACCTGGCCAGCGGCCGGGTCATGATCACCAGCCAGAACCACGGTTTCGCGGTGGACGAGGCCAGCCTGCCGGCGAACCTGGCCGCCACGCACCGCTCGCTGTTCGACGGTTCCCTGCAGGGCGTGGAACGGACCGACTGCCCGGCATTCAGTTTCCAGGGGCACCCCGAGGCGAGTCCCGGCCCGCACGACGTGGCGCCGCTGTTCGACCGTTTTATCGAGTTAATGGAGCAGCGCCGGGATGCCTAAGCGAACGGATATCGAAAGCATCCTGATCATCGGTGCCGGGCCGATCATCATCGGCCAGGCCTGCGAATTCGACTACTCCGGTGCCCAGGCCTGCAAGGCCCTGCGTGAAGAGGGCTACCGGGTCGTGCTGGTCAATTCCAACCCGGCGACCATCATGACCGATCCGGAGACCGCGGACGCGGTCTATATCGAGCCGGTCCACTGGCGCACCGTGGCACGCATTATCGAAAAGGAACGCCCCGATGCCCTGCTGCCGACGATGGGCGGCCAGACCGGGCTGAACTGCGCCCTCGACCTGGTACGGGAAGGCGTGCTCGAGCAGTACGGCGTCGAGCTCATCGGCGCCAGCCGCGAGGCCATCGACATGGCCGAGGACCGCGGCCTGTTCCGCGAGGCCATGACCAGTATCGGCCTGTCCACCCCGCGGGCCGCGGTGGTGCACAGCATGGAGGAGGCCCACCAGGTGCAGGCCTCCATCGGTTTCCCGACCATCATCCGTCCATCCTTCACCCTGGGCGGCAGCGGCGGCGGTATTGCCTACAACAAGCAAGAGTTTGTCGAGATCTGCGAACACGGCCTGGACCTGTCGCCGACCACCGAGGTGCTGCTGGAGGAATCCATCCTCGGCTGGAAGGAGTTCGAGATGGAGGTGGTGCGTGACCGGCAGGACAACTGCATCATCATCTGTTCCATCGAGAACCTGGACCCGATGGGTGTGCACACCGGCGATTCCATAACCGTGGCACCGGCGCAGACCCTGACCGACAAGGAATACCAGATCATGCGCAATGCCTCGATCGCGGTGCTGCGCAAGATCGGGGTGGAGACCGGCGGCTCCAATGTGCAGTTTGCCATCAACCCCGATGACGGCCGCATGGTGGTCATCGAGATGAACCCGCGGGTCTCGCGTTCCTCGGCACTGGCCTCCAAGGCCACCGGCTTCCCGATCGCCAAGGTCGCCGCCAAGCTGGCGGTGGGCTACACCCTCGACGAGCTCAAGAACGAGATCACCGGCGGGGCGACGCCGGCCTCCTTCGAGCCCTCGATCGATTACGTGGTCACCAAGGTGCCGCGCTTTACCTTCGAGAAGTTCCCGCAGGCGGAGCCGGTGCTGGGGACCCAGATGAAGTCGGTTGGCGAGGTGATGGCCATCGGGCGTACCTTCCAGGAATCCCTGCAAAAGGCCCTGCGCGGACTGGAGACCGGCAGCGATGGCCTCAACGAGGTGTTTGACCTGGACGACGACGAGGCGCGCGACCTGTTGCGGCGGGAACTGCGGATCGCGCGTCCCGAGCGACTCTGGCACGTCGGCGACGGTTTCCGTGCGGGATTCACGGTCGAGGACCTGCACGGGCTGACCGCGATCGACCCCTGGTTCCTGGACCAGATCGGCGAACTGGTCCAGCTCGAGCGGGAGGTCCAGGAGCAGGGGGCGGCCGCCCTGGATGCCGGGCGAATGCGCCAGCTCAAGCGCAAGGGCTTCGCGGACAGCCGGCTGGCGCAGCTGCTGGGTAACGGGGAGGATGCCGTGCGCGCGCAGCGCCATGAGCTCGGCATTCACCCGGTCTACAAGCGGGTGGATACCTGTGCCGCCGAGTTCGCCACCGCCACCGCTTATCTGTACTCGACCTATGAAGAGGAATGCGAGGCCGCGCCGACCACGCGCGACAAGATAATGGTGCTGGGCGGCGGGCCGAATCGCATCGGCCAGGGCATCGAGTTCGACTATTGCTGTGTGCACGCCGCGCAGGCCTGCCGGGAAGACGGTTTCGAAACCATCATGGTGAACTGCAACCCGGAAACCGTGTCCACCGACTACGATACCTCGGACCGCCTGTATTTCGAGCCGCTGACGCTGGAAGACGTGCTGGAGATCGTGCATGTGGAACAGCCGAAGGGTGTCATCGTGCAGTACGGCGGTCAGACGCCGTTGAAACTCTCGCGTGGCCTGGAGGCCAACGGCGTCCGTGTGATCGGCACCTCGGCCGATGCCATCGATCATGCCGAGGACCGCGAGCGCTTTCAGCAGATGATCGAACGCCTGGGGCTGCGTCAGCCGCCCAACCGCACGGCCTCCGACCCCGAGCAGGCCCTGGTACTGGCCGAGGAGATCGGTTATCCGCTGGTGGTGCGCCCCTCCTATGTGCTCGGCGGGCGCGCCATGGAAATTGTCTACAGCAAGGAAGACCTGGCGCGTTACATGCGCGAGGCGGTGCGCGTGTCCAACGACTCACCGGTGCTGCTGGACCACTTCCTCAATGATGCCGTTGAGGTTGACGTGGATGCCGTGTGCGACGGCACGGACGTGCTGGTGGGCGGCATCATGGAACATATCGAGGAGGCCGGGGTGCACTCCGGCGATTCCGCCTGTTCATTGCCGCCCTACACCCTCAGCGAGGACATACAGCAACGTCTGTGCGAGCAGGTCAGGCGCATGGCGATGGAGCTGAATGTCAGGGGCCTGATGAATACCCAGTTCGCGGTCAAGGGCAGCGACATCTATGTGATCGAGGTCAACCCGCGCGCCTCGCGCACGGTCCCCTTCGTGTCCAAGGCCACCTCGATGCCGCTGGCCAAGATAGCGGCACGGGTGATGACGGGCCGCAGCCTGCAGCAGCAGGGCATGACGCGGGCCCGGGTGCCGGAGTTCTACTCGGTCAAGGAGGCGGTATTCCCGTTTATCAAGTTCCCGGGCGTGGACCCCCTGCTGGGTCCGGAGATGAAGTCCACCGGCGAGGTCATGGGCGTCGGGCGCACCTTCGGCGAGGCCTTTGCCAAGGCCCAGCTGGGCGCGGGCAATGCCGTGCCCGGGGAAGGCACCGCCTTTCTGAGCGTGCGCAAGGTGGACCGCAACGGTGTCGTGGATCTGGCGCACGATCTCGCCGGACAGGGCTACCGGCTGGTGGCGACCCGCGGCACGGCGCAGGCCATCAGCAGCACCGGGATAGAGTGCGCGGTTGTCAACAAGGTCATGGAGGGCCGGCCGCATATCGTGGACATGATCAAGAACGGCCAGATCGACCTGATCGTCAACACCACCGAGGGCAAGCAGGCTATCGCGGATTCCTACGCCATCCGCCGGGCCGCCCTGCAGCACAAGGTATCCTACAGTACGACCCTGGCCGGGGCACGGGCCACCTGTATGGCGCTGGAGTTTCTCGATACCGGTACCGTGAACAGCCTGCAGGCGCTGCACCAGGAGCAGATAATATGAAGAAAATACCGATCACAGCGAAAGGCGCCGAGAAACTGCGAGAGGAGCTGGTGCGCCTGAAGACCGTGGATCGGCCACGCATCATCCAGGCCATTGCCGAGGCGCGTGCCCACGGTGATCTCAAGGAGAATGCCGAGTACCACGCGGCCCGGGAACAGCAGAGTTTCGCCGAAGGCCGCATCAAGGAGATCGAAGGCAAGCTGGGCCATGCCCACATCGTCGATGTCAGCACCATGGATGCGGGCGGCAAGGTGATATTCGGGAGCACCGTTGAACTCATCGACGTGGACACCGAGGAGGAGATTACCTACCAGATCGTGGGCGAGGACGAGGCCGACATCAAGGTCGGGATGATCTCGGTGAATTCGCCGATTGCACGCGCCCTGATTGCCAAGATGCAGGGAGACGAGGTCGCGGTCCAGGTGCCGGGCGGTGAGCGCTGCCTGGAGATCGTCTCGGTAAGCTATATCTGACGGCCGACTGCAGCCGGTCACCGGCTCCCTGCATGATCATACCGGCTGCCTGCATGATCATGACTTCCCTGCTTCCTGCCCTTGAACGTGTCCTGCTGACCCTGTGGGTCGGTGGTCTGTGGGTCAGCGGCTTTATTGTAGCGCCGCTGCTGTTTGCCGGGCTGGAGAGCCCTGCCCAGGCCGGCTCCCTCGCCGGGAGCCTGTTTTCCATAATGAGTTTTATCGGTCTGGCCTGCGGTACGCTGTTGCTGGGCCTGAGATTATTGCGGCGCGAACACCCTGCGGCGCGCTGGCCCTTGCTGGTTATCGTGGTAATGCTGGTGCTGGTGCTGGCCGGTGAGTTCGTGCTGTCCCCGATGATCGCGGAGCTGCGGGCAGCGGGTCAGGTGGAGAGTTCCCGCTTCGGTCAGCTGCACGGCCTGGCGGCCGTCTTGTTCATCGGCAACTGTGTGCTGGGGCTGGTGCTGGTCGCGTTCGGCCAGCGCGACTGATCAGTGCGCAGACCGCCGCTTTTTGACCGGACGGCGCGCCGCCCGGGTTTTGCCGGACGGCGGGTCTTTCCTTTTCCGGTAGATCAGCGCGATGTGGCCGATGGCCTGTACCCGCTCGGCATTGCAGGCCTTGCACAGGGCATCGATGAGTTGCTGTTTCGTGTCCCGATCCGCGCTGCCGATGCGCACCTTCATCAGCTCGTGGTGGTCCAGTGACAGGTCGATTTCGCGGATCACCGCCGCATTCAGGCCGGCATTGCCGATGCTGACAACCGGTTTGAGTCCATGGCCGCGGCCGCGAAGCTCGCGTTTCTGTTGTTCCGATAATGGCATGAGCTTTATCACGCTCTTGTTGGTGCAGGGGAGACCATAATAGCCACGGAATCCACGGAAGAACACGGAAAAATGTTTAACAATAAAAGAATTCACCGCAAAGGCGCAAAGGACGCGAAGAAAGAAAAGCCAAAAACACAATGATTGTTAACAACTCTCAACTATTTGAGATATAAACGGGTCGGTAGGTTGGGCAAA
>CAMYJZ010000093.1:2716-9872 GCA_947258845.1 uncultured Ectothiorhodospiraceae bacterium | reverse complement strand
CGAGCATCCGGATTGGCTTGCGAAGCCGCTTCTGTGATCAGCGGATCGATGGCCTGAAGTTCGTGGATGATCCGGGCGAGTGCTGCCCGCTCACCGTCTGCGTCAGCAATGGCAAACTGAACCGGCAATACAGCCGCCAACAGTCCTGAGACCAGCAGTTTGGTAATTCGCATTGATGTCCTCCCCGTGTTGCGCATGACGCGCATGGTGGGGGATTCGGGGAGGACTAGATATGGAAAATCAATTCAGACAAGTGCGGGGTTTTCCAACTTTGAATAAAGCAAAAAATACCATTGAACACTTGACTCCGTACCTAAGTACGGTGTTTACACTCAAAGTGTCCCCAGGTTTGTGGAGTCACAGCCCATGCGATTGACCAGTCTTTTTGATACCAGCGGCGCGATCGGTGCCATTGTCGCGGCCATGGGCTGCGCGTCATGCTTTCCTGCGCTTGCCGCCCTGGGAGCCTCGATCGGCCTCGGCTTTCTCTCCCCGTACGAGGGGCTCTTTATCAACACCCTGCTACCCGTGTTTGCGGGTATCGCCCTGGCCGCCAATCTCTTGTCCTTCGTTTCCCATCGCATCTGGTATCGCCTGCTGGCGGGTATCGCCGGCCCCTCGATGGTGCTCGCCACGCTCTACCTGTTCTGGACCGACAACTGGAGCACCTACCTGTTCTATGCCGGTTTGGTGGTGATGCTGGCGGTTGCTATCTGGGACATCGTCTCGCCGCCGCGCAAGATCTGCGCTAGTTGTGAGATCCCCCAAGGGGAAGCGCAACATGACTGACTCGAATACCGCCTTCAAGGGCACCACGACACACAGCCATGGCTCGAAGCTACTGGGTTTCTCGGCTCTGGTGCCGGGGATCGGCGCGGCACTGCTGCCGGCCGTCACCTGCCCGGCCTGCTGGCCGGCCTACGCGGGTCTGTTGAGTTCGCTGGGGCTGGGTTTCATCGACTACAGCCCTTGGCTCATTCCGGTAACCGTGGTCTTTCTCGCGATCGCACTGGCGACCCTGGCATTGGAAGCTTACAAGAAACGCGCCTATGGGCCACTGCTGCTTGGCGTCATCGGCTCGACCGTACTGGTGATCGGCAAGTTTCAATTTGAATCTGAAGTCGCCTTGTATATCGGTGTCGTACTGCTCATCGGGGCGTCCGGGTGGAACGCATGGCCTCGCAAGGCCTGCCGGACCAATCCACAGAACAATGCGTGCAATTGTAAATAGGGGACAACAATGGCGTTAGTCACATTGAATATCACCGGTATGACCTGCGAGCACTGCGCCAAAAGCGCCCAGGACGCGCTCAACACGCTGCCCGGGGTTTCCGCGTCCGTGTCCTATTCGCAAGGTGAAGCACAAATTGAATCGACGAACGATATCGACACAGCCCTACTTCTCAGAGCAGTAGAGTCAAAAGGCTATGGCGCGACTCTGCAAACCGATAAACATGAACCTGCGAGGGGGATGGGAGAAGGCAAGCTGACGGTTGCCATCATCGGCACCGGCTCTGGCGCCTTTGCCGCGGCCATCAAGGCTGCAGAGGAAGGTGCGCAAGTGACCATCATCGAAGAGGCGGATGTGATCGGTGGCACCTGCGTGAATGTTGGCTGCGTACCGTCCAAGATCATGATTCGTGGTGCGCACATCGCCCATCTACAATCTCATCATGCGTTCGATGGAATCGCGTTGAACCGTCCGCCCATCGACCGTGCCGCGCTGGTCAGACAGCAGCAGGCCCGAGTCGTAGAATTACGTCATGCGAAATACGAAAACATTCTGGAAACCAACCCCGACATCAACCTGATCCGTGGCTGGGCACGTTTCCAGGATGCGCACACGCTGATCGTTACGCAGGCTGACGGTTCAGAAAAAACCGTGACAGCGGATCGTATCCTCGTCGCCACCGGTGCCCGGCCCGCCATACCGGAGATTCCAGGACTGAAAGAAACGCCCTACTGGACATCCACCGAGGCCTTGATCGCCGATCATATACCCGAACACCTGGTGGTCATTGGTGCCTCGGTCGTCGCGCTGGAACTGGCCCAGGCCTTTCTGCGCCTAGGATCGAAGGTGACCATTATGGCGCGCAGTATCTTTCTGTCGAAAGAAGACCCTGCAATTGGTGAAGCGCTGGTCAAGATTTTCGAAGAGGATGGCGCACGAGTGTTGTTGCACACGTTACCCGAGTCGGTGGCATACGATGGCAAGGAATTCATCCTGCCGTCAGCCGTGGGGGAGATACGGGGTGACCGGTTGCTGGTCGCCACCGGCCGCCGTCCAAACTCCGACCGACTCGATCTTGGCAAGGCAGGGGTCGAAACGAGACGTGACGGCGCCATTCTCATCGATGATCACATGCGCACTTCGGTCGAACATATCTATGCGGCAGGTGACTGCACCAACCAGCCGCAGTATGTGTATGTCGCGGCAGCGGCCGGTACACGCGCCGCCATCAACATGACGGGCGGTGATGCAGCGCTGGACCTGTCCGCTATGCCCGCCGTGGTATTCACCGAACCGGCTGTGGCGACCGTGGGCCTGACCGAACAGCAGGCGAATGATCAGGGTATTGACACCGAGTCACGCACTCTGGATCTGGAGAACGTACCGCGCGCACTGGCCAACTTCGACACACGTGGTTTCATCAAACTGGTAGCAGAAAAGGACCGCGGCCGCCTGCTCGGCGTCCAGATCCTGGCGCCCGAGGCAGGCGAGATGATACAGACCGCGGTGCTGGCGATCCGTAATCGCATGACTGTCGACGACTTGGCCGACCAGCTGTTTCCTTATCTGACAATGGTCGAAGGACTGAAGCTCTGTGCTCAGACATTCAGTAAAAATGTCGAACAACTGTCTTGTTGCGCAGGCTGATGCACTTCTCGGTCACCGGCTCCATTTTACCGTCGTTTAGGTATATGGTTACGGTAGCTTTTGCAACGCTTACGCACGAGCAGCCCGTGGGGACGAACACCGGAAATGAAAGCGACCAACCATATTACGACTGAAAGTATGACCATCGGCAACCTGGCCAAGGCGGCGGGTGTCAACGTCGAGACCATTCGTTACTATCAACGAATCGGTCTTGTCGATGAACCGTACAAGCCACCGCAGGGCTACCGACGCTACCCGGCTTCCATTATCGATCGCATCCAGTTCATCAAACGCGCCCAGGATCTGGGATTTACCCTCAACGAGATAACGGACCTCTTGTCCCTGAATGACGGGAATTGTGAAGAAGCGCGGACGATTGCGGAACACAAGCTTGAAGGCATACACCGGCGGATTGAAGATCTGACTGCCATGCAAAGTGAACTGACCAGACTGGTCAAGGCCTGTCGACGAAATGCCGATGGTCGGGGTCACTGTGCCATCATCCAAACCTTGACCAGGTCCAATGGGCGCTAACAACTAGCGGGAATAAGAAATCGTCTCGAGTTGTGCATTTTCAAAGATATTTCTTGAAGGTACTAGCTGTAACCGCCACTGTCAGCGCAAACAACGTTGCAAACGGCAAGATGACGAAGGTCGGATGCAGACTGAACGGCAAGGCGAGATAGGTCACCCAAGTCAGGACAACCAAGGGTAGTGCCGCCTTCTTCGCATAGTGGTAGACAAAGGAACTCTCTCGACCTCCACCCCATCGGCGCAGATCGCGTTGCACCAATCCATCGACGAGCGCGACCAGGCTAAACAGCAGGAAGATCGGCATCGCCAGTGTCAAAATAGCAAGGCGCACTGAAAACACCTGCGTCACCTGCATCATGGCCAGTACGTACTCTGACATGGGTTTGTAAATCTTATGCAGCGTCGCCCTGACGCCCTGCTCATACTTTCGCGGAGGCAGTGACACCCATTGGATGAAATCCACAAACCGCGTTACCTCGAAAAGGTAATGGTAGGAATTATCGGCGAACCGCTTGGCGAATCGTGCCGGATCGGAGGTCACAACGCTGCGTCGAAAATCATTGTCGAGATAACTGATCTCCGTGACCAGCATGGTACGACTGTGGTCCGTCCCTTCATCAGGCCACCAGAGCATCATACCGACCCACTCGATGATGATCGAGAACAGCAACGAGAACAGCAGCCACATAATAAGCTTCGCGACAGCCGACAAGGTCTTCGAGAACAGCCCTTGCTGAACAGCCTGGCGTCGCGGATCTGCCACGGCCTCAGCCATCGGAGGCCTCGTCTTCAGTCGCGGAGTCGGTGAGATCCGCCGGCGCTGCCCACCAGGACTCCTGGACCCGGTACCAGTGATCATTGGTGATGTAGGTACGTTCCATCTCGTTGGCGATCTCGGTGAGCGACTCCGGCATATCGGCGTCCGTGGCCGGTAGCGGCATCCGGACCTTCCAGAGCTGTCCGCCCTCTAGCAGTGCGAAGGCCTGTCCCTTGGGCAGCGTGATCAGCTCAGCCGGGGTGAGCATCGGGACTTCCGAGACGCTGATGCGGTCCTCGTTTCGTGACTTGAAGTCAATACCTGAACCGGGATCGGAGGAATCATCCACGCCGGAGACACTCATCAAGGTAAAGACCTCGACCCGCGGGAGCTGATCCGTCAGCATCTCGGCCGTGGCCAGTTCCTTGACCCGGAGCATGATCAGCGTATTGAAGTTACCGGCCACCTGACCGGCTTTCGCCCGGTTGCCAATCCGCGCCTCCACGTCCGACCAGGTCTGGGTGTAGGCCGTGACCTGAAAGCCGGCGCCACCGGCCTTGTTCAGTAACGGCACAAACTCATCACCGATCAGCTCATTGAACTCATCGGCGTGCATGGAGATCGTCGGTGGCGTGCCGATGGCCTCACCATCTACCCCGTGCTTATAGATGTGTCCGGCGACCGAGACCAGATCCGCAAACATGGAATTGCCCACGGCACTGGCCACCGTGGTATCGGTCAGGGCATCGAGCCCCACATAGACGATGCCCTTGCGGCGGATGACATCCATCCACTCGAAAATGGGCCGGGTATCGTTCTCGTCCAGATAATCCGGGGAGATCAGTTCGGCGATATCTCCATCAGGGGGCCGACCGAACTTACGATCTTGTCGAAGTAGGTCTTGTCGTACTTGAAGGCCGAGACCAGCCCGTCGAGTACCGGATCGTAGAGGTCCTGCGCCTGCAGGTGCCGCATCAGGGCGATGGCTTCGCGATTTCGACCCCGCAACGCCGCCGGCAGGTTGCGTTCCGAGATGGCATTCGTCAGCTCGTCGACTTGGTCTTTCCAATCCTCCGCGCTGTGTGCATCCAGATGCACGCGAGCATACTCCATGAACAGGGGTTCGATATCGTTGATGTAGCGCCGAACCTGCTGGTAGTCCGGGCGTCGGCCTAGCGCCACGAGCGCTCGGGCGATGATGTTGACGAAACGCCAGGCGAATTCCTTGAAGGCAGCCGAGTTGCCTTCGCTGGGAAGCTGATTGGCGATGCGGGTGGCGACCTCGGTGATGCGCGAGAAATTGCCTATTGCATTGTAGCGGGCCGAGACCTCTGGAAAGCCAAGGTGGAATAAATAGAAGTCCTGGGCCCGCCCGGCCCGCTTGGCTTCGGCATACACCCGCCGCAGCAGGCCGGCATCACCCTTGGGATCGAAGACGATCACCACGTCCCCGCGCCGGATGTCCTGGGTAATGAGCAGCTCGGCCAGCCGGGTCTTGCCGACCCGGGTGGTGCCCAGCACCAGGGTGTGCCCTACCCGCTCGCCGATGTCCATCCACACATCCTGCTCGTCCGGTTCCACCGCATGCAGGGCGGGCTTGCCACCGACGTCAGGCAACGGTGCCAACGGGTTCCACCAGGCCCGTACACGCAACAGGTGTGCGAAGCGACGCAGAATCGGCACGGACTCCCAGGCCACCTCCTTGCGGCGCGCCCATTGATAGAGCGTGCCGGGTTGGACGTATTGCTGGACTTCCGGGCGGATGGTGTCACGCAGGCGCTGGGTGTGCTTCTGGGACCATCGAAAACCACGGCCGAGAAAGAGTTTGCACCGGCTGAGCGGAATGTTGCGGGCGCGGACCTTGTAGGTAGGCAGCCGGCGCATGTTGCGCTGGTAGCGCAGCACCCGCCAGGCCTGCCGACCCCGGATCATGCCGATCACCATAAGCACCGCACCAGCCCCGTAGGCGACCCCCGGCGGCATCATCAGCGCCCAGGGGGCCAGCATGGCAATAGTCGCGGTGGCAAAGGCCACTAGCGTCGACCACAGCTCGACCGGCGGCCGCAGCAGGGCCTCGATGGGGTGCTGGCTCACTGCTCGATGCCGTGCGGCGTGATCAATACCGGGTAATGCGTGATCCCCAGTGCTTGTGCGATATCACTCCCGGACGCCGGCAGGATGGACAGGCCCTCGGCCAGCGTAGCAATGACACGCAAGTTCTCGACCGTGTCAGCCTGGACCAGCATGCCGACCGCGCCAATTTCCTTGAGCCGGTTTCGATGGGTCTGCAACCACTTCCGTGATCGGACATCAGAGCCGATCAGGAAGAACGGCCGCGTAAACGGTCGATGGTGTGAGTGTGCTTTAACCTGCCCCGGTGTCAGGCCGGGTGATCGAATGGGTAGTAACGCCTCGGGATCGGCCGCACCGAGTGGAGTCGGGTGGATGACTGGACTTTGCTGTGGATACGTATCTTCGGTTTCAAACACCTCGAGATACGGTGCGATGGGCCGGGTGTTGCCGCTGTCATAGATCACGGTGAGTGCGGCGGCGGCAATAGCAGGGAGCTGCAGCAGCACAGCGAGTGCGCCATGAAGCCCGAAACGATACCGTTGCCGCATCGGCCTACCCTGCCTGGGTAATGCGCCGCCACTGTATCTCGACGCGACGCCGGTAGCGCGAAGCGCGCTTTGGATTGGCGGGTGCGTGATAACAGCCGACACTGTCCCACCAGTCCTGCCGGCTGGCGTAACAATCCTGCAGAATCTCGGCCCCGACGCGCATGTTGTGGTAGGGATCGAGTGCCTGCCAGGGATTGCCCAATCGCTCTCGGTGGTAGCGCCAGTTGACTTGCATGAGTCCGATGTCGATTGAGCGCCTGCCCTGCACCAGCCAGTCGCGCAGGGCCTGCCAGGCTTCAAGACGAGTTTCGAAGTAGTACCCTTTTCCGGCAACGTTCAGCGTCCATGGCCAGGGACGGCGAATGC
>CAMYJZ010000093.1:0-2543 GCA_947258845.1 uncultured Ectothiorhodospiraceae bacterium | reverse complement strand
CGGGACTTCGCCCTTGCCCGCAGTAAGCTGTTCCAGCGCACCGGCATCATGGTTGAGCGTCACCTTGCGGTTGCGCACCCAGTCCGGCCGGATGTCGTGCTGCCGGGCCCAGGCGCGCACGGCCTGGTCACCCTCGCCAGAGACACCGATCAGGTAGATATCGATGCCGGCCACGGTATCGAGGCGTTGCAGCAACCGCTGCAACAGGGCATTACAGGCCGGGCATTCAGCGCGGGTGAAGAACAGCACGCGATCGCTTGCCTGCAGACTGTCGATCTTCGCGGTCGTATCCGGTAGTCGGCCGACGTCGATCAGGGGTTCATCGGGATACAGGCGCCGGATGGCAGCATCATAGGCGTGCTGGAAGGCCAGGATGCGCTCGGCATCCTCATGCATGATTTGCGCCCAACGCTCAGCATAGCGCTGCCGTTCCGACTCATCCCGCGCATGGATGCCCAATACCTCGATAGGTGAGATCGTCTCCGGGCTGATACTGCCACGTACCCCGTCCATCAACTGCCGGTAGCGCTGCCATTCTGTCTTCGACAGGTTCCAGCGCTGGGCGCGAGTGCGTTCCGATTCGGACAGGTGACTGTATTGCTCAGAGGCGGTGGTGGTTCCGGTCGTGGCAATTGAGGAGGTATCGAGGTTGTCGGCCTGTACCGGCGCCACCAGGGCGAGCGTCAGGCCCAGCACAGTGAATCGGCAACAACTAGTCATCCCAACTGAACTCCGTCGCGTCGTCCGCTTCATCCGTCGTTGTCTGAGGTGCTGACTGGGACGGCAGGACTGTCAGATCCCGATACGGTCGCGTCGCTCCGTGCACCGGACACGGGGGCAGCTGATCAGCATCGATGGACTGCCCGGCGGGATGTTCACCGCTCACGGACTCACTTTGTACCGTGTGTGTCTCGTGTCTGACGTCATCGGTCGTGACCGTGCCCAGTGTGAGGGCACCGAAGAGCAGCAGTATGCCGAGTACGATTTCCATGGGCGTTACCTCGATGCCGGCGCACAGCGCTCAAACGCCACAAGCCGGTGCACCGGATCTTCGACCAGCTGGAATGCCGGTCCGGCCAGGGTTTCCAGCATCTGCTGCAGGGACATGGGTCCCAGCTGCCGGTGCACTTCCGGCAGCGGCAAGGCAAACATGTAGGTCGTATCCGGCGCCAGCATCTCGGAACCGGTAAGACGGAAACCACTCTGTGCCAGTGCATGCCGGACAGCATCACCTACGGACCATACCGTCTCCGGGAACTGCATGGTGACCGTTGCCTGCAGCGGATCGACCTGGGCTTCGGTGGGTGTCGCGGCAAACAGCGAGTATCGGCCGACCTGGATATCATTCGCCGGCAGGTTGACGCTGGCCACGGCACAGAAACCGGCGAAACAGATCGCGCTGGCGGTGGCTGGATGCGTCGGGTGATAAAGGTAACGCTTCATGACGGACCTCGGTATGTGGTTCAACCTGGCCGGCATCCTGACAAAGCCTCCACAGGCTGAAAATGGAAAACCCTGCCAGCTCGGTGCGCCGTTTCCGGCTTATCGACCCAGGTAAACACTCGTGATCTGCTCACGGTTGTGCCCCAGCTCGAGGCTGACGGTACGACGGGCATGGCGATCCAAGACCTTCTGGCCAGGGCTCAGCACCTTGGCGACCGGCCCGCCGGCGGCCGGTGACTTCCAGCCGGTCAGCTCTTCGTAGCGGGTCTGGGCGTAGGCATGGCGCAGACCATGGAGCTTGGAGAGCCCGGCGTTGGCGGTTTGCCGTTCATAGACACGCAGCTGCTGGATATAATTCCGCTCGGCCGGGATCAGCGCACCCTTGCCCGCGAACAGGTGCGCCCGATCCAGCACGGCGCGCTGTTCGTCGCTGCGAACCGGCACCGTCCGCTCCTTACCGCCCTTCGTCCAGGTGGACTTCAGGACAATGTGACCCCCCCGATCTGCAAAGTCCGGGCTGAACTTGATGGCCTCTTCCCGGCGCAGGCCGAAGGCCTGCTGCAATTCAAGACTCATGCGCACATGCGCATCGCTGATCCTGTCCAGTTGCTGGGCCGTGACTTCCCTGGCCTTCGAATCATTCGTGACAAACTGCCGGTCCGGAATTCCGTAAAAGTCATTGGACCGGGCCACGACGTTCTGCTTGTCCACTTTTTCCGCCCACCAGCGCAGGATCGCCATGCGGTTCTTGATCGTCCCGATGGCCAGATCCTGGCGCAGCCAGTCCTTCACCAGCGCCTCGACGTGCTTGGGCTTCAACGAACGCGCCTGCATCTTGTGGTAGCCCAGGGCATACAATTGGTTGGCGATCATCATCAGGTGATGCATCCGCCGGGCTTGCGTTGCATAACTGCCATCCCGGTTACGGTGACAGAGCTGTTTGAGTTGGTAATTCAGATCTCTCATGGTGCTTACTCCTTCGGTAAGTGTTTATGGTCACCGGGTAGTCGCAACTAACCAGTTCACTTGCGCGAAACGACCATGGGACACCACTCCCGTACGACCTGAAGATGCCTGGTCTCAGGCAACGCTGTTTTTCC
>CAMYJZ010000092.1 GCA_947258845.1 uncultured Ectothiorhodospiraceae bacterium | reverse complement strand
ATTTCGCGCCTGCAAGGCGCTCCTACACCAAATGTAAAGTTCATCACGGACCCGGAGCGAACCGCTTGTGTCACTGCTAGCCTGGATCGTACTGTTTTGCCTGCTGGGTGGTGTACTCAGCGTGATGGCGGCGGGCATGTTCCTGGTGCTGCGCGAAGCGCAACGCACCACGCTGTTGCCGCACCTGGTCAGTTTTGCCACCGGTACCTTGCTCGGCGCCGCCTTCCTTGGCCTGTTACCGCATGCGCTGGACCTGGCCGCCGACAGTGATGTGCATACCGTGCCATTGGCTGTGCTGCTCGGCCTGCTCGGATTTTTTCTGCTGGAAAAACTGGTCATCTGGCGGCACTGCCATGAAGATCACTGCGCGGTGCACGGCAGTGAGCCGGATAACCATAAGCGTTCGACCGGCGCCATGATCCTGATCGGCGACGGCCTGCATAATTTTCTCGACGGCATTCTAATAGCGGGCGCATTTCTGACCGACATCCATCTCGGCATCGTCACCAGTCTCGCGGTGGCGGCTCACGAGATTCCGCAGGAAGTGGGTGATTTCGCCGTGTTGTTGCATAGCGGTTATACCCGCGGCAAGGCATTTTTCTACAATGTCCTGTCCAGCCTGACCACGGTCGTGGGTGGCGTGCTGGCCTGGTACGCGCTGCAGGATCTGCAGGCAGCGCTGCCGTTTGTACTGGCGGTCGCGGCCTCCAGCTTTATATACATTGCAGTGGCCGACCTGATACCGACCCTGCACCAGCGCACCCAGGGGCGGGCCACCATTCAGCAGGTGACATTAATTGCCATCGGCGTGCTGTTGATTTACACCACCCATTCAACCCTGCATTAGCCGGCAACGACGTAATCCGGTCACGTCCCCTTGTAGGAGCGGACGCTGTCCGCGAATGTATTTCCACGCAGCCCACTGGGAGCGCTGCATGTTTACCTGCTGGCGCGGCGGCTGGCACGGCGAGATCCTGCCGAAGACATGTAGCAAATAAAATCATTGTAGGAGCGGGCTTGCCCGCGAACAGGTCTAAATGATTCGCGGGCATACCCCAGGGCAGCTTCTCGGCGCAAGCGCCTCACCTTCAGCCCGCTCCTACACCGGATTCACCCCTGCAGGCGCGGACGTTGTCCGCGAATGGTTCGCGCACGCGGTGCGCTCCTACGGCTGTCCTGATACTCTGGAATGACACACCCTGGCCGATGAAGGCTGCATTAATCATTCCGGCGAATGTTGCTGTCCGGCCTTGAAAAAGTCCTGCAACCCCCCTATCTAACGGGGTATATAACGAATCTTTCGAGGCATCCGACATGCGCATGGACAAATTGACCAGCAAGTTTCAGCAGGCCCTGGCCGAGGCGCAAAGCCTGGCCATTGGCCGCGATCACCAGTTTATTGAGCCCGCCCACCTGATGACGGCGTTGCTTGACCAGGAGGGCGGCACGGTCCGGCACCTGCTGGTGCAGGCGGATGTGAACGTCAATCTGTTCCGCTCCCAGCTCGGCGAGATGCTTGACCAGCAACCGCAGGTGCAGGGCATGGCGGGTGACGTGCATATTTCCAATGATCTCGGGCGCTTGCTGAATGTTACTGACAAGCTGGCGCAGGACCGCAAGGATGCCTATATTTCCAGCGAACTGTTCGTGCTGGCCGCGCTTGCCGACAAGGGCCGGATTGGCGAACTGCTGACAAAGGCGGGCGCCACGAAAAACCTGGTCGAGAAGGCGATTGAAGAAATGCGCGGTGGCCAGCAGGTCAACGACCCGAATGCCGAGGACCAGCGCCAGGCGCTGGAGAAATTTACCATCGACGTGACCGAGCGTGCCGAGCAGGGCAAGCTCGACCCGGTCATTGGCCGTGATGACGAAATCCGCCGCACCATCCAGGTGCTGCAGCGCCGCACCAAGAACAACCCGGTGCTGATCGGTGAGCCGGGCGTCGGCAAGACCGCCATCGTCGAAGGGTTGGCGCAGCGGATCATCAATGGAGAAGTCCCGGAAGGTTTGAAAGGCAAGCGCCTGTTATCGCTGGATATGGGTGCGCTGATCGCGGGCGCCAAGTTCCGTGGTGAATTCGAGGAGCGCCTCAAGGGCGTGCTCAATGACCTGTCCAAGCAGGAAGGCCAGGTGATCCTGTTTATCGACGAACTGCACACCATGGTCGGTGCCGGCAAGGCCGAGGGCTCCATGGACGCGGGCAACATGCTTAAACCGGCGCTGGCACGTGGTGAGTTGCATTGTGTCGGCGCCACCACGCTGGACGAGTACCGCCAGTACGTGGAAAAGGACGCCGCGCTGGAACGCCGTTTCCAGAAAGTGCTGGTCGACGAGCCGAGCGTGGAAGACACCATCGCCATCCTGCGTGGACTGAAGGAGCGCTACGAGGTGCATCACGGTGTCGATATTACCGACCCGGCCATCGTGGCGGCCGGCGTGCTGTCGCATCGTTACATCTCGGACCGGCAATTGCCGGACAAGGCGATTGACCTCATCGACGAGGCCGCCAGCCGTATCCGCATGGAAATCGATTCCAAGCCCGAGGCGATGGACAAGCTTGAACGCCGCCTGATCCAGCTGAAGATCGAGCGGGTGGCGCTGCAGAAAGAATCCGACGAGGCATCGAGAAAACGTCTCGACAGCCTTGAAGAGGAAATTCAGTCGCTTGAGCGCGAGTTCTCGGATCTTGACGAGGTCTGGAAATCGGAGAAGGCCGCGGTGCAGGGCGCCAGCCACATCAAGGAAGAACTCGAACGGGCACGCCTGGAACTGGAAACGGCACTCCGTGCCAGTGACCATGCGCGTGCCTCGGAACTGCAGTACGGCCGTATCCCGGAACTGGAAAAGAAACTCGCCGCCGCCGACGAGGCCGAGTCGCAGGACATGCAGCTGTTACGCAACAAGGTCACCGAGGAAGAGATTGCCGAGGTAGTGTCTAAATGGACCGGCATTCCGGTATCGAAAATGCTCGAGGGTGAGCGCGACAAGTTACTGCGCATGGAAGAGGCCATCGGCCAGCGCGTGATCGGGCAGGACGAGGCCGTCAGGGTGGTCTCCGATGCCATTCGCCGTTCGCGTGCCGGCCTGTCCGACCCGAACCGGCCGAACGGTTCGTTCCTGTTCCTTGGGCCCACCGGTGTCGGCAAGACCGAACTGACCAAGGCGCTGGCCGCCTTCCTGTTCGATACCGAAGAGGCCATGGTGCGTATCGATATGTCCGAGTTCATGGAGAAGCATTCCGTGGCCCGCCTGATCGGCGCACCGCCCGGTTACGTCGGTTACGAGGAAGGTGGTTACCTGACCGAGGCCGTCCGCCGTAAACCCTATTCGGTCATCCTGCTCGACGAGGTCGAGAAGGCGCACCCGGATGTGTTCAACGTGCTGCTGCAGGTGCTCGATGACGGCCGCCTGACCGACGGGCAGGGCCGCACGGTCGATTTCCGTAACACCGTGATCGTCATGACGTCGAACCTCGGCAGTGAAATGATCCAGGAACTGGCCGGCGAGGATAATTATGAAGTCATGAAGTCCTCGGTCATGACCGTGGTCGCGGGCCACTTTCGGCCGGAGTTCATCAATCGCATCGACGATGCCGTGGTATTCCATCCGCTGGGCCGGGCGCAGATCCGTTCCATTGCCGACCTGCAGATCAATATCCTGCGCAAGCGCCTGGAAGAGCGCGAGATCGGCCTGCAGCTGACGGAGGCCGCGCTGGACCTGATTGGCGAGGCGGGTTTCGACCCGGTCTACGGCGCACGTCCGCTGAAGCGCGCCATCCAGACACAGCTGGAGAATCCGCTGTCACAGCAGATACTCTCCGGCGAGTTCGGGCCGGGCGACGTGGTCAGCGTGGAGGTGCGCGACGGTGCGCTGGTGTTCTCGCACGGTGAGCAGGGGGCTGTCTCGGCCGCTTGATAACACCCAAATTATTTATGCCATGGAGGCTGCTAGGCCTCCTGTAGGAGCGCACCGCGTGCGCGAACCGCTCGAACTGCGGGCGCGTGCATTGAGCAAACAACCCCACACCCCACTGGCGCGGGTTCGCGCACGCGGTGCGCTCCTACAGTGGTTTTATTGAGCATTGGTGCAGATCAATGTGCCCGCATATCAAGCCCGGTGTTCGCCTTATTCAGCCCCCCGCTTTTGCCAGCAGGCGATCGAGCCAGCGTCCGGGCAGGACCCGTTTCAGGAATGCGAATGCATAGGTCGGCACCGTGACTGCGTAGCGGTGTTTTGGCCGCGAACTTTCCAGGGCGTGAATGACGCGCTTCAGCACCGCCTCCGGTCCCAGCGTGAATGGCACCGCCGGTCCTTCCTTTTCAAGCCGCTCTTCCATGCGCTGGTAAGCGTCCCTGTATGCGCTGTTGTCGGGGTTGATGTTGGCCTTGTAGGCGGCAAAGGCATTCTGCCGGAAATGACTGGTGATCGGACCGGGCTGTATCAGTGAAATGTGAATGCCCGTACCGCGCAATTCCAGGCGCTGGGTGTCCGCCAGTCCTTCCAGCGCATACTTGCTCGCGTTATAGGCACCGCGAAAGCGCATGGCGACGAAGCCGAGCACCGAGCTGTTGTAAATAATCCGCCCGTGCCCCTGTGCACGCATCACCGGCAGTATCCGCCTGTTCAGATCATGCCAGCCGAACAGGTTGGTCTCGAATTGCCGGCGCAGGACGTCACGATCGAGATCCTCGACCGCGCCCGGCTGGCCATAGGCGCCATTGTGAAACACCGCATCGAGCCGGTTGCCGGTGCGGGCAAGCAGTTCCGTTACAGCTGCCTCGATTGACGCGGAAACGTCCAGGTCAAGCTGCAGGCTTTCCAGCCCCTCTGTCTGCAGACGCTCCACGTCGGCCGCTTTACGGGCGGTCGCAAACACGCGATAGCCACGTTCATGCAGGGCATGTGCCGTGAAATGGCCGATACCGGAGGAGCAGCCGGTGATTAATATTGAGCGATTATCCATTTGAGCGGGTGTCACGAGTTCGTTGCAATGCAATGTTTTTCAGCGCCTGTCGGTGCACGTCATAATAATCAATTCAGGAGGGGATGGATGAATAACAAACAATTGTTTGCCATGGTAACCGGGCTGAGCCTGTGGTGTTGCTCGCAGCTGGTGGCTGCGGCTGGGCCGAGCTATACCTACGCCGAGATTGGCTACCAGTACCTGGATGCTGACAATTATGATGGCAACGGGGCGCGGGTGAATATTTCCTTCGGCGCCACTGATAACATTTTTCTGAAAATGGGTTATGCGCGGTTGTTTGTCGATGCAACAGGCTTGTCCGGTGATATCGATGTTGACCGGTTCAATATCGGGTTGGGCGGACACATGGCGCTGTCTGACAATATCGATGCGCTTGCGCTGGTCAGCTATGTTGACAACGAATACTCCGGCGCTATTCCTACCGAGGCGGATGAGGGCTACCAGGTCGACCTCGGTGTGCGCGCCATGCTTTCCAAAAAGACTGAAGTCAATGCAACTGCAACATACAGGCACATGGGTCTGACATCGGCATTTGGCGTTGCGGATGACGAT
>CAMYJZ010000091.1 GCA_947258845.1 uncultured Ectothiorhodospiraceae bacterium | reverse complement strand
GGCGGTGACCGCGGCATCACGCATAATCACCGGGTGGATGAATACCATCAGGTTTTTCCTGTCCAGGTCCGCGCTGCGCGACTGGAACAGCAGGCCCAGCAGGGGGATGTCACCCAGCAGCGGCACCTTCTGGATGGATTCGCGCACCTGTTCCTCGATCAGGCCACCGAGCACCACGACCTCGCCGTCCTCCACCATCACGCTGGTCTTGATGGAGCGTTTGTTGGTGATGAGGTCCGTGGCCCCGGCCACGCTGTCCGCGATGCTGGAGACCTCCTGCTCGATATCCAGCTTGAGGGCATTGCCCTCGTTGATCTGCGGCTTGATCTTCAGGGTCAGGCCGACGTCCTGGCGCTGGATGGTGGTAAACGGGTTGGGGTTTCCTGACTCATCCGACAAACCTGTGTTGGTAAAGGAACCGGTCTCAAACGGCACGTTCTGGCCGATGATGATCTCGGCCTCCTCGTTGTCGAGGGTGACCAGGGTCGGGGTGGACAGGATATTGGTGCTGGTGTCGGAGGCCAGGGCATTGAGGACCGCCAGGTAGTTGAAGTTGGTGCTGTTGGTGCGCCCGCCCCCGAGCAGCACATTGCCGGCCGGCGTGGGCAGGGTCCCGCCGTCGATGACATCGGCCGCTGAATTGATCACATCGGCAATGGTGTTGCCGGTGTTGGTGAAATTGATCAGCCCGACTGGCCCCTCACCGTCGCGCGCGCCCTCGAATACCCACTGCACCCCGAGCTCACGGGCGGTGACCGGGGAGACCTCGGCGATGACGGCATCGACCAGCACCTGGGCCCGGCGCACGTCCAGCTGGCTGATGACGCGCTTCAGGGTGCGCATGATATCGGGCGGGGCGGTAATCACCAGGGCGTTGGTCGCCTCGTCGGCCTGGATATCGAACTCGGAACGCCGTGCAGCCGCGGCACCCGCGGCGCCCTTGGCCTCCTTCTCCTCGATCTTGCCCACGCCCTTGAGTACATTGACCAGTTCCGAGGCCTCGGCATAACGCAGGTAGACCACATCGGTGTTGCCACCGGCCTCCAGCGGGGTGTCGAGGTGGGAGATGATGGCGCGCAGCCGCAACCGGGCGGCGCGGTCGCCACCCAGCAACACGCTGTTGGTGCGCTCATCCGCGACCAGCACCGGGCCGCCCGCCGCGGCCGGGACCTTGCCCTTACCGCCCGGTGCGGCCCGCTCCAGGCTGGTCAGTACCCGCACCACCTCGTTGGCCGAGGCATGCTGCAGAGGGATGACCTCGATCTCGCTGTCACTGACCTGGTCAATGCGACGGATGATGCTGACCAGGCGCTCGACGTTACTGGCGCGGTCGGAAATGATCAGCACATTGGTGGCCGGGTAGGCGGCCAGGTGGCCCTGTTGCGGCACCAGGGGACGCAGGATCGGCACCATCTGGGCGGCGGCGACATTGTCGACCTCCACCACCCGGGTCACCATCTGATCCCCGCGGCCCGGGGCCCGGTCACCCACCGTGGGGATGCTGTCCTGCTTGGCGTTGACGTCCGGTACGATCTTGATGACCGCCCCACTGGGCACGGCGGCAAAGCCGTGTACCTTGAGGATAGAGAGAAAGACCTGGTAGACCTCGTCGCTGTCCATCGGTCGCGAGGAGACCACTGTCACCTTGCCCTTGACGCGCGGATCGATAATGAAATTCCGGTCGGTGACCTCGGCGACCGTGCTGATCAGGGCGCTGATATCGGCGTCCTTCAGGTTCAGGGTCACCGTCTCGGCGGACACGGGCAGCGCCTGGGCAAACCAGGCCACCAGTATGAACAGCATTCGTATTGTAATTTTCATAATCGCTATCGGTTACCCCAGGCCAAGACCTGAAAACTTATATATATCCGAAGTTTAACTTGATTAAAAGGGAAAATACCAGTCATTCGGGGACGCTGAAGGAAAGCGTCTCCCGCAACTCGCCGCGCATCACGGTCATACTGACCGTCTCGCCACTCTGGGCACTCTTGAGGGCACGCATCCCGTTGGACAGGTTGTCCAGGCTGATTTCATTGATCTGGGTCACCACGTCACCCGGCTGCAGCCCCATCTGCTCGAACAGTTGCGGGTCCCGGCCGGGTTGCAAGGTGTAGCCGATCATCTTGCCCTGCTCGTCCTTTTTCGGCCTGGTGCGTACCAGGCCATAGAGCGATTTCGGGTTCTGCTTCAGGGTCTGGCGGATCGAACCCAGGCGTTGTGCCGGGCTGGCGCTCGCTGCAGAACCCCTGGAACGACTGGACCGTTTACCCCCGGTGGATGGCTCGTCCAGCGGCAGTCGGAGGGTCTCGTAACGCCCGCCACGCAACAGGATCACCCGATCGGCATGGACCTCGCGCAGCTCGGCGTTGCCGGGCAGCTTGTCACCGATGGCGTACATCTCTTCCTTGCCGCGCGGGTCGGCGATGATTGCACGGGAATACACCTCATCGCCGGAAGAAAAGGCACCACGCAGTACCAGTTTGAGACGGGTGTCCGGGGCATCCACGGGAACGGCTGCCTGGACCGGTGCCGCTTCCTGTGCCGCCTCGCCGAACAGGTGCCAGTTGGGTAGCTGACGAACCAGCTGCGCGTGCCGGTCCACCTGCGGCGTGGCTGCCTGGGTGGCGGGCGGCGCCGTTTCCGGCAGCTCGCGCCCGTTGAACAGGTCCCAGGTGAAGGTTGCCAGCAGCCAGGCGATCCAGACCACCAGCAACAGGTTGATGACCGTAATGATGGTCCGCATGCGGGCGCCCTGCATGATGCGTACCCAGTCAGTAGATTGCAGTGTCAGCATTTTCATCGCCCCTCCCTGACTGCGTCCCGAAATACAAGTCTAGGCGTTTCTGGCGCGACGTTCGCGCCGGGGCCTCGAGCCCCCTCTCCCGCTGCCGGGCTTGCCCCCCGGACGGCGGCCGCCGGGTGGCTCGCGACGCTTTATCCTGACGGGCGGCTTGAGTTTCCGGATGCAGCCATCCGGCACCGGCTCCACCGGTATCTTGTGGCCGATGTATGCCTCGATCTCCGGCAGTGAATATACGAAGTCCTCGCAGGCGAAGCTGACGGCGTCGCCATCCTTGCCGATGCGTGCGGTACGACCTATGCGGTGCACGTAGTCCTCGGCATCCTGCGGCAGGTCATAGTTGAACACATGACTGACATCCGGGATGTGCAGCCCGCGGGCCGCGACATCCGTGGCGACGAGTATCGGCAGCTTGCCCTCCTGGAACTGCCTCAGCAGGCTCTGGCGCTTCGTCTGGGGCACATCGCCCGAGAGCACCGCTGCCTTGAAGTCATTGCCCTCAAGGTAGGCCCAGATCCGCTCGGCACTGCGCTTGGTATTCACGAACACGATGCTGCGCGTGGGATCGATATGGCTCAGCAGGCCAAGCAGCAGGGGGATCTTCTCTTCATTGGCCGTGTGATAGACCACCTGCCTGACCCGCTCGGCCGTCACCCGCTCCGGCTCGACATCGACATACTCGGGATTGTTCATGTGCTCGTAGGCGAGCTCGTTGACACGGTGCGACAGGGTGGCGGAAAACAACATGCCGAGGCGCTTGTCCGGCGGCGGACAGCGGTGCAGCATGTAGCGGATATCCTTGATGAAACCGAGGTCGAACATGCGGTCGGCCTCGTCGAGGACAATGGCGTCAATCTGCTTGAGGTTGTAGATATGCTGCTTCATGTAATCGATCAGGCGCCCCGGCGTCCCGATCAGGATATCGACACCCGCCTTGATCGCCTCGCGCTGGGTGTCATAACCGGTGCCGCCGTATGCCAGGCACAGCTTCAGTCCGCAATGGCGACCCAGCACCTCCGCATCGTTGTAGATCTGTATCGCCAGTTCCCGGGTCGGCGCCAGGATCAGCGCACGCGGCTGGTTGGGTTTGCGTTGCGGGTCCGCGGGATGCGTCAACAGGTGTTTGATCACCGCGATCAGGAACGCGGCGGTCTTGCCGGTACCGGTTTGCGCCTGCCCGGCGACATCGCGTCCCTGCAGCGCTACCGGCAGGGTCTCCGCCTGAATCGGGGTGCACTTTAAAAATCCCGAATCTTCAATACCTTGCATCAACTCGGTCGGCAAATCAAAATCGGTGAATGCTGTGTCTGTCAGATGTGTCTCGCTCATAACCGCCTAGGATACAGGAATTTATTTCCAGACTTGTAAATTAATCGGAATTAGGCTCAAATGTAGCCCTTGATTGACACGTAGCGTGGTAAACCACGCCGATACACGCCCTAGAATGCCGGTCAAGGCCGTCTTACCCGATAGATCCTCGACAACATCTTAACTACGGCAGATTCCATTTGGTACCAGATTCCAGGGGCGCTGAAATCCCCCTGCCTTGATCAGGACCATCAGGGCTATTCTATTACAACAGGAGAAATTGTAACGTGAGTGAAGACATCATTTATGTGACTGATGACACCTTCGAAACCGAGGTCCTCAAGGCCTCCGACCCCGTCCTGGTCGATTACTGGGCGGAATGGTGTGGTCCCTGCAAGATGATTGCACCGATCCTGGATGAAATCGCTAACGAGTACAACGGCAAGATCAAGATTGCCAAACTGAATATCGATGACAACCCGCAGACGCCCCCCAAGTACGGCATCCGCGGCATACCGACCCTGATGCTGTTCAAGGACGGTAATGTGGAAGCAACCAAGGTCGGGGCCCTGTCCAAGTCCCAGCTGACCGCCTTCATCGACAGCAACATCTAGCTGACACTTTATAAGCATGCAGGGGGTAGACGCACCACGCCGCACGTGCTAGCGTTGCGTTATAGAAGAACCACAACCGATCCGGCTTCGGCAATCGCCCGGACGGCACCTCCTGATAACACCATTTAAGCTTCTCCGGCTGCACCAGCCGTAGCCTGCTCAATCCAAATCTATCCATGACACGCATCAAAGGCATTCTATGAATCTCTCCGAACTCAAGCTCAAGCCCGCCAGTGAGCTGATCGAAATCGCCCAGGGCATGGGCATCGAGGGGACGGCCCGCTCCCGCAAGCAGGACATCATTTTCTCCATCCTTAAATCACACGCCAAGAAAGGCGAAGACATCTTCGGCAACGGCGTACTGGAAATCCTGCAGGACGGTTTCGGTTTCCTGCGTTCCGCCGACAGTTCCTATCTCGCCGGCCCCGACGACATCTATGTCTCGCCCAGCCAGGTCCGCCGCTTCAGCCTGCGTACCGGCGACACCGTGGACGGCAAGATCCGCCCGCCCAAGGACAGTGAACGCTATTTTGCCCTGCTCAAGCCCAATGAACGGATGAACCTGGAGCGCGGCAACGGCAGCACCGAGGACATCACTGCACGCGTCATCGACCTGGTGGCACCACTCGGCAAGGGCTCACGCGGACTGATCGTGTCGCCGCCCAAGGCCGGCAAGACCATGCTGCTGCAGAACGTCGCCCAATCCATCACCTCCAACCACCCGGAGTGCTACCTGATCGTACTGCTGATCGACGAGCGCCCGGAGGAAGTGACCGAGATGTCCCGCTCCGTGAAGGGCGAGGTCGTCTCCAGCACCTTCGACGAACCGGCCAGCCGCCACGTGCAGGTCGCCGAGATGGTCATCGAGAAGGCCCGGCGCCTGGTCGAACACAAGCGCGACGTCGTCATCCTGCTGGATTCCATCACCCGCCTGGGGCGCGCCTACAACACGGTGGTGCCCTCTTCCGGCAAGGTACTGACAGGCGGTGTCGATGCCAACGCCCTGCAGCGCCCCAAGCGCTTCTTCGGCGCGGCACGCAACATCGAGGAAGGCGGCAGCCTGACCATCCTCGCCACCGCCCTGGTCGACACCGGCTCGCGCATGGACGACGTGATCTACGAGGAATTCAAGGGCACCGGCAACATGGAAATCCACCTGGACCGCAAGATTGCCGAGAAACGCATCTACCCGTCCATCAACATCAACCGCTCCGGCACCCGCCGCGAGGAGCTGCTGACCGACCCGGCCGAGCTGCAGAAGATGTGGATCCTGCGCAAGCTGCTGCACCCCATGGATGAACTCGCTGCCATGGAATTCCTGATCGACAAACTCAAGGCCACCAAGAGCAATTCCCAGTTCTTCGAATCGATGAAGCGGTAGGAAAAAGCAAGAACGTGAGATGTGAAAAGTGAAGCGTAAGAAGTAAAAAACCCAAGATAATCGCCACGGAACCCACTGAATCCACGGAAAGATAAAAACTCAAATAATGTCTTGTGGGAACGCCCTACAGGCGCGATAGCAATGATTTGGCGCCTGTATTATTTCCGTGTTCTTCCGTGGATTCCGTGGCCCGCTTTTTTTACATCTCACGTCTTACTTCTTACCTCTCACTTTCTGTTTATCTTTTCATGTAATTCCGTGTGTTTCCGTGGCAAGGATTTGTTCTTTTATTGTTTTTCTCTTTCCGTGGATTCAGTGGATTCCGTGGCTGATTTAAATTCTGATTAATCGCGCCTGCACCCGATTAAGCGCCGGGCATAAACGAGGCACTCCTACACTTTTATATTTTCCCGTCTAATTCCGTGTGTTTCCGTGGCAAAGATTTGTTCTTTCATTGTTTTATCTTTCGGTGGATTCCGTGGATTCCGTGGCTAATGTTTTTTGACTCCTGACGTTTCACGTTTCACTCCTTACTCTTCACTTCTCACCCATCCGCACCCAGGTTCCGCAGCCGCGCCATGCGCCGGTCCAGCGGCGGGTGGGTGGCGAACAGCCGGTTGGCCTTAGCGGAGAAATTGCGGAACGGGTTGACGATGAACATGTGCTGGGTGGCCTGGTTCGCGCCCTTGAACGGCCTGGCATTGAGCGCCAGCTTCTCCAGCGCCGCTATCAGCCCCTCAGGGTGCCGGGTCAGGCGCACGCTGGTGGCATCGGCCAGGAACTCACGCTGGCGCGACACCGCCATCTGCACCAGGCGCGAAAAGATCGGCGCCAGGGCCGCGAAGATCAGCAGGAACAGCACGATGAGCGCCGCGCCCCCGCCGCCACTCCGGCTGTTTGAACTGCGCGAGCGACCGGAATAGCGCAGCGAACGCAGGGCCCCGTCGCTGATCAGCGCGATCAGGCCGACGATGACACCCACGGCCGTGGCATAGCGGATATCCCAGTTCACGATGTGGCCCATTTCGTGACCGACTACGCCCTGCAGTTCTTCCCGGTTGAGTGTGTCCAGCAGACCACGGGTGACACCGATCGAGGCACGTGCCGGGTGCATGCCGGTCGCGAAGGCATTCAGCGCATCCGTCTCGATCACGTAGATCCGCGGCTTGCGGATACCGGCCGCGATGGCCATCTCCTCCACCACATTATGCAATTGCGGCTCCTCATCACGCGTCACTTCGCGCGCGCCGGTCATGCGCAGCACGATGCGGTCACCCTGTTTGAATGAAATCCACGACCAGACCACACCGACAACGAACAGCCCCAGCGCAGCCAGCACACCCCAGCGACTGACAAACCAGATTTCTTCAACCCCCTCGGGGAAATTTCCCGACATGGCCTGCGCGCTCCAGCCCAGCAGGTAACCCAGGACGACCAGGGTGAGCATGAGCATGATCACCAGCCAGCGGGTCGCCTTCTGGTTAGCGCGCGAGGCGGCCACGAAGTCGGTGCGCCGCAGCACCTTGTTGCGCAGCAGCGGCTTGTCCTGCCAGTTGGCAATCAGCGGTGCACCGCACTGGCGACAGGCACGCGCATGCGCACGGTTCTCGGTACCGCACTCCTGGCAGGATTTTGGAATCGAAGGGGCCATCAGGAAGTATTAACGGCGTGAAGCGTTAAATGTGAAACGTAAAAACCCATTCTTAATAGCCACGGAAACACACGGAAATCATGTATTTCATCAGGAGCAGCTTCAGTCATATTCGCTCCGTTCAGCGCATGAAAATCGTGAATTAATTCTCTCCTGCAATGAGTTATTGTCACGATCACATTTGTTGGTTATTTTCCGTGTGTTTTTGTGTGCTTCCGTGGCAGATTTATATTTTGATTAATCGCGCCTGCAAGGCGCTCCTACAGTTTTTCTATTTTTCCGTGGATTCAGTGGATTCCGTGGCCCATTCTTCGACGTTTCACGTCTCACGTCACGATTTTTTCACCGGATATCCACCTTGGGCACCTCGGCCTCGGCCTCGGCCACTTCGAAGTAGGTCGCCGGACGAAAACCGAACATGCCGGCCACGATATTGGACGGAAACACCTGCACGCCGTTATTGAGCGCCATGACACTGTCGTTGTAGAACTGGCGAGAAAAGGAGATCTTGTTCTCGGTCGCACTCAGTTCCTCCATCAGCCGCGCGACGCTCTCATTGGCCTTGAGATCGGGATAGGCCTCCATCAGCGCGAACAGCTTGCCCAGGGCGGCGCCCAGGATGCCCTCGGCCATGATCGACTCTTCGGGGTTGCTGGCGCCCACGGCCCGGTTGCGTGCCTCCACCACCTTCTCCAGGGTCTCCTGTTCATAGGACATGTAGTCCTTGACGGTCTCCACCAGGTTCGGAATCAGGTCGTGACGACGTTTCAGCTGCACGTCGATCTGCCGCCAGGCGTTCCTGACCTGGTTGCGCAGGTTCACCAGGCGGTTGTAAAGCGTGACCCCCAGCAGCGGGATCCCGATAATGAACGCGACCAGCCCCCAACCAATAATCTCCATGCCTTGTCTCCTATGTATCTGAATTCGTTAGCAGACCATACAAAACCGTACCGTTCGGGTTTGAGGATACCATTACTGAGATTTACAGGCAGCTACCAGAGGTGATGCGACCCTGGACTAAGAACCAGCAGGAGCGCCCCGCGGGCGCGATATGTGTTTAAAGTTTTGGCTCTTCCCCAAATCGAGTGGGTAGATTACCGTTGTAGGGCCGAATTCATTCGGCCAACAACCTCGCCATCAGAAGGTATGCGTCTCGTCTGAATTGATGTGTTACCCACTCAATCAGGGGAA
>CAMYJZ010000090.1:14320-17380 GCA_947258845.1 uncultured Ectothiorhodospiraceae bacterium | reverse complement strand
GTGATACCAACACTGATCCGGACGGCGTCGAACTCGGTTCACTGATCCTGTTCGAGGATGACGGCCCGGTGATCGGTACCGCCGACTACGGTGTCCTGCGCAACCATGCCGAATCTGAATCTAGTCCCATACCGGTTTCAGTTAGTGGCGATCTCGACATCAGTGCCGGATCGGATGGCCTGCAGGATATTTCGATCACCTTCGAGGGCGCCAGCACTGATGGCGGTCCACTCAGTGGATTGACCTCGCGGGGGCAGCCGGTCAACGTCAGTTCGGACGGCAGCGGCGGACTGATTGGCGAACTAGAGGACGGAAAGGATATCTTTACACTGTCCGCCAATCCTGACGGGACGTATACCTTCACTCTGCTCGAGCACCTGGATGTCTTCACGGAGCTGAAGTTTGATATTGACTCCGACTCGATTGCCGGTGGGCCCGCTGATTTCCTTTACCTCAACGTCGATACCAGCATCAAGCTGGACCAGGAGGGCAGTTCCTGGATCGCCAAGCTTTCCGGTGAGGGAGGTAACGGCAAGCTGAATCCGAGCACCACGGGCATCGGTGTCGGTAACAACAACTTCGACTCAGGTAACAAGATCATCATGGATTTTGATGATGAAGGGCTGGATCCGGATGATGTGGTTAACCTCGTTAGCTCGTTGAAGCTGGCTTTCTTCAACTTTGACGAGGCCGATGCAGGCGGTGTTGGCTGGAATGTGCGCTGGGTGGATGCCGCCGGTAATGCAGCACCGACTGAATTCACCAGCGGGACATTCTTGCCACAGGACGGCGTGCTCAATTCGGCAGGCGACCTGGAGTTCACTATCGATCCCAACAGTGGCTTCTTTATCGACTATGTCGAAGTAACGGCAGGTGCCGACAGCTCAATGAAATTCAGCTCCGTGGCCCTGTTTACCGCGGACGAGACCGGGACCACCACCATGGACTTCGCCTACACGGCGACCGACGGTGACGACGATGCTGACAACACCGGGACCTTCTCGGTGACGGTCTCCGGCGGCGGCGGTACCGATACACTGGAAGGTTCAACCGGTAACGACGTTATGGCCGGGAATATCGTCGACGACATTCTCATCGGTCTAGACGGTGACGACATCCTCAGCGGTGACGGCGGCAGTGACACCTTCACCTGGCTGGCAGGGGAGAGTGGCAGCGACACCGTCCTGGACTTCAATACCACTACGGAGAGTGATGCGCTAAACCTGGCAGACCTGCTGGTGGGCGAGGAATCGCTGGATCACAGCAGCGATGCGGCGCTGGCCGCGGCCCTGGATAATACCTATATCAGTATCCAGTCGGGTGCGGACACCACTATCACGGTGTTCAGCGACGGCCTGGGTTCAGGTACCCCGGAAAATGACCAGGTCATCGAGCTGACAGGTTATGACACGACCGGCCAGACCAGCTCGGAGATTATCGAAAGCTTGCTGATTGGCAGCAACCTGATTGTTGACTGATACATCCGGCTGCACCCAGGCCTGACAGGCCTGGGCTGCTGCCGCTGCTCCCTTCCTGTAAATCATTGCTGCGGCCGGTCGTGCCGCTCTGATCCGTGTTTTTCCAGCACTGTCATTCAAGGGCTGGAGTCGACCACCGATTAGGCGCAAGTCTCAGAATGTAAAGAATTGTCACAAGCTGCCCAAGCAGACGCCTGGATGCTGTATGTCGACTATCATGACAGTAGTCGGCAGGGCAGGGGTGACCATCTGGTGTGACAATACTTTGACTTATATCCCCTTGTCTGTCGTCTGTACTAAGATTGTCATCCTTGCAGGGGAGTAAGTAATGGTAAATATCCAGATTGGTGTAGTGCTGAGCGTCCAGGGTCAGGCAACCGTGACCCATGCCGCTGGTACGGCGGAGGCGTTGCGAGAGGGCAGTCAGATATTCCTGAATGATGTCGTCACCACGGGCAAGAATGGCGCCGTCCTGATCTCACTTCTCGACGGTTCGGAATTCCAAATCGGACCGGCATTCACCGCCATACTGAACACGGACATTATCGATCCGGCCGATTATATGGTTGCGGGTGAAACCACCGGACCCGGGTACACCGTTTCCCATATTGGCAAGGTGACCGGTGCCGAGGGGGATGTAAAGGTGCTCCGGGCCGACGGGTCCACCCAGACCCTCTCTGTTGGTGACTTTCTCTATCCGAACGACGTGGTCATCACAGCGGCCGAGAGCAAGGCAGTGGTCGAGATGCTGGACGATTCATTGATGAATATCGGCCCGGACTTCACGGCCGCCTTCAATGATGACCTGTTCCCCTCCCGCTACCCGGCGTATTTGCAGGCAGGCCTGACCGACGCCGAAATCATCCGCGCAGCAATCCTGGCCGGGCAGGACCCGACCGAGGTCGGCAAGGCCCCGGCCGCAGGCGAAATAACCGAGGATGCAGGGAATAGCATTGTCGTCATTGCGGATCGCGCCCGCCAGGTCACCCCCGAGAGTGGTCACGAGACGACTGGTCTCGGTTATGGCTTTAGTGAAATGGAGGAGTTGCTGCAAAGTCAGCAGGGGCTTCCCACTCTATCGATTGTTAATGAGAATAGTATTGGTGATGTTGCCACAGAAGGTAACCCGCTCGTATTTACTGTCACCCTGGATAGTCCAAATAATGAGGATGATGTATCCGCCACCTGGACAGTGACACTTGGTTCTGCTGATGAATCGGATTTACCTGAGAGCACGGTCCTCACAGGGACTGTAACAATCCCCGCCGGACAAACAAGTGCGACAATAGTAATACCTACACTTGATGACGCGCTATTCGAAGGTGGTGCAGGGACGTTCGAGGATCTGACGGTGACATTGTCAGATGTTCAGAATGCGAATTCTGGCACGTCAACGGCAATAGGCCTGATCGAGGACAACGACGGCACGGTGGTGGGTTTTGCGCCGGGAGCGGACGGTCTGGATGTGACGGTGACGGAAGGTGTCGATCCGACCATCAGTTTTGATCTGGTGCTGAGTGAGCCGTCGGACAATCCGGTGACGCTGACCTACACGGTAGTGCCGGGCACGGCGGTGACGCCG
>CAMYJZ010000090.1:9629-14258 GCA_947258845.1 uncultured Ectothiorhodospiraceae bacterium | reverse complement strand
GGCGGGCGAGCAGCTGGCGACGATCACGCTGGATGTGACGGATGACCTGCTGGTGGAGGGCACCGAGTCGTTCACGGTGGAGCTGAGCGATCCGGTGGGCGCGACGCTGGATGCGGGCGCGAGCACGGCGACGGGCACGATCCTGGACAATGACAAATTTGTCATGGGTGACCATATTGGCCAGGTAACCGAAGCCGCGCTCGATGATGGCCCCGGAGGGGATGATGACGGTAGTCAGGCAGACCCGGCACAGCTGGCTGGTGTCAACACAGTCAGCTCCGGAACACTGTCATTCTCAGGGGGCGACCTGTCTGACGTGAATTTTGATGTGCCTGGGGGGGCAGTTGACAATAGTACTGATACGCATTTTGTTCTGGACGCAGCAAATGGCTCCTGGAATCTGGCAGTAGACAAGGCAAACGGTGATTACCAGTTTACCCTGCTTGATAATGTGGAGCATCCGTCAGGGGATAACCTGATCTTTGATCAGGGAACAGCGTCACTGGCATTCACCTATACAGTGACAGCCCCGGGCGGATCTGATACAGGTTCCTTGATCATAGATGTACGTGACGACGGTCCAACTGCAGATATCAGCGTCACAGGTGTATCAGTAACCCATGATGAAACTGCAGGGCAGCAAGATAATGATGTGGCAACACCTTCTATCTTGATCACTGCAGCATATGGTGCGACCCACCTAGGGGCCGCAAATAGCGGCACCAGTGTCGTAACGACTGATGATGCGATCTTCGGTGCGGACGGTCCTGCTTTGGTCGATGTAAAACTCGTTACGTTGACCAATGCTCTGGGAGAGGCATTCTCCGGCCAGGATAGCCAGCTTGATGTCACCGCTGGCAATAGCATCTACCTGTACACGGAGAACGGCTTTATCGTGGGGCGCGAGACCACTGTGGAGGGCGTAGCGGATCCATTCGGAGAAGTCGCATTCGTGATCACCCTGGAGGCGAATGGTAGTCTCTCGGTCGTTCAATACCAGGCAATCGCTCATCCCTTGGCGGGGGCTGGAACAGTCGATCATGATGACCGGGTAAGTTTGAGCAATCTTGTCTTCGCCAGCCTTGTGGTAACCGATGGCGACGGTGACACTTCCAAGGCAATGTCAAGTACGGCGATCATAGTTAATTTCGATGATGACGGTCCGGATGTAGGTGTAGCCGATAACGGCGTTGTTCGCAATTTTTCAAGTTATACAGAAAATCCAGTAGCAATATCGATTACCGGTGATCTTGGCATTACGGCGGGTTCTGATGGACTGGCCAGCGTTTTTGTTGATCTGGCAGGTTTCACAGGCGGATGTGGTCATATGCTGACATCCAACGGTCATCCCGTGATTGTGACCGAGGACGGCAACGGCGGCCTGATCGGCTTTGTTGATGGTACAGATATTCAGGTATTTACGCTCGCAGTGAATACTGATGGAACCTATGCTTTTTCGCTTAAACAGCATCTGGATGTTTTTTCTGAGCAACAGTTCGCTCTTGACTCGGGCACTATCGGCGGTAAGGCGGCTGACATCCTGTACTTTAATACCAACCCCGTAACCAAGATGAACATCAACAGCGGCGACTATTTTGGCACTATCACCGCTGTGAATGGTGAGCTGCTAAATCCGAGTGCCGCGGGTATCGGTGTACATAATAACAATTTTGATGCCGGTGAAGGGATTGTTATCAATCTCGATAACGAGGCCCAGGGCGGGAATAGAGATCTTTTTAGTGGCATCACCCTTGGGTTCAAGAACTTTACGGCTGCGGATAGCGGTGGTATCACCTGGGATGCCGTGTGGATTAATGCATCTGGAGAAGTGATCGTCCACGAGGGTAATGAGTCCGGCACCTTTCTGTTTGCCGATGGTGAGGCGGTCAATGGACTGCTTGAATTCAATATCGCCTCTGATTGCGGCTATTTCCTCGATCAGATAACACTGACGGCCAGCACCGATACCCAGGTCAAATTTAGTTCTGTGGCTCTGTTCACGGCGACTGAAACGGGCACCACGACTCTCGACTTCGCCTACACGGCAACCGATGGTGACGGTGATTTCGACACAGGCACCTTCTCGGTGGCGGTATCGGGCGGCGGTGCCGAAAACCTTATGGGTACGTCCGGTAATGATGTCATTGCCGGGAATGTGGTCGATGATATCCTCATCGGTCTCGATGGCGACGACGTCCTCAGCGGTGACGGCGGTGGCGATACCTTCAAGTGGCTGGCCGGCGAGAGTAGCAGCGACACCATCCTGGGTTTTAATGCCAGTGAGGGAGATTCTCTTGATCTCGCAGATCTTCTGGATGGTGAAACTTCCGATGATATCGGTGACTTCCTGTCCATCAGTTACGATGGAACTGATACAACTATAACTGCGTACGTTAACGGTGATGGTTCAGATCCAGTGCAGCAGATTATTCTGGATGGTGTGGATCTTAGTGGCCCCAGCCTTCAGGATCTGTTAAACAACGGCAATCTAGTCATTAGCGAAACACCATAATTCCATCAGGTGTTGTTTTTGGTTATGGATTGAAATGACGGTTGACGCCCTGCCTTGTCAGGGCGTATTCCTTTCCAGGGATTGATATTTATTCCTTGTCTGTATCATTATCCCCCGTACCTGTATGATCCTGCTCCAGATCAACTGAACCCGGATTTCTGAATGTTTCGTCCGCTCGAACTGTTCGTCGGCATGCGTTACACCCATGCCAAGACACGCACCCACTTCGTATCCTTTATCTCCCTGACTTCCATGCTGGGGATCGCGCTGGGTGTGACCGCGCTGATCACGGTGCTGTCGGTCATGAACGGCTTCGAGCGCGAACTGCGCGAGCGCATCCTGGGCATGGCCTCGCACGCCACGGTGTCCACATTCGGCGGCCGTCTCCAGGACTGGCCACTGGTGGAGCAGGCGGTCAGCGAGCATCCCAGGGTCATCGCGGCCGCGCCTTATATACGCGGTGAGACCATGCTGAGTGTCGGCAAGCAGGTGAGCGGGGCGCTGATCCGCGGCATCCTGCCCGAGGAGGAGGCCCGGGTATCCGATGTGCTGGCGCATGTCCGGGTCGGTGATGGTCGTGATCTCAAGGCCGGTGAATTCGGCATTTTGCTCGGCAGCGAACTGGCCTATTCCCTGGGCGTGGGCCTGGGTGATTCCGTGACCGTGGTCTCGCCCCAGGTCATCGTCGGTCCGACCGGTGTCCTGCCACGGCTCAAGCGTTTCAAGGTGATCGGGCTGTTCGAGGTCGGCATGTACGAATACGACCGGGGCGTGGCGCTGGTCCACATGGAGGACGCCGCGCGCCTGTTCCGGCTGGACGACGATGTCACCGGTGTGCGCCTGAAACTGGACGACATGTTCGCGGCGCCGCGAGTCAGCCGGGAACTGGGCAGCCAGCTGTCCGGTGATTACCGGGTGGAGGACTGGACCCGGCAGCATGCCAATTTCTTCCGGGCGGTCAAGACCGAGAAGCGTGTCATGTTCATCATCCTGACGCTGATCATTGCCGTGGCGGCCTTCAACATCGTCTCTACCCTGGTGATGGTGGTGACCGACAAGCGCGCCGATATCGCGATCCTGCGCACCCTGGGGGCCACCCCCGCCACCATTATGCGGATCTTCGTGATCCAGGGCGCCATCATCGGGGTTCTGGGAACACTGCTGGGCCTGGCGGGCGGGATAGCGCTGGCGCTGAATGTCGAAACCATTGTGCCGGCGATCGAGCGCCTCTTCGATACCGAGTTCCTGGCCGCGGATGTCTACTACATCAGTGACGTGCCCTCGGAACTGCACTGGAACGATGTCGGTCTGATGGCGGGCGTCGCGCTGGTCCTCAGCCTGCTGGCGACCCTGTATCCGGCCTGGCGCGCGGCGAGCACCCAGCCGGCGGAGGCGCTGCGCTATGAATAGCGTCCTGCAGTGCACGCAACTCGCCAAGACCTTCACCGAGGCAGGTACCTCGCTGGAGGTGTTGCGCGATATCAACCTGACAGTGAAGCAGGGCGAGCGCATCGCGATCATGGGATCATCCGGCAGCGGCAAGAGCACCCTGTTGCACCTGCTGGGCGGTCTGGATACGCCGACCGCCGGACGGGTCAAGATCACCGGCACGGCGCTGCAAACCCTCAACGCCGTGCAGCTGGGGCAGTTACGCAACCGGGCACTGGGTTTCGTCTACCAGTTTCATCACCTGCTGCCGGAGTTCACTGCCCTGGAGAACGTCGCCATGCCCTTGCTGGTGCGCGGGGATGCGCCCGCCGAGGCGGCGACCGAGGCCGAGGCCATGCTGGACCGGGTAGGGTTGTCCGGCCGGCTGACACACAAGCCCGGCGAACTCTCGGGTGGCGAGCGTCAGCGCGCCGCGGTGGCCCGTGCCCTGGTGACCCGGCCACAATGCGTGCTGGCCGATGAGCCGACCGGCAACCTCGACCGCCGGAATGCTGAGCAGGTCTACGAACTGATGCTGGCGCTCAACCAGGAACTGGGAACCAGCTTTGTGGTGGTGACCCACGATCCCCATATCGCGGAACGCCTGGACCGGGTGCTGGTCCTCGAGGACGGCCGGATCCAGCCCTAGGGATGGTCTGAAATCTTCGTCATTGCGACGACTGCATGGA
>CAMYJZ010000090.1:4088-9554 GCA_947258845.1 uncultured Ectothiorhodospiraceae bacterium | reverse complement strand
CATGGAAGGACTCGGTAGAGCGAAGCAGGATGCCAGAGCCGAGAGTACCAAAAGTAGGCGCTTTAGGCGACGCAGGAGCAGTTACCGAGGAGCAAAGCGACGAAGCAATCTGAAACTGATGAATTGCACTGTCAGGAGATTGCTCCGCTGCGCTCGCAATAACGTGAACCATCGTTAAATCAGGTCCGGGTTGGTGTACGGCGGCCCTTGCGGTTTACGCTATACTGCCGTAAACCACTTTCACAATATGTTCAGGGACGAACATGATTGCAAAGACACTGGCCTTTCTTGCCGGGGCACTCGCGTTGCAGTACCTGCCCGGTCTCCCGCCCGCCTGGAGTTTTACGGCTGCCGTGCCGGCAATCGTCGGCCTGTTCTGGCCACCGGCCCGGTTGCCGGCCCTGTTCGTACTGGGTTTTTTCTGGGCCGCATTTCATGCGCAGCAGGTGCAGCAGTCATTGCTGGATCCCCGTCTGGAAGGCCGCACCCTGCTGGTCGAGGGCACGGTCGCCGACATCCCGCGTCAATTCTCAGATCAGGATATCCGTTTGCTGTTGCGCGTGGAGCAGGCCAGTGACGCCGGTACGGCACAGGCCTTCACGGGCACGATCCGCCTGAGCTGGTACCGGACCGATCAGCGCCCGGCGCTGGGCGAGCGCTGGCAACTCGCGGTGAAGTTGAAGCGGCCGCACGGCTATGCCAACCCGGGCGGCTTCGATTACGAGCGCTGGCTGTTCCAGCAGCGGATAACCGCCACCGGCTATGTCCGGCCGGACGCGCGCAATCGCCGGCTGGCCGATGATGCGGCAGGTTTCATGGCGGGTCTGCGTCGCTACATTGCCAGCCAGTTCGATGTGCTCGATTCCGGCTCTGGCAGCCTGCCGCTCATCCGGGCCCTGACTATCGGGGAGCGGGGCACCCTCACCCCGGGGCACTGGGACACCCTGCGCGCTACCGGGACCAGCCACCTGATGGCGATCTCCGGCTTGCATATCAGCCTGGTGGCGGGCCTGGTGTTCGGGCTGGTCCGCCTGGCCTGGTCACGGATGGGGACGCTCGCCGAGATCCTGCCGGCGCCCCGGGCGGCCGCAGTCGCGGCCCTGCTGGCAGCTGCCCTGTATGCCGGTCTGGCGGGTCTTGGCATCCCCACGCGGCGGGCGCTGGTGATGGTCGCTGTGGCCATGCTGGCGATCTGGGCGGGGAAACAGACGCGTCCCGCGCAGGTGCTCTGCCTGGCGGCGCTGGCGGTGTTGCTGGTCGATCCGCTGGCGTTGCTGGCCGCGGGCTGGTGGCTGTCATTCTGGGCCGTGACGCTGATCCTCTATACCACCGCCGGTCGACAGGGCGTGGAGGGGATCTGGCGGAAATGGTGTCAGGTACATATTGTACTGGCCATCAGCCTGCTGCCGGTGCTGCTGGTGTTCTTCCAGCAGGCTTCCCTGATTGCGCCGCTGGCCAACGTGGTCGCGGTCCCCTGGGTGAGCCTGCTGGTGGTGCCGACGGCACTGACCGGGATCCTGATGCTGGCCGTCAGCGAGCCTGCGGGATCGGTCTTGCTGGTCCTCGCGGCCTGGTTCATGGATGTCCTGTGGGAGTTGCTCGCGCGCCTGGGTGATTGGGAGCCGGCACTGCTGCACTGGCACCAGCCCGTGTGGTGGACGCTGTTGCCGGCAACGGCGGGTATCCTGCTGCTGTTCGCGCCGCGCGGTATCCCGGGCAGGGGCTTCGGGCTGCTGCTGATGCTCCCGATGATCGTGGTCAAGCCGCCCGGGCCCGGAGCCGGCGAGGCCTGGGTCACGCTGGTCGATGTCGGCCAGGGCCTGTCCACCGTGGTGCGGACCCGCCGCCACACCCTGGTCTACGATGCCGGACCACGCTACAGCCCGAGCTTCGATACCGGCAGGGCCGTCGTGGTTCCGTATCTGCGCAGCCGTGGCATCCGCCATATCGACAGACTGGTCGTCAGCCACGGTGATAACGACCATGTCGGGGGAGTGGCATCGCTGCTCGATGAACTGAGCGTTGCCCAATTGAGCGCCGGTGTCCCGGAGGCCATCAAGGTGCGCACGGCCACGCCCTGCCGGCGCGGTGAACACTGGAACTGGGACGGGGTCGGGTTTAGCGTGCTGCATCCGGGCGAGGGCTGGCGCCGCAGGGGGAATAATGCCTCCTGTGTGATTCGCATCGCGGCGGCGGGTGGCCAGCGCATCCTGCTGACCGGGGATATCGAGTCATCCGCCGAGCGAGTCCTGTTGCGTACACAACAGGCGGAGCTGCGTGCCGAGGTCCTGGTGGTGCCGCACCACGGCAGCCTGACCTCGTCGTCGGGGCCGTTCATCGAGGCGGTCAGTCCGGATACGGTGCTGTTTCCCGTCGGTTATCGCAACCGCTACGGTTTTCCCCGCCGGGAGGTCGTCGATCGCTACCGGTCACTGGGGGCCGGGCTGTTCGATACGGCCAGCCACGGGGCGGTCAGCGTCAGGCTCGGCCGTGACCGGCAACCGCTAATCAGCGCCTATCGCTGCACGCGGCCGCGCTACTGGCGCGCCCGGCCCTGCGGGGACGATAAGCTGTTTGGCTGCTGCGGGAAATAAAGTATCATGCGCTGAATTCACGTTCTTCCCGGATATTCAAAGGATGGTGGTCTAGTGCTGGAACTGGTTCAAGCGGGTGGATGGTTGATGCTGCCGATTATCGCCTGCTCGGTGATCGCGCTGGCGATCGTTGCCGAACGAATCTGGTCACTGCGGGTGGGCCGGGTGCTGCCCAGGAACCTGGTGGCCCAGGTCTGGCGCTGGGAAAAGATCAACCAGCTCAATGATCGCCACTTGCAGGAACTTCAGAACGGTTCGCCGCTGGGGTGCATCCTCTCTGCCGGCATCATGAACCGGCAACAGACCCATGACATCATGAAGGAGAGTATCGAGGATACCGGGCGCCACGTGGTGCATGAACTCGAGCGCTATCTCAATTCCCTCGGTACGATTGCAGCGATAACACCGCTGCTGGGACTGCTGGGCACCGTCATCGGCATGATCAAGGTCTTCGCGACCATTACCACGGAGGGTGTGGGCAACCCCGGGGCACTCGCCGGCGGCATCTCGGAGGCCCTGATCACTACGGCAGCGGGATTGTCCGTGGCCATCCCGACGCTGATGTTCTACCGCTATTTCAGGGGGCGGGTGCGGATGCTGGTGATCCGGATGGAACAGGAGGCCCTGCGGATGGTGGAAGTCATGCACGGTCAACGTGAACACGATCTCGATTGAAACCGTAAATCATGAACCTCCAGCCCGGCAGCGACAACGAACCTGAAGTCAACCTGACACCACTCATCGATGTGGTGTTTCTGCTGCTGATCTTCTTCATGGTCTCTACCACCTTCGAACATCAGTCGCGCATCCAGATCGAGCTGCCCGAGGCCACGGCCGAGGCGACCCGGCCGGACGACAAGTCCCTGGAGATTATCATCGATGCCGGGGGTCGCTATTTCATCGGTGAACAGCAGGTCGTCAACACCGAGCTGAAGACGCTGAAAGGGGCGATCATCAAGGCACTCGGTGATCGCGATGAAATCCCCGTGATCATCCGGGCGGATGCCCAGACTCCTCACCAGGCCGTGATCACGGCACTGGATGCTACCAGCCAGTTGGGCCTCATCCATATCTCGCTGGCGACTTCAAAGGTCGAGGATGAGTAGTCCCGCGCGGCCCTGAATCGGACAGCAGGTGACATGAGACGCCTGGAGTACTTCTGGTATACCCGTAACCCGTGGCTGATTCTACTGACCCCGGTCTCCCTGCTCTACCGTCTGGTCATCTGGCTGAGGCGCCTGGCCTATCGCAGCAGGCTGTTAAGGCGGCACCGCCTGCCGGTACCGGTGGTGGTGGTAGGCAATATCACCGTGGGCGGCACCGGCAAGACCCCCCTGGTTGCCTGGCTGGCCGCTTTTCTGAAGGAGGCCGGCTACAACCCCGGGATTGTTGCCCGCGGTTACCGGGGCAAGGCCAGGCACTGGCCCCAGCAGGTGCGCCCGGACAGCGATCCGCAGATGGTGGGTGACGAGGCGGTGCTACTGGCAGGTCTGAGCGGGTGCCCGGTGGCGGTCGCACCGCGGCGGCCGCTGGCGGCAAGGGCGCTGATCGAGCATAACCATTGCGACCTGATCCTGAGTGACGACGGCCTGCAGCATTACGCCCTGCAACGGGACGTCGAGATCGCCGTGATCGACGGTGTCAGGCGACTCGGTAACGGCCTCTGTCTGCCGGCCGGTCCCCTGCGTGAGCCCGCGAAACGGCTCGCCGAGGTCGATCTGGTGGTCGCCAATGGCCTGGCTAACCGGGGCGAATATCCCATGAGGATGAGGGCGACTGGCGCGCGTGATCTCAGGGATGCCGGGGAAATCCGTGAGCTGGCGGATTTTCGCGGCCAGTCCGTTCACGCGGTTGCGGGCATCGGGTACCCGGAGCGCTTCTTCGCGGTGCTCAGGCAGGCCGGCCTGGTGGTCGATGAGCACGCCTTTCCTGACCACCATGCCTTTGTGGAATCGGAACTCGATTTCGGTGATGCCCGCCCGCTATTCATGACGGCCAAGGATGCGGTCAAGTGCCGGCATTTTCCCCTGGCTAACGCCTGGTATGTCCCTGTTACAATCGAAATGCCGCCGGAGTTCGGCGCCCGACTGCTGGAGTTGCTGGAGCGTGACAAACACCCCTGATGGAGTTGAGCTATGGACAAGAAACTACTCGACATACTTGCCTGTCCCGTATGCAAGGGACCGCTGGTCTACCACAAGGAGGCCGGTGAACTCATCTGCAAGGTCGACCGGCTTGCCTATCCGATCCGGGAGGACATTCCGGTCATGCTGGAAGACGAGGCCCGCACACTGGCCGCGGAAGAGGAGGTCTGAGTCCGCCGGGTGAGCCGGACCGGGACAGGCGGGTGACATGAGCACGGCATTCAAGGTGGTGATACCGGCACGTTATGCCTCGACGCGCCTGCCCGGGAAGCCCTTGCTGCAACTGGCGGGCCGCCCGATGCTGCAGCATGTACATGATTGCGCGCGCCGGAGTGGCGCACAAGAGATCGTTGTCGCTACCGATGACCGGCGTATCGAGGCCGCG
This sequence comes from uncultured Ectothiorhodospiraceae bacterium, assembly GCA_947258845.1. GTDB lineage: Bacteria > Pseudomonadota > Gammaproteobacteria > UBA9214 > UBA9214 > CAMYJZ01. The sequence continues at coordinate 4,431 of CAMYJZ010000090.1, read as the reverse complement.
GCTACGGCATTCGGTGCGCAGGTGTGTATGACCTCGGCTGAACATAGCTCCGGAACCGAACGCTTGTCGGAGGTGGTGGAGAGCCTGGGCTGGCAGCAAGACGCGATCGTGGTCAACCTGCAAGGCGACGAACCCATGATGCCACCTGCGCTGATCAGGCAGGTGGCCGGTAATCTCGCCGCTCACGAGGCCGCCGCCATCGCCACCCTGGCCAGCCCGGTCACCGACAGTGGGCAGATGACGGATCCGAATGTGGTCAAGGTGGTGCTCGACCGGGCCGGTTTCGCCCTGTATTTCAGCCGTGCACCGATACCCTGGCGGCGTGATTCAGAGGCCGGGCAAC
>CAMYJZ010000090.1:0-4058 GCA_947258845.1 uncultured Ectothiorhodospiraceae bacterium | reverse complement strand
CTACGCGCCCTGTGGCACGGCCTGAAAATTCACGTGGGCATCGCCACGGCGCTACCGGGTCCGGGGGTTGATACCGAGGCCGACCTGCAGCGGGTCGAACAGTTGCTGCAGGCCCGGCAAGGCACTTAAACCTGCGTCAAGAAAAGCACTATAAATAATTGTATTTAATAAATAATTACTATTGAAGAGCCTCGGCATGCCTCAGGGGGCCTCGTCTTCGGCCTGCTGTTTCCACTTTTCATAGCAGTCAATGCCGCAAAAATAGAGCACATAGTCCGTGGCCTCCTCGCTCTTTGCCTCGGAAACGGGGATTTCCTTGAGGCAAATCTCGCAGGCGACCATCTCGTTTCCGGCCGGTTTGTCATTGGCATTCATACGTCACCTCCCGCGCAAGCAAGTCTGTATGCTTGACTCCAAGTATAAACAATCCTGCTGACGGGCAGGCCTTGATTGCCCCGACAGGGACGCGCCAGGCCATTTATACAATAGCGGTCGTGCCCTCGACCGCCACGCTTCAACTGTTCTGGTCGATTCCGGTCTATTACTTTAAGATGTATGGGTGAATGCAGAAGGGCAGGCCAGACAGGAGGTGATCAGTCCATGAAACCGATTCTCGCTGTGGAATTCAGGGCCAAGGCCGGTGACATTGAATTCAATGAGGAGAGCGTGCCGCTGCATAGCCCGGAGGAATTGTTCGAGTACGTCGCCCCTGGTGGTGGCTGCGAGTCAATCCCCTCCGAGGTGGAAGAAATCAGGATGGTTTTTCTGCCGCCGGAGCATCCCAATGTCCAGGCACCCATCGCCGATATACCTGCGACCCTGCAACTGGGGATGGTGATATTTACCGGGCCGCTGTCGGATATCGTCCAGACGTCAGAACAGATCCTCGACAAGGCGGGACGCGGTGAACTCTCAGCGGCATTTCTTGCAGTGATTGGTGCGGGTGGTTCCTGATTCCATCCTGCCGGTCACGCTGCCAATACGATCAACATATCGTGCGGGCCGGTCTGGCAGAATCGCTGCCAGGGACTATAATTTCATTACAAGGGTGAAAAAGGCTGAACGGCATCCCTCGAGATGCCAGCCTTGGAAATCCTTGGAGCGCCTCGGATAAGTCGGAACAGGCAACAGGAGTCAGGGAAACCTGACAGCCGCGTGAGTGGTGGGGCAGTGCCACCAGTCTGACCGAATCATGCCGGGGCGTTTTAATGTACCCGGTTCGGTAATCTGTATGTCGGTTTTTCCTTATAGAATCACAATAATGCCTGTGAAATAGTATCTTGCAAGCGGTTTCGGGCCTGGTTCCCGCAATGAAGCAATCCAGCCGGCAGGCATCGTTGGTATTCAAAAAGCAAATTCAATCAGTTAATTAATTAACAGCTGCTGGTGGACAGCATCTGTGAAGTTACCGATAGCGGATCGGTGGGAGATGTCATGAATAAGACACGGATATCCATGGGGACCCTGCTGGACAACCTCCCGGGCCTGGTCTACCGCTGCCGGCACGATGAAGACTGGACCATGGAGTTTGCCAGTGAAGGTTGTCATGAACTCACCGGTTACAGCTCCAGCGACTTCGTTACCGGAAAACGCTCGTTTCTGGAACTGGTTCATCCCGATGACCTGGACGGGCTTGCCCGCGAGATCGAGGCCGCCATACACGAGAAGCGCCGCTTCCAGCGCATCTACCGCCTAATCGGCGCCGCCGGTGAGACCAAGTGGGTATGGGAACAGGGCCAGGCCATCTACGAGGCGGATGGCGGGTTCTCTGCACTCGAGGGTTTCATCACGGACATCACCCGCTACAAAAGGGTCGAACTCGCCCTGCGCGAAAGCGAACAGAGGTTTCGGCACATGGCCGACCGGGCCCCGGCACTGATCTGGATGTCCGATACTTCAAGACGCTGCACCTGGTTTAACGCTGCCTGGTTGTCTTTCACCGGGCGGAGCCGGCTGAATGATAAATTATTTTTAATATGAATCGATTGAGACCGAATAAGGTATGACTAGAGAAGCTGCGGTATCCGTTTTATTCGTCTGCATGGGCAATATTTGCCGTTCGCCGACCGCCCAGGGTGTTTTCGAGTACCTGGTGGAAAATGAAGGCCTGTCCGGCCGTATCCATATCGATTCGGCCGGAACGCATGCCTACCATGTCGGTGAAGGCCCGGATAGCCGGGCGATGCAGGCGGCCTTGCGGCGCGGGGTCGATTTGAGCACGCAACGTGCGCGCCGGGTGGCCGAGGTCGATTTCCAGCGTTTCGACCTGGTGCTGGCAATGGACCGGGATAATTACTCCGACCTGCTGGCAGTGTGCCCGACTGAACAGGCAGGTAAGCTCAGGCTATTCCTGGACTTTGCACCGCAGGCAGGGGCCCGGGAGGTGCCAGACCCCTACTACGGTGGTGGCACCGGGTTTGAACGCGTGCTGGACCTGGTCGAGCTGGCTGCCCGGGGACTGCTGGCGGAGATACGCCAGCAGTACCGGCTGTAAGCATCTAGTCAGGTATTACCTTTTCTTTCTGAACCGGAGGTTCACCGGCTGCTGGACTTCCCTCCGGTTTGTTGTCCTGGGCCTTCGGTTTTACTGTTTCTGATGTCTTCGGCTGCGCCGAGTCTGGCGAGACCGCCTTTGACGGTGCTTTCCCGGCCTCGCGTTTATTGCCGGTATCGGTCACGACAGGAGCCTGCCTGACTGCTGTTTCAGTCGACGCTGGTGTTTTCGCCTGGCTGTTGACGGGTGTCCCGGTCTTGCTCGACTGGCCGCTGTCATTGGCCGCGATTTCCTTCTGGCCCTCTTCAGAACGGCGCTGTCCGGATGGACGCCGTCGGCCACCGCGACGACCGCGGCGTGATCCGCGCCCCTGGCCCTGCTGGGTGCGCTCAGCCTGAGGGGTACCGGTTTCAGGGCCTTTATCCTGATTGGCAGGCCGGCTGGTTTTTTCGGCCTCATTCCGGGGTGTCTTTTTCCGGGGCCTCTCAGTCTGTTGCGGCCTGTCCCGTCGAGGTGCACGACCTGATGGCTGCCGGTTGTCGCCGGGACGGGTTCTTCGCTGGGCCTGCCTGCCACGGCGTGCACTGCGATCAGGGCTGCCCTTGCCGCGTTGCTGGCCATGCCGCCGTTCTCCCGGTTTTTTCTCTGCCGGCCGGGGTTTTTCGCCTGCGCCGAACAGGGCGGCGAACAGCCTGCGGAAAATCCCGGGTTTCCTGGCGGCCGGCTTTTCCGCGACGGTTTTATGTTCCGGTGCCGGTGCGGTCTGGGCAACTGTCTTGACGGCCGGGGCCTCTACAGCGGTCCTCGTCTGTGCGGTTATCGGTGCCTCTTCAAGTTCCGCCTCCACCCGGGTCATGTGGTAGCTGCGCTCCCCCTTGCTGCCGCGCAATTCATCCGTGCGGATGCGCTGGATTTCATAATTGGGTGTCTCCATGGCGGGTGAGGGAATCAGCATCACCGACACCCGGTGGCGTGACTCGAGCCCGTGGAGTAACTCGCGCTTCTCGTTCAGCAGGTAGGTGCCGACATCGACCGGCACGCGGGCCACGACGCGGACGGTGTTCTCCTTCATGGCCTCTTCTTCGATAATCCGCAGCACCGAGAGGGACAGGGACTCGACACCGCGGATCGTGCCCTGGCCGGTACAGCGCGGACAGACGATCTGGCTGGACTCGCCCAGGGATGGCCGCAGGCGCTGGCGGGACATCTCGAGCAGGCCAAACCGGGAAATCCGACCGATCTGGACACGGGCCCGGTCCATCTTCAGGGCATCGCGCAGCCGGTTTTCAACTTCCCGGTGGTGGCGCGGGGGTTGCATGTCGATAAAGTCGATAACGATCAGTCCACCCAGGTCGCGGATGCGCAACTGGCGCGCTATTTCGTCGGCCGCCTCGAGATTGGTATTGAGTGCGGTTTCCTCGATATCGCTGCCCTTGGTCGCGCGCGCGGAGTTGATGTCGATGGAAAGCAGTGCCTCGGTATGGTCGATGACAATCGCGCCACCGGAAGGCAGCGAGACCTCCCGCTGAAAGGCCGACTCGATCTGGGACTCGATCTGGTAGCG
>CAMYJZ010000089.1 GCA_947258845.1 uncultured Ectothiorhodospiraceae bacterium | reverse complement strand
GCGCGCCGGTGTGTCATCGGTGAACCAGCCGGTGACATGACCGTCGATGGATATACCGTTGTCGTCCCAGAAGGCGATCAGCTTGCCCAGCTTCATGGTACCGGCCAGCGAGCAGGCCTCGTGGGAGATACCTTCCATCATGCAACCGTCACCCAGAAACACGTAGGTGTTATGGTCAACGATGGAGTGGCCGGGACGGTTGAACTGGGCAGCCAGGGTCTTCTCGGCAGCGGCCATGCCCACGGCATTGGTGATGCCCTGCCCCAGCGGGCCGGTGGTGGTTTCCACTCCCGGCGCATAGCCGTATTCCGGGTGGCCCGGCGTCCTGGAGTGCAGCTGGCGGAACGACTTGAGATCGTCGATGCCGAGGTCATAGCCGCTCAGGTGCAGCAGGGAATAGATCAGCATGGAGCCATGGCCGTTGGAAAGCACGAAACGGTCGCGGTCGACCCATTTCGGATTGGCCGGATTGTGCACCAGGTAATCGTTCCACAAGACTTCGGCGATGTCCGCCATACCCATCGGGGCACCGGGGTGGCCTGACTTGGCCTTCTGCACCGCATCCATACTGAGCGCGCGGATTGCATTGGCGAGTTCTTTGCGCTGGGCCATGTTTTCCTCCTGTCGGATTTGAATACTTTATTAAGGCGCCATGACGATGCCGGCGCCACTGGATTTCTGTCGATTGTTCCCGTGAACGGGGCCGCCATTCACACGGGTTCGGTGGCAAAAAAAGCCCCGGGTGCCGATCAGTGCACCGAGGCGTTGAACCACCACGAAATTCGTTTGCTATGTCGGGAAACCGTTCCCGATGCAGGCCTGACATCCATCCCTGAATGACGAAGCGCGCTATTTTCCCCTAGTTTGTCCCGTACGGCAATAGTCGATATCGTCCGCGCACCCGCCAGATGCCTGTGCTTTATTGCTGCATAACAATAACTTATAAAGAGGCCGCCCTCAGACGTCGGCCGACTCTTCACGCCACTTGATGGAGCAGCCCATGCCGGGGATCTGCTCCTCGGGGCCACGCCCGGTCTCTGCCACCTGGCGCATCGCCTCGTACAGGTCGCGACGTGCATCCGCCCCGGCCGTCTGCTTGCCGCTGGCATCCAGGCGACCCCGGTATTGTAATTCCAACTCACTGTTATATCCGAAGAAATCCGGGGTGCACACGGCGCCATAGGCCCTGGCCACGGCCTGCGATTCGTCCAGCAGGTAGGGAAAGGGGAAGCCGTAGTCACGCGCCACCGCCTGCATGTTCTCGAAGCTGTCTTCCTCATACAGGGCCGGGTCATTGGACATGATCGCGACGCTGTTGATGCCCAGCCCTCGCAGTTCCGTGGTATCCCGTACCAGGCGCTCGCGCACCGCCTTGACGTAGGGGCAGTGGTTGCAGATGAACATGACCAGCAGGCCCTGTGGGCCGCGGCATTCATCCAGGCTCCAGACCCGGCCATCCACGCCGGGCAGCGAAAAATCCGGGGCGGGTTTGCCGAATTCACACACGGGGGTTTCCAGACTGACCATAGCGCGCCTCATCCTCATTCACGGTTGGCCTACTCTAAGCGGAGTCCACCCGTAATGAAAATATCACTTCAGTAAGGTAGACTTGATGGTTTGTCCATCCACGAACTAGAAAATCATGTATAACTTTCAGACCTTTACATCCGAATCCGTTTCCGAGGGGCATCCCGACAAGGTCGCCGACCAGATCTCGGACGCCGTCCTCGACGCCATCCTCGAGCAGGACACCGCTGCACGGGTGGCCTGTGAGACGCTGGTCAAGACCGGCATGGTCATCATTGCCGGCGAGGTCACCACCTCGGCCTGGGTCGACCTGGAAGGGATCGTGCGCAGCACTGTGCGCGATATCGGCTACAACAGCTCGGATATCGGTTTTGACTGGGAGTCCTGTGCCGTGCTCAACGCCATCGGCAAGCAGTCTCCCGATATTGCCATGGGTGTGGATGAGGGTGAGGACCATGAACAGGGTGCCGGCGACCAGGGCCTGATGTTCGGCTACGCCTCCGGCGAGACCGACGTACTGATGCCGGCACCGATCACCTACGCGCACCGGCTGGTGCAGCGCCAGGCCGAGGTGCGCAAGAACGGCACCCTGCCCTGGTTGCGCCCGGACGCCAAGAGCCAGGTCACCTTCCGATACGAGGACGGCCGCCCGGCAGGCGTCGAGGCGGTGGTGCTCTCCACCCAGCACAGCCCGGACCTGGAACTGAAGACCATCCGCGAGGCGGTCATGGACGAGATTATCCTGCCGGTACTGCCGGCGGAATGGATCGGCAAGGACACCCGCTTCTTCATCAACCCGACCGGCCGTTTTGTGATTGGCGGCCCCATGGGCGACTGCGGGCTAACCGGCCGCAAGATCATCGTGGACACCTACGGCGGCATGGCCCGCCATGGCGGCGGGGCCTTCTCGGGCAAGGATCCCAGCAAGGTGGACCGTTCCGCCGCCTATGCCGCCCGCTACGTGGCCAAGAACATCGTCGCCGCCGGGCTGGCCGAACGCTGTGAAATCCAGGTCTCCTATGCCATCGGCGTGGCCGAGCCCACCTCGATCAGCGTCAACACCTTCGGCACCGGTGAACTGGAAGAGTCCCGCCTGGAAGCGCTGATCCGCGAACACTTCGATCTGCGCCCGCGCGGGCTGGTTGCCATGCTGGACCTGCTCAGGCCAATCTACCGGGGCACTGCCGCCTACGGTCACTTCGGGCGCGAGGAGGAGCAGTTCACCTGGGAGCGCACCGACCTGGCCGATGCCCTGCGGGATACCGCCGGGCTGAAACCCCAGGAAAACGTCGTTTAATTCATTACGAGGCACAAGCATGAGTACGCAACCCGCAGAGAATCTGAGCCCTGACCACAAGATCGCCGACATCGGCCTGACCGACTGGGGCCGCAAGGAAATCGCCATTGCCGAAACCGAGATGCCGGGCCTGATGGCGCTGCGCGACAGGTACGGCAAGGACAAACCCCTCAAGGGCGCACGCATCGCGGGCAGCCTGCACATGACCATCCAGACGGCGGTGCTGATCGAGACCCTGGTGGAACTTGGCGCCGAGGTACGCTGGGCCTCCTGCAACATCTTTTCCACCCAGGATCATGCCGCTGCCGCCATTGCCGCGCGCGACATCCCGGTATTCGCCTACAAGGGGGAGTCGCTGGACGAATACTGGCAGTACACCCACCGCATCATGGAATGGCACGACGGCGGCACCCCCAACATGATTCTGGACGATGGCGGCGATGCCACCCTGCTGATCATACTGGGCAGCCGGGCCGAACAGGATCCAACGGTGCTCGACAATCCGACCAGCGAGGAAGAAATCGCACTCTACGGCAGCATCAAGGCGCGCCTTGCCGAGCAACCCGGCTGGTACTCGAACATCCTCAAGAACATCCGCGGCGTCACCGAGGAAACCACCACCGGCGTACACCGGCTCTACCAGATGCAGGAACGCGGCGAGTTGCCCTTCCCTGCCATCAACGTCAATGACTCGGTTACCAAGAGCAAGTTTGACAACCTCTATGGCTGCCGCGAATCACTGGTCGACGGCATCAAGCGGGCCACCGACGTAATGATCGCCGGCAAAATCGCGCTGGTTATCGGGTACGGGGACGTCGGCAAGGGCTGTGCCCAGTCACTGCGCGGCCTGGGCTGCACCGTGTGGGTCAGCGAGATCGATCCGATCTGCGCCCTGCAGGCCGCCATGGAGGGCTACCGCGTGGTCACCGTGGAGGAGGCCGCCGACAAGGCCAACATCTTCGTCACCGCCACCGGCAATTACCACGTCATCGACCACGACCACATGGCGAAGATGCCGGACCAGGCCATCGTCTGCAACATCGGCCATTTCGACAACGAGATCAACGTCGCCAGCCTCAAGGACTACCAGTGGGATAACATCAAGCCGCAGGTCGATCACATCATCTTTCCGGACGGCAAGCGGATCATCCTGCTTGCCGACGGCCGCCTGGTAAACCTCGGCTGTGCGACCGGGCATCCCAGCTTCGTCATGTCCAACAGCTTCACCAATCAGACCCTGGCGCAGATGGAACTGTGGAACAACAAGTCCGACTACGGGAACGGTGTCTACACCCTGCCCAAGAAACTGGACGAGGAAGTGGCCCGCCTGCACCTGGGGAAGATCGGTGCCCACCTCACCCGCCTGTCGGAGCAGCAGGCCGACTACATCGGCGTCCCGGTGGACGGCCCGTACAAACCGGAACATTACCGGTATTAGCCTGATCTCACCGCGGAGACGCAGAGGGCGCAGAGAAAAGCTTGCAAGCACTCATAAAAATGAAAAACCAAAAGACAGCAAGGATGCTCGGGATGCAGGATTGGAATGCAAACACGCACTGCTTGTTCCCTATCCGCATCCGCATACAAACCTTTCAGGCAACGATTAGTATTATTTGATTTTTTTTCTCTGCGTCCTCTGCGCCTCTGCGGTAAAAACGACCCATAAAATGAAAACCGACACCCCAGTCTACAGCTTCGAGTTCTTCCCACCCAAGACGACGGACGGGCTGGCGAAGCTTGAACGCACCAGCCAGCTGCTGGCCGGTCTGCAGCCGCGTTTCTTCTCGGTGACCTTCGGCGCGGGCGGGTCTACGCGCGACCGGACCCGCGAGGTGGTGGTCGATATCCAGGAGAAATCCGGCATCGAGACCGCCCCGCATATCTCCTGCATCAGCTCGACGCAGGAAAATATCCGCGAAATGCTGCAGGTCTACCAGGAGCATGGCATCAGGCATCTGGTGGCCCTGCGCGGCGACATGCCCTCGGGCATGGTCGAGGCCGGTGAATTCCGTCACGCCAATGAACTGGTGGAATTTATTCGCACCGAGACCGGCAATCACTTTCACATCGAGGTGGCCGCCTACCCGGAATACCATCCCCAGGCGATCAGCCCCGACCGGGACCTGGCTAATTTCAAGCGCAAGGTGGAGGCCGGTGCCAGCAGCGCGATCACCCAGTACTTCTACAACGCGGACGCCTACTTCCGCTTCGTCGAGCGCTGCAATCAGGTCGGCATCGACCTGCCCATCGTGCCGGGCATTATGCCGATAACGAATTATCATCAGCTGGCACGCTTCTCGGATGCCTGCGGCGCAGAGATCCCGCGCTGGATCCGCAAGCGTCTGGAAAGCTTTGGCGAAGACCTCGAGGCGATCCGCAGCTTTGGCGAAGACGTGGTGACCGCCATGTGCGCCCGGCTGCTGGAACACGGGGCCCCCGGACTGCACTTCTACACCCTCAACCGCGCCGAACCCGCAGTCGCCATCTGGAAGAACCTCGGCCTTGAAAGCAATTAGGTCATTCGAAAGCAGGATCTAACCGCAAAGGCGCAAAGGGCGCAATGATCAACACATAAAGAACATTAACCGCGGAGACGCAGAGCACGCAGAGAAAATACGATTGTAACAACACGGATCCTGCGGCTGGCTAA
>CAMYJZ010000088.1 GCA_947258845.1 uncultured Ectothiorhodospiraceae bacterium | reverse complement strand
GGCGCAGCATACTGACCGGGTTTTATACAACCGGTCGTGCTCGCAGTTCGATCGCGCCTGCAAGGCGCTCCTACCACTTCGTTCCCGCCTCTCGCGGCATATATGACAGGCCGGGCAGGGGTGAGGGTGGTCAATTACTCCGCTGGACACGACCGTTCCCCTCAGATCGTCTGGCGATGACCGTGGGGTTTCCAGGCCGGGGCAATCACGTTGGGCATGCTGGAGCGCCGGAGCAGGCGCGCCGGGGCCAGGGCAAACTCGCCGTAGCGCCGGTTGATTTCGTCCATCACGGCATTGACCTCGCGCTGTTCCTCGTCCAGGGCATCGAACAGTTCCAGCTGATTGCCTTCGGGCACCGGGTCCAGCGCGGTCACCTGCACCTGGTGCACCCCCTGGCCGGTCCAGGCCTCGTCCATGACCCGGCGGCACAGCGTCATGATCTCGCGGCCGTCGGCGGCGGGCAGGGCGCAGCGCAGCTTGCCGCCGACCCAGCCCGCATCCGTGCGCAGACCGATAAAGAACGTCGTCGCCTGCAGCCGGTGGCGCCGCAGGCGCGTGCCAACCTTCTCGCTCATGTGCAGCAGGTAGGTGAGCAGCACCTCCCGGTCGCGGGTGGCCGGCGGTACCACCTTGCCATGACCGATGGACTTCGGCGCCGGGACCTCGCACTGCAGTTTCTCGGGGTCCTGCCCCTGGCACATGTACCAGATACGCCGCCCGGGATTGCCGAAACGCCGTGCCAGCACGCTGATGGGCAGGTGCCTGATTTCGCCGCAGCGGCGCACGCCATGCTGCGCCAGGAAGCCACCAATGCCCTCGGCGATACCGCACAGCGCTGTCACCGGCACATCGTGCAGGCGTTGTGCCGCCTCCCAGGGCGGGATCACCGTCAGGCCATCCGGTTTGTGCAGCTTGGCGGCGAACTTGGCCGTGGTCTTGTCACCGCTGACGCCCACCGAACACAGCACACCGGAGGCCTCGAACACCCTGTGCTTTACCAACCGGGCCATGCGCAGGGGCGTACCCAGCAGGCGCTGGCAATGGGTGACGTCCAGAAAGGCCTCGTCCACGGAAAACACCTCCATATCGGGCGTCACGTCCTGCAGCGCCTCCATAATGGCGATAGAGGTAGCGGCATAACGCTCCGGCTGCGCCGGACACTGGATCAGCTCCGGGCACAGCACGCGCGCCTTTTTCAGGCGCATGCCGGTCTTGATACCATAGGCCCTGGCCTCGTAGGAGCAGGTGATAATGCAGGTACCCTGGCGGCCGTTGGTGATCGCCACCGGGCGTCCGCGCCATTCGGGGCGGTCGCGCTGCTCGATGGACGCGAAAAAGGCGTTCATGTCGACCAGGATGATGGCTCGGGGCCAGACCACGGGACAGTGACCGGCAAACTCCGGACAGTCGGGACGGGGGGAACGGCTAACAGACGGCATGCGCAATTTCCGTGTTCAGGGGTTGCTGGCAACAGGCCGGGCAGGGCCGCCCGACTACTGTGATTATATACAGTATTTTAAGAAATAGGCCAGCCGGTTAGAAAAAGTCTAAAGAAGTTGATCAAAATCAAGACGCCAGCGACATAAATCCAGCGATACTTTGACTGTCCGGGACTGTGCGCAGTCCCGTGGTGTTATGGTGCGCAAGGCCATGCAGGGGAGGCATGCGCAACGCGCGGATTTTCCTACTGATTTAACAGGGGACCTGCAACAAGGGAGGGTACCGGAATTGTATAAAGGCAGGACACGATGACTGCGGCGGACCTGGACAGGACACGCGACAAACCGGTGGTGAGCGAGCGCCTCAGGCGCCTGCTTGGACTGGTCTTCCTGCTGTTTGCGCTGCTGGTCGTCAACTCGGTCTACCTGGTCACCATCACCTACCTGGAACACTCGAGCAACCAGATCCACCAGGACTATTTCTACCTGCTGATGTTCCTGCTGCATCTGGCGATGGGACTGCTGCTCACCGTGCCGGTGATCCTGTTCGGACTCACGCACATGCGCCGCGCCTGGCGGCGCCCCAACCGCTACGCGGTACGCGCCGGGATTGCGCTGTTCAGCATCGCCCTGGTACTGCTGTTCACCGGGCTGATGCTGACCCGCTTCGATTTCTTCGAAATCAATGACCCGCTGGTACGCCGCGCTGCCTACTGGGTACATATCGCCAGTCCCCTGGCCGTCGCCTGGCTGTTTGTGCTGCACCGCCTCGCGGGCCGGCCGATCCGCTGGCAGCGGGGCCTGCGCTGGACGCTTGCGGCCGCGGCCTTTGCGGCCGTGATGCTGGTGCTGCACGTCAGTACCCGGACCAGCGGTGAACCGCAACAGAAGGTGGAATTCCTGCCCTCGCTGGCGGTGCTCGCCGGCAGCGACACCATCCCGGCCAGTCACCTGATGACAGACGACGAGTGCGCGGTATGTCACGGCGAGATCGCGGAACAGCACGCGCACAGTGTCCACCGCTTCAGTTCTTTCAATAACCCGGTCTACAAGTTCAGCGTCGAGGAAACCCGCAAGGTCGTCATGCAACGCGACGGAACGATGCAGGCCGCGCGTTTCTGTGCCGCCTGCCATGACCCGGTCCCCCTGTTCGACGGTCGCTTTGACGACCCGGACTTCGATACCGACAACGACCCGACGGGGCAGGCCGGCATCACCTGCCTGAGCTGTCACGCCATCACCGCTCTGGACGGCACCGTCGGCAACGGCAACTACACCATAGTGGATCCGCCGCGCTACCCGTTCGCCTACAGTAAGTCCGGACTCTTCAAGGCCATCAACCACCAGTTGATCAAGGCCAAGCCGGCCTTTCACAGCAAGACCCTGCTGAGACCCTTCCACCGGGAGGCGGCCTTCTGCTCGACCTGCCACAAGGCGCACATACCCGAGGAGGTCAACCACTACCGCTGGCTGCGCGGGCAGAACCACTACGACAGCTTCCTGTTCAGCGGCGTATCCGGGCACCGGGTCGACAGCTTCTACTATCCGCCGCAGGCGGCCTCGCGCTGCAGTGACTGCCACATGCAGCTGACGCCCTCCGACGATCCGGCGGCCCGTGATTTCGACGCCAGCGGCGAGCGCAGCGTACACAACCACCACTTCCCGGCCGCCAATACCGGCATCGCCCACCTGCTGGACCTGCCGGACTGGGTCATGCAGGCCCACCAGGATCGTCTCAGTAACGTGACGCGCATCGATATCTTCGGCATCAAGGAAGGCGGGCGTATCGACGGCAAGCTGCATGCGCCGCTGCGCCCCGAACTGCCGGTGCTCAAACCGGGACGGCGTTATCTGCTGGAACTGGTCGTGCGCACCACCGGGGTCGGTCACCACCTGACCCAGGGGACGGCCGATTCCAACGAGCTCTGGATTGACGTCAGCGCATCAAGCAACGGCCGGGTGATCGGCCACAGCGGCGATCTCGACGCGGACGGGGCCGTCGACCCCTGGTCCTATTTCGTGAATTCCTATGTCCTGGACCGCGAGGGCAACCGCATCGATCGCCGCAATGCCCAGGATATCTTCGTACCGCTCTACAACCACCAGATCCCGCCGGGGGCGGCATCGGTGGTGCATTACCTGCTGGAGGTGCCTGCCGATGCGGATGGCCCCATCGAGATCGAGGCCCGGCTGAACTACCGCAAGTTCGATACCACCTACCTGCGTCACCTGCAGGGCGAGGCCTTCACCTACAACGACCTGCCTATCACCACCATGGCGACCGACAGCATCACGCTGCCGGTGGAGTCACGACCGGGAGAACTGCCCCAACAGACGCCGGAAATCCCTGTTATCGAGCGCTGGAACGATTACGGTATCGGCCTGTTGCGCGAGGGCAGTGCGGTCGCGGGCAGCGGCAAGGGCGAACTGCGCCAGGCCGAAGCCGCCTTCCAGCAGGTGGAAGCCCTGGGTGACGGCAAGGGCCCGCTCAACCTGGCGCGGGTCTATTTCAGGGAAGGGCGCCTGAACGAGGCCGCGCGCGCCCTGATGCGCGCCAGTACCAGCACATCACCGGCCCCGTCCTGGACCATCGCCTGGTTCAGCGCACTTATAGACCGCGAGAACGGCTACCTGCGCGAGGCCGAACAGACCTTGAAGAACATCATCGAGACCCGTTTCCAGGATGCCCGCAGGCGCGGCTTCGATTTCTCCTACGATGTCCGGGTACTGAACGAACTGGGGCGCATCCTGTTCGAGCGTTCCCGACAGTTGCGCGGCGCGGCGAACGAGGCGCAGCGCCGCGAGGTGCTCGGCCAGGCGCGCGACTGGTTCATGCGGACCCTGGAAATCGAACCCGAGAACCTGAGCGCACACCACAACCTGGCACTGGTCTATAGCGCACTCGACTACACAGAGCAGGCACAACGGCACCGGGCGCTGCACGAGAAATACCGCCCGGATGACAATGCTGTCGAGCAGGCCGCCACCCTGCATCGCAGCCGCAACCCGGCCGCGGACAAGGCCGCGGCGGCCATTGCCATCTATGTACTCAACAAGCAGGACAGAAAGACCCGGCAGCCATGAAACAGGATAATTTATCAAGACAGCCCTACAGGGGCGAGGCCGTTATCCGCACAGTCTTTTACCGCTCCCTGGGTGTCATCCTGGTGATTGCCCTGGGCGCCGCCGGCCTCTGGTACCTGTCACGCGAGAATGCGGAACCGGAAGCGATAGAGGAGGCAGTGGTCTCCGGCCCGGTCATCGAGACCGCGACACCGCTGCACACCCCACCCGCCGCTGCCTTCACCGACATCACCGAAGAGGCGGGGATTGACTTCGTGCATGTCAACGGCAGCCAGGGGGAGAAGCTGATGCCCGAGGCCATGGGCAGCGGGGCGGCCTTCCTCGACTATGACAACGACGGCGACCAGGACCTGTTGCTGGTCAACGCGACCTGGTTGTCGGAGAAACCACAGCAACCGGCACCGACCCTGGCGCTCTACCGGAATGACGGCAACGGCCGCTTCAGCAACGTGACCGAAGAGTCCGGGCTCGCCATTACCACCTACGGTATGGGGGTTGCGGTCGGCGACTATGATGCCGACGGCTGGACGGACGTTTATATCACGGTACTGGGCGAGAACATCCTCCTCAGGAACAACGCCGGACAATTCGTGGATGTCACGGCCGCGGCACAGGTCGCTGGGCTGGCGAGCGACTGGAGTACCGCGGCAACATTTATCGACTACGACAACGACAATGACCTGGACCTGTTTATCGGCAACTACGTGTTGTGGTCGCGCGAGATCGACCTGGAGATCGATTTTCAGCTCACCGGGCTGGGCCGGGCTGTCGGCGCCCCCAATCACTTCACCGGGACCAACAATCGTCTCTACCGCAATGAGGGCGGCGGCCTGTTCAGCGATGTCTCGCATGCCGCCGGCATCATTGTCAACAACCCGGTCAGTGGCCTGCCGCAGGGCAAGGCCCTGGCGGTCGCGCCGGTGGATTATGACCGTGACGGCTGGATCGACCTGTTTGTGGCCAACGACACGGTCAGAAATTTCCTCTATCACAACCTGGGCAACGGCCGCTTCGAGGAGATCGGCGCGCTGGAAGGGATCGCCTTCGACCGTAACGGCAAGGCCACCGGGGCCATGGGTATCGATGCGGCCTACTTCCGCA
>CAMYJZ010000087.1 GCA_947258845.1 uncultured Ectothiorhodospiraceae bacterium | reverse complement strand
CACCTTGAGGTTATCGGCGCGCAGCCCCATGCCCTCCGCACCGTAGAAACACATGGGGCGGATATAGGCGGATTCCAGCCCGTTCTCGCGCACCACGGTCCTCTGCGCCTCGTTCAGGGTGTCCCGGTCATAGGGGACCGGCATGTTGGTGATGTGGGCCGAGCCCAGCAGCCGGCGGGTGTGGTCCTGCAGGCGAAAGATGGCGGTACCCTGGTCGGCCTTGTAGGCACGCACGCCCTCGAACACCCCCATGCCGTAATGCAGGGTGTGCGTCAGCACATGGGTCTGCGCATTGCGCCAGGGGACCAGTTCGCCATCCATCCAGATGACACCGTCACGGTCAGCCATCGACATGCTTCATTCTCCTGTACTCTATTACTCCGCAGGTCAGATAAGCCATTATGAAATCCAACTTATCAACCCTCTCCCCTACCCTCTCCCATTCATGGGAGAGGGGGATAAAGTGAGCAGGTCGAATTAGCGTTAGCGACATTCGACGCACCTCTGATCGCGCCTGTACCCGATTAAGCGCCGGGCATAAAAAAGGCGCTCCTGCAATAATTACTAATTAGTGTACTTCCGTGGCGACTCCGGTGCGCACCACGCACCCTCCGACCTGTCTGCTCACTCTTCACGATTTCAATCTTTCCGTATCCTTCCGTGGCGAGATTGCTTTTCTTCTCACTTCTTTCTTTTCACTTCTTACTGCCACCGTCCGGCCGATCGCGCCTGCGAGGCGCTCCTACAATTTTATTATTCTTTCGTGTTCTTCCGTGGATTCCGTGGCTATTCTTCTCACTTCTCACTCTTCACCTTTCACCCCTCGTCCCCACCGATCAGCCGGTCCCAGATCGCCGCCACGGTCTTGCGCTCCTCAAGGAACTCGTCGTTCCCGACCACCGGTTCCTCTTCCTGCAGGGCAAGATGGTTAATGCGCCGCCGTATATCGAGATAGGCGGTCGTCAATGCCGCCACTTCGTCCTCGGGCATCAAACCGGCCTGGGAAATAGCTTCCAGCAGCCTCAGGTTGTCGGTGTACCTGAGCAATTCCGCGTGCTCACTGGACCAGCGCAGAACGGCCCATTGAACCATAAATTCAATGTCGACGATACCGCCCCGACCCTGTTTCAGGTCAAAGCGCCGGACGCTGGAGCGGTCGAGTTCCCCGCGCATGCGCTGGCGCATATCGCGCACTTCCCCACCGAGCTTGCTGCCATCCCGCGGCCTTGCCAGCACCCCGGAACGGATCCGCTCGAACTGGCGCGCGATCTCATCACTGCCGGCTACCACCCGCGCGCGCACCAGGGCCTGGTTCTCCCAGGTCCAGGCACTGCGCCGCTGGTAGTCCCCGAACGCCTCCAGGCTACTGACCAGCAGGCCAGAGGCACCATTCGGCCGCAGCCGCATATCCACCTCGTAGAGTATGCCGGCCGAGGTAAAGGTGTTCATGATGTGGATGATGCGCTGGCTGAGACGGGTAAAGAATTCGCCATTGTCCAGCCGCTTCGGCCCCGCGGTATGCTGGTCATCGCCGCAGCTGTCGTGGAGGAACACCAGGTCCAGGTCGGAGCCGTAGCCCAGCTCGATCCCGCCCACCTTGCCGTAGCCGACGATGGCGAAACGGGCCGTGCGCTGCTTGCCGCGCAGCCGGTAGCCGGGCTCGCCATAGCGCTCCACCAGGTAATTCCAGGCCAGCTGCAGGACGGCCTCCAGCACCACCTCGGCGATCAGGGTGAGACGGTCGCCGACCCTGGGGACCGGCATGTCCGTGACGATGTCAGTGGCCGCCACGTGCAGCACGGCGGCCTGCTTGAACTGGCGCAGGCGGTCCATGTACAGCTCGAGGTCATCGTCCGGGATGCCGGCCAGGCGGATCTCCAGGACACCCTGCAAACCGGCCTTGTCGAGGGGATCGTAAAGGGCGCGCGGGTCGAGCAGCTCATCCAGCAGGATGGGGTACTGCGCCAGCTGGGCCGCCACCCAGGCGCTGGCCGAGCACAGCTGGACCAGTTGCGTCAGGGCCATGGGGTTTTCGACCAGCAGTGAGAGATAGGAGGTGCGCCCGGCAACGGCCTCCAGCAGCTCGCCTACCCGCTTCAGCGCCATGGTCGGCTCCTCGACGGCGGCGGCCACGCCCAGCAGCCTGGGCATCAGCTGGTCGAGTCGCTGCCGGCCCTGCTCACCGAGAAACCGCGTCACCGGACCCTCGCGGAAGCCGCCCAGCCAGCGCAGCACCTCGCCGGCCTCGGGGTACCCGGCCCGGGTCAGCGCCTTGAACGCCTCGCTGTTATCGAGCTCCGCGCGCCACACCGACTCGAGGTCCGGGGCCTTTTCCTTGTCGCTGGCCGACACCTTGGTTTCCGGTGCGGCAAACACCTGTTCGAAGTGCTCCTGCACCAGGCGTCGGTGCCCGGCCAGCTCCCTGGCGAATGCATCCCAGTCATCGAAGCCCA
The DNA here is from genome assembly GCA_947258845.1 of uncultured Ectothiorhodospiraceae bacterium. Taxonomy (GTDB): domain Bacteria; phylum Pseudomonadota; class Gammaproteobacteria; order UBA9214; family UBA9214; genus CAMYJZ01. Next base: position 3,232 of record CAMYJZ010000087.1, on the reverse strand, counting down.
TGGCATAGGCCAGCCGCACCTTGCCCAGGTCATCGCCGGGCAGCTCGTGCACCTGCTGATCCGCGTAGGCCTGCAAGCGGTTCTCCACGCGCCGCAGGAACACGTAGGCCTCGGAAAGCTGCAGGGTCACGTGGGCCGGGAGATACCCCAGCACCGCCAGCGCCTCCAGTATGGCCAGGACACCGCGCTGCTGCAGCAATTCCTGGCGACCGCCGCGCACCAGCTGGAAGGCCTGGGCGATAAACTCGATCTCGCGGATCCCGCCGGGGCCCAGCTTGATATTGTCGCGCATGCCCTTGCGTTCGACCTCGCGCGCGATCTGCTCCTTGAGATTGCGCAGCGACTCGAAGGCCCCGAAGTCCAGGTAACGCCGGTAGACAAAGGGCTGCAGCATCTTCATCAGCCGGGCAGCCGCCGGCCCGGGGCCGGCCACCGGGCGCGCCTTGATCATGGCGTAGCGCTCCCATTCCCGGCCCTGCAGCTGGTAATACTCTGCCATGGCATCGAAGCTGGCGGCCAGCGGCCCGCTGTCGCCGTAGGGACGCAGGCGCATGTCGACGCGGTACACGAAACCGTGTTCGTTGACATCATCCAGCGCACGGATCAGCCGCTGACCGATCTGCAGATAAAACTGCTCGGCACTGATCCCGCGGTCATCCCAGGTGTCCGGCATATCCGGGTAGGCGAAGATCAGATCGATATCGGAGGAAAAATTCAGCTCGCGCGCGCCCAGCTTGCCCATCCCCAGCACCACCAGCGAGGACGCCAGTTTGTTTCTCGGACGGCTGTTTTCCTCGATGGCCCACCGGTTGATGTGGGTGAGCGCGGCCGAGACGCAGGCATCCGCCAGCGACGACAGGTCGCCCAGCACCTCGTCGAGACAGGCCCAGCCGGCCAGGTCGCGCCAGGCAATGCGGAACAGCTCACGGTTGCGAAACCCGCGCAGCGCCTGCCCGAGCGCCGCGTCGTCCCTGACCCCCTGCAGCGCCTGCCCGAGCCGGCGCTCATGCTCGCCGATACCGTAATCTGCCAGCAGCGTACCTTCCTCGAGCAGCCCGAAGAGGATCTCCGGCTTATTAATGCACAGGTTGGTGACAAATTCGCTGCAGGCCCAGACGCGCAGCAGGCTGGTGGCGAAATCGGCATCGCGCGGCAACGGGAACTGCGCCTCGCTGGCGGCCCGCTCGAAGGCCTCCCAGGAGTCGCTCAGATAGCCCTTCAGGGCCTCCGGCAGCTCCGCTGCCAGCTGCCGGTTGACGGCCATCGGGGTGTGCGCGTTGCTGACCATTCTAGTTGTTCAAGTTTATCCGTCCGTCTGCCGACAAATCGGTGTCAAAACCGATTATATACAGCCGGGAGGGTATTTATGCATTTTCGCGCCTATCTCAAGACCTTGGTCGAACAGAACGGATCCGATATCTATCTCAGCGCCGGCGCCCCGCCGAGCGCCAAGATCCACGGCAACCTCACCCCGCTGGAACCGGACCCGCTGACCGAGGAGCAGGTCAAGTCCATCGCCTACACCATCATGGACGCCGATCAGATAGCCGAATTCGAGCGCAAGCCGGAAATGAACCTGGCGATCTCCGAGCAGGGCATCGGGCGCTTCCGGGTCAATATCTTCCGCCAGCGCAACAGCATCTCCCTGGTGATCCGTAACATCGTAACCAACATCCCGAACTGGGAATTGCTCGGCCTGCCCAAGGTGCTGACCGACGTCATCATGGCCAAGCGCGGCCTGGTGTTGTTCGTGGGGGCCACGGGCTCAGGCAAATCCACCTCACTGGCCTCGCTGATCGACTACCGCAACACTCACAGCGCCGGCCACATTATCACCATCGAGGACCCGGTCGAGTTCATCCACACCCACAAGAAGTCCATCGTCAACCAGCGCGAGGTCGGGCTGGACACGGACTGCTACGAGGATGCGCTGAAGAACACCCTGCGCCAGGCCCCGGATGTCATCCTGATCGGCGAGATCCGCGACCGCGAAACCATGGAGCATGCCATCGCCTTTGCCGAGACCGGCCACCTCGCCATCTCGACCCTGCACGCCAACAACGCCAACCAGGCCCTCGATCGCATCATCAACTTCTTCCCCGAGGACCGCCGCAACCAGCTGCTGCTGGACCTGTCACTTAACCTGCGCGCCTTCGTTTCCCAACGCCTGGTCAAGACTTCCGATGGCAAGCGTGCGGCGGCCATCGAGATCCTGATAGGTACGCCACTGGTGCAGGACATGATCCGCCGCGGCGACGTGCACGAGATAAAGGAAATCATGGAGAAGTCGGAAGGCCTCGGCATGCAGACCTTTGACAACGCACTCTACAAACTCTTCCAGGCCGGCAAGATCGACATCGACGAAGCTCTGAAAAATGCCGACTCGCCCAACAACCTGCGCCTGAAAATCAACCTTAGCGACAAGGAAAAGGAAACAGTACCCAAGGACAAGACAGTCCTCAGCCTGATGGAAGATGAGGAACCGGATGACGAGGAGCCCGAGACCCTGTCATCCTTCAGCAGTGGCGTCCTCGGTAAACTGCCCAGCGGAGTTTGACGTTTATTATGATTCCTTTATTAGCCACGGAAAGACACGGAAAGTTAATAATTGTAGGAGCGCCTCGCAGGCGCGATCGGCCGGACGGAGACGATTAAAAGTAAGAAGTAAAAAATGTGTTGTAGGAGCGCCTCGCAGGCGCGATCGGCTTTCAGAGAATGCGTGTCTGTGTTGATCATAATCATCGTTACGCTTGCACTAAGACGGCCTACAGCTGACACTCGATCGCGCCTGCATCCGATTAATCGCTGGGCATAAACGAGGCGCTCCTACAGGAAAATAATTAGGATCTTCCCCTGCGTGAGTGGCTAACACATCAATTAAGACAAGACACATTCCTTCGGATGGCAAGGCTGTTGGCCGAATCAATTCGGCCCTACAACGGCAATCTACCTCTCGATTTGGGGACGAGCCTGATTATTTTTCCGTGGGTTCCGTGGCAAAAAAAGCCCCGCACGAAGCGGGGCTCTTGTTTGCAGCGGGCTGCGGGTGACTTACATCATGCCGCCCATTCCACCCATTCCACCCATGCCACCCATATCAGGCATGGCCGGGGCTCCGCCCTCTTCCTTCGGCGCCTCGGCAACCATCGCCTCGGTGGTGATGATCAGGCCGGCGACGGAAGCCGCGTTCTGCAGCGCGTAACGCGTGACCTTGGCGGGATCCAGGATACCC
>CAMYJZ010000086.1 GCA_947258845.1 uncultured Ectothiorhodospiraceae bacterium | reverse complement strand
GATGTGGCCCGTGAGCGTACCGGCCTCCACGGCATCCGGGCGGTCGAGGATCTCGGGCGTCGTGTCGAGCACCTCCAGGATACGCTCGCCGGAGGCCGTGGCCCGGGCAATCCGGGTCAGGTATTTCGCCACCTGGCGCATGGGCCGGAACACGAACTTGAGATAGGTGATAAACAGGATCAGCGTCCCGGGGGTAATCGCACCCGCGACCACTAGGTAGACACCGCGCCACAGCACCAGGGCGGTGGCCACGGCCAGGATGATGTCCACCTTTCGCTCCAGGCTGGCCGAGAGCCGCTGCGCCTGGGCGCCCTGTTTCAGGCTCTTCTTGTTCTGGCGCGCGAAGGCCCGCTCCTGTAACCCCCCCAGCGACAGGACCTGCACGTACTTGATGGCGCCGATCACCTCGGCAGTGGCGGCCGCCAGCGCGCCGTCGCGCTTGCGCTGCTCGCGCACCACCTGCTGGATGGAGCGGCTGGTCCGCACCGTGGAGAGATAGAACAGCGGCAGCACCGCCAGCGGGATCAGCGCCAGCTTCCAGTCGAACCAGAACATGACCCCGAACATGGCAACCAGGGTCAGCAGGTTGGCGACCAGCGGCAGTGCGGCGGTGACGGCGGTGTCGCGCAACCGCTCCACGTCGTAGGTAAAGCGGGTGACCAGGTCACCGCTCCTCGCCTGGTTGTGGTAGCGCAGGGAGAGCTGCTGCAGGTGTCGGAACATCCGCGCACGGATATCGGTGATGATGCGGGTGGCCGCCAGGGCCATGCCGACCCGGGCATAGTATTCGCCGATAGCCCGCAGGGCCGTGAAGGCGACCAGTGCAATCGCCAGTGTCCCCAGCAGCAGGCCGGTATCGTCCAGGAAGCCCGGTGGCTGCAGCGTGGAGAGCGCGGTGTCGCCGCCCGCCGGGTCCGGCGGGATGATGATCCAGTCGAACATCAGCTTCAGCGGCCAGGGTTCCAGCACCCGGGCGAGGATGGAAAACAGCAGCACCAGCAGGGACAGGCTGATCATCGCCCCCTGCTGCCGAATCTGCGGCCAGAAGGCCCGGCCCAAGTGCAGCAGCCCCGGGAGGACCTTCTTTAGCGGAACGGTCTTGCGGGAGCGTGCCATGGCATCACGACTGGCGCGCGCCCCTAACCTCGACCACGCAGGGTGCGGCGGGCGACATGACCCGGTCGTAGACCCGCAGCCAGTTCTCCTGCTCGCGCTCCGGCGCCAGGTCGGTGAGTGCCTTTTCGCGGGCGGCCGCACCGAGGCGCTCCCGCAGGTCCGGGTCCGTGAGCAGCTGCCCCAGGGCCTCGACCAGGTCCGCGCTATGGCCCGGACGGACCACCAGGGCGTTGTGCTCGTGCTCGAGGATCTCACCGATAGCATCGGCGCTGCTCCCGACGATCGCCTTGCCGGCCAGCATCGCCTCCATCATGGCATTGGGGCAACCGTCGCGCAGCGAGGGAATGGTGTAGACATCCGTGAGGTGGTGATAACCGAGTGCCTGTTCGCGCGGTAGCCGGCCGGTGACCACGATACGCTCGGCAATGCCGCTGTTACGAATGAATTCCTCCCAGTGCGCCTTTTCCTTGGGGACGAAATCGCCCACCATCAGCAGAGTCAGGTCGATCTCGCGCGCCAGTTCGGCACAGGCCCACACCAGGTAATCGATGCCCTTCTTGTCGCGCAGGTTGCCGAAGGTGCTGATGACCTGCCCCTCAAGACCATGCGCATTCGACGGCCGTTCGATACCTTCGAAATCGATGGGGACGATGGAGTTCCAGAACGCCGTGGTGCGACCGCGCACCGGCGGGGCGAGGATAAGCGCACGCCGTTCCAGTTCCCGGCTGACGAAGGTCAGCCAGCTGGAATGCTCCAGTGTCCACTGGATCTGGGCGTAGAGCTTGGGTTCGAACACGTTGCGGTGCAGGTCCGCACCGCGTGCACTGTTGATCACGGGCCGGTCCACCTCCCTGGCCAGCAGGGTGGTCAGGAAGCCGGTCTCGTTGAGATAGAAGCCGTGGAACACGTCGAAGCGTTCCTGCTCGTGCAGCTTGCGCAGGGCGGCATAGACATCGCTCATGAATTCCTGCATGGAAATCGACTCACTGCGCAGCACCGATTCGAAACGGTGTACGAAAAGACCGTTATCCTCGCTGGTCCGGAACCCCTTCCGGCCCGTCTCGGACTGTGTCTCCATGAAGCGCCGGGTGTGGAACACCACCACGTGCACCTCGTGGCCGAGTTCGGCCAGCATGCGGCCGATGCGCCTGACGGACACGCCGACCCCGCCGACGTCGGGCGGGAATTCGAGCGTTGTGATACAGATTTTCATGTTAACCATGGTTACCCATCCTGGAGAGGTTATCGCTTCCCGGAGACGTGATGAATCCATCCAGAACGCGGGTGCTGGTCGCCACGCCGTCGATATCGATGACCGCCGGCACCGGCTCCCGCCCGAGACAGGCGACTACCCGGTCGGCGAATACGCGCGGTTCGAGGTCGTCCGGATGCAGCGCATCGACCACCCCCAGCCGGCCGAGCTTCTCGACCCGCTCGACCTGGTCCATACCGCCGTTGTTGCTGCAGCCGAGCATCAGGGCACGCACCCCCGTCGCCAGCACGTTCATGGTGGTATTGTAGCCGCCCATGCTGATCGAGAGGGCCGCGCCGGTAAGCCGCTGGTGCAGGTCCGGGGTGAAGCGCGCCACCGTGAGGTTCTCCACCCCGGCCGCCAGATCTTGCAGGTGTGCAGCCACGTCCTCCGGGCAGAACGGGCCGGTGTAGAGCTCGATGCGGTGGGGGATGTGACCGGCAAGCAAGGGGGCGGCCCGGACCACAGCCTCGGCCAGCTCATGCCCGAAACGACCTCCGCCGATGCTGGCGATGATGGTATCCGTTTTTTCTTCAGATGCCCGCTCCAGCGGTGGAACCACATAGCCGGTGTAGACCACCTGCGCCCGCAACTGATCCAGCGTGGCGAAGGAATCGTGCAACGCCTGGAAGCCCGGATCGCTGTGCACCAGCAGCAGGTCGAAGTAGCGGTTCATCAGCTTCAGGACCTTGCGCTCGTAGGCCGCCTGGTCGCTGCGCCCGACCAGGATGTCGCGCAGGCTGCACACGATGCGGGCACCGCGCTGTTTCGCCCGCTCGAGCAGGGGTTCGAGCTCGGGGCCGAACTGGCGCCGTCCGAAGGGATAGAGTTCCACCAGCACGATGGCGGGCGCGGTCCGCTCCAGGGCCTCGAGCATGATGTCCCGGCGCTGCTCGAAGGCCTCGTCCAGGCCCAGTTCAGGGTCCGACGGGGTCAGCGTGGTGAACTCGGCATCGCTGCTGATGGCCGGCAGGTGAATCATGTCGATGGCGGCCGGCACCGGCAGGTCCGGTATCAGCTCCCCCCCGTGCAGGAAGTGCACCTCGAAGCGCCGGCTCAATCCCGCGGCGATGCGCAGGCTGCGGATGGTGTGGCCGATGCCAAGGCTGCTCTGGCAGTAAAAAAGGATCTTCTCCATGCGGGGTGCCCGGTTCAGGGCTTCGCCGCGAGGTCGTGCGCCTCGAACACGTCCCTGACCAGTCGCTGCAGGTGTGACAGGCCGCTGAAGTTGACCCGATCGATGTTCTGCAGCCCAACCTGAGACGGTGTGCCCACCCAGCGGCTGATCGCTGCGGGCGTGAGCGCGTCGGGATGGGCCATGTCCACCAGGCCCAGTGCCGCGAGGCGCTCGACGCGGATCAGTTGCTCGTGCCGCGGCACAACGCGTGGCACGATAAGCGCCTTTTTCTGCAGCGAGAGGATCTCGGAGACCGAGTTGTAGCCGCCCATGGAGATAACACGCTCGGCATGCATCAACAACCGCAGGGGCTCGGGATGGTACTCCAGCACCTGTAGATTCGGCCGGGACGCGGCATAGGCGGTGAGCTTGCCCCGGATGTTCGGTGGCATGAAGGGACCGGTCAGGATCACCGCGCTCATCCCGTCCGGCAGGGTGGCCTCGCAGACCGCCCGCGCCAGCTGCGCACCGTCCTGCCCGCCGCCGGCCATGCACAGCAGCAGTTCGCCCAGCGGCAGCTCGATACCGTCGACGCCACTGCCGCAACCTGCAGAGGTGGCGTCCAGGCCGCGCTCGAGATAGCCGGTGAACTGCAGCCGGTCGGCGATTCGGTCGGAAAAGCCGTATTCCTTCACGGGATCGAAGATCGTCCGGTCCCCGTATACCCAGACGGCGTCATAGTACTGCTCGATGCACGCCTCGTTGGAGCGCTCCGCCCATTCGGCGGCCACGTTCTCCGGGCTGTCGATGATATCGCGCAACCCGAGTATGCAGGTGGTACCGCCCCGGTTATGCAGAAAACGCAGTGATTCGTCCAGTTCACCATTGGCGCCGCGCGGTACGTTGTCTACGATGAAAACGTCCGGATCGAAGGCCTCCAGTGCACCGCGGGTGATCTTGGAACGGATCGAGGTTAGTTCACCCAGCGGCAGGTCCAGTGAACGCGGCCTGAACTGCTTGTTGATGCCCTTGTGAATGGCGGGCAGGGTCACGCAATCGATACCTCGCGGCATCGTCAGGCCACCCATGGCATTCGCGCCCGTGATCAGCAGCACGTTGGCGCGCAGACCCGCACCCGCCAGGGTCCGGGCGATGGTCAGGTTGCGCCGGGCATGCCCGAGCCCCATGGTATCGTGGGAAAACAGGGCGATGCGGGGTGGGCGCGAGTGGTGTACCCGTCTGAGCGCAGGCCGCCGGGCGACGCCGGCCGGCACCTGGTACCCGTGTTCCGGGGACGCTGGTGACGAGGTCCTACGGGACTGCCCGCGCTTCTTCATCTGCGGCCACCGGGCAACCTGCCCCGCGGGTTGCGGCAGGCACTGGAATAAGTCAGGAAGATGGCCGCGTGGCGGCACACCGGGACCGGGTCGGTGTACCTGTCTGTAAAGTCCATCAAAAATTTCATGTCGTGACGCCTGGAAAATTATTGTTATTCGCTTCGACCCGTTGACCGCACCCCGACAATCGTCCCTTGATGCAGGTGTGAAACCGGGGTTGCTTGCCGTCTGGCCTAATACAAATGGGTTACTGACTACGTAGTAATAAGTACGAACCGTGCACTATACAACACCTTGCAATTCATTAAATAACGATTTCGAGGGGGAATCAATACCAAAATGTTAATTTTTTGACGCTCTCGCCGGGCCCGCCACTGCGCCGGAAATAATGTTATTTTTATCAATAGCTTGAAAATAATCGCGGCGCAGCGGATTGGCGCCGGCTCACCCGCCGGGCGGGTTCAGGACACCCCGCGGGCGGGCGGGAAACGGCCCCGGCCGGGACGCCGGCCGGGGCGGCAGGGGGTTTACAGCGGCGCCAGGATCTCCACGTCGGCGTCCTCACGCAGCGACTGCAGCAGGCGCTCGATCGCCGCCTGGGTCTTATCGCGCAGCAGCTGGGCGCGGATCTGGTCGGCGACCTCGGCCTCGGGCGCCAGGCTGGGCGGGCGCCGCTCCTCCAGCTTGATGATGTGGTAGCCGTAGACCGTCTCCACGAGGTCGGAGATGGCGCCCGTCTCCAGCGCGAAGGCCGCGGCGGAGAAGTCCGGCACCATCTGCTTGCGGGCGAAGAACCCCAGGTCGCCGCCGCGGGTGGCGGAGGGCCCCTCGGAGTGGTGCTGGGCGAGGGCGGCGAAGTGCTCGCCCTCCACGGCGCGGACCCGGATCGCCTCCAGTCGTTCGCGGGCA